>JBDSLT010000147.1:0-5672 GCA_039916265.1 Casimicrobiaceae bacterium | reverse complement strand
CGTCCTGCGCTGCGGATCATCGTGCCGTCGTCCGACGAGCTCGCGGCACACCGCTCCTATCTCGAGGCGCTCGACCGCGAATCCAAGGGGAGCTGCCTATGGCTCGGGCTCGAGCGCGAGCAGGCCGCGAAGTCCCGGGCAGCACCATGGCAACGCCACCCCCACTGCGTTCGCAGCCGTCAGGACGACGCGCAAGCCGTCCTCGCGGCTGCCCGGTGGAAGGCTAGGACCGTGTCGGCGTCGTTGCCTGTCACGCTGTCGTCATCGCCCGCGTCGACACTGGGGCCGATGCAGACCGATCCGGCCGCGCCCGTCGCGCCGGCGCCGCCAGGCTCCCCGACCACAGAGCGCCGGGCCGTCGCGCGCGCGGCAATCCCGGATCCGTCGCCGATCAACCGCGAGCTGTCGCTGATCGCGTTCAACCGGCGCGTGCTGGCGCTCGCCGCCGACGCCGGCGTTCCGTTGCTCGAGCGGCTGCGCTTCCTCACCATTGTCGGCAGCAACCTGGACGAGTTCTTCGAAATTCGCGTTGCCGGCCTCAAGGAGCTGTTGCGCACCAAGATGCCTCCGGCAGGGATGTCGCTCGCCGCGTTGCGCACGCTGCTCGCCGACGTGAGCGGCGCTGCGCGCGCGCTCATCGACGATCAATACCGGCTGCTGAACGAAGAGATCTTTCCCGCGCTCGCCGGTCACGGAGTGCGGCTGCTCGGCCGCGCCGACCGCTCGCCCGCCGAGCGCGCGTGGGTGGGCGATTTCTTCCAGCGCGAGCTGCGGCCGCTGCTGACGCCGATCGGTCTCGATCCGGCGCATCCGTTTCCCCAGATCGTCAACAAGTCGCTCAACTTCATCGTCGAGCTCTCCGGGCACGACGCATTCGGCCGCGAGACGACGATCGCCGTGGTCAAGGCCCCGCGGCTCGTTCCGCGCGTGATCAAGCTGCCGCCCGAGATCAGCGAAGCCGAGCACGAATTCCTGCTGCTCTCGTCGGTGATGCACGCGCACCTCGGCGAGCTGTTCCCGGGCCGCGAGATCGTGGCGTTCTCGCAGTTCCGCGTCACGCGCGACGCGGACCTGTGGATCGACGAGGAGGAAGTGAAGAATCTGCGCCAGGCGCTGCAAGGCGAGCTGCCGCAGCGGCAGTTCGGCATTCCGCTGCGCCTCGAAGTCGCCGAATCGTGTCCCGAGCACCTCGCGTTGTTCCTGCTGAAGCAGTTCGAGCTCGGCGACGAGGACCTCTACCGCTGCGACGGTCCGGTCAACATCATGCGGCTCGCGTCGCTGATCGACCAGGTCGAGATCGACGCGCTCAAGTATCCGCCGTTCGCGCCCGGCAAGCCCGACGGGCTGGCAAACGGCCTCGACATCCTCGCGGCCGTCCGCCAGCGCGACATCCTGCTGCATCACCCCTATCAGACCTTCGATCCGGTCGTCGACTTCATCCGCCAGGCTGCCGACGATCCCGACGTGGTCGCGATCAAGCAGACGGTCTATCGCACCGGCGTGAACTCCGTTCTGATGGAAGCGCTGATCCAGGCGGCGCGTCGCGGCAAGGAAGTCACGGTCGTCGTCGAGCTGATGGCTCGCTTCGACGAGGAGGCGAACATCAACTGGGCGGAAAAGCTCGAGCGCGCGGGCGCGCAGGTCGTGTACGGCGTGTTCGGCCTGAAGACACACGCAAAGCTGGCATTGCTGCTGCGGCGCGAGCACGACGCCGCGGGCGGGTCGAGGCTCGTGTCGTACGCGCACCTTGGCACCGGCAACTATCACCCGCGCACGACGGCGCTCTATACGGACTTCGGCCTGCTCACCGCCGATGCCGACGTGTGCGCCGACGTGAACGAGGTGTTCCTGCACATCACCAGCCTCGCCAGGGCAGCGAAGCTGAAACGCTTGCTCCTCGCCCCGTTCACCATGCACCGACGCATCGTCGAGATGATTCGCCGCGAAACGCGCCATGCCAAGGAGGGCCGGCCCGCGCGCATCAAGGCGAAGATGAACGCGCTCGTCGAGGAAGGCGTGATCCGCGCGCTGCAGGCCGCCTCGCAGGCGGGGGTCGAGATCGATCTCGTCGTGCGCGGCGCATGCGCGCTGCGCCCGGGGGTGCCGGGCTTTTCCGAGAACATCCGCGTGCGCTCGATCCTCGGGCGCTTTCTCGAGCACCACCGCGTCTGGTATTTCGAGAACGCCGGCGAGCCCGACGTGTGGCTCGCGTCGGCCGACTGGATGGGTCGCAACCTGTTCCGGCGCATCGAGGTCGCCTTTCCAGTGCTCGATCCCGAGCTGCGCCGGCGCGTCGTCGACGAGGGGCTGGACGCCTATCTCGCCGACAACGTCGATGCCTGGGAACTGCACGCGGACGGCTCGTGGGTCAAGCGCAAGCCGGGGAAGGGCGAGCGCGCCGTGTGCGCGCAGGCGCAGCTGCTGGCGCGGATGGGCGTACGCGCAACGGCCGGCTGATGGACCTCATCCTGTGGCGGCACTGCGAAGCCGAGGCCGGAGAGCCCGATCTCGGGCGGCGGCTCACGTCGAAGGGTATGAAGCAGGCCGAGCGGATGGCGCAATGGCTCGAGCGCCATCTGCCCGACACCTGCCGCATCCTCGTGTCTCCGGCCGACCGCGCGCAGCAGACCGCGGCGGCGCTGCCGCGCAAGTTCAGGACGGTGCCCGAGCTTGCGCCCGGCGCCTCCGTCGGTGCGCTGCTGGCCGCGGCGAACTGGCCCGATTCGCGCGAGCCTGTGCTGATCGTCGGCCACCAGCCGACGCTCGGCATGGCCGCGTCGTTCCTGCTTTCCGGGGAGGAGACCTACTGGTCGGTGCGCAAGGGCGCCGCCTGGTGGCTGTCCAATCGCGCGCGCGAAGAAGGCGCCGCGGTGGTGCTGAAGACCGTGGTGAGTCCCGACTTCCTGTAGGCGCGTCTGCCGGTCCGCGGACTGGATGGGGCGGCGGTGTCGCGACACTTGAGGAGACTGCAATGGCAAATCCGTTCGTTCATGTCGAGCTGACGACGCACGACCTGCCGAAGGCGAAGGAGTTCTACACCAAGCTGTTCGGGTGGGAGGTGTCCGACATGCCGATGCCGGACGGCAAGAGCTACACGATGGTCAACGTGGGGGAGGGCACCGGCGGGGGGATGATGACGGCGCCCGATCCGGGTATCCCGCCGCACTGGCTTCCTTACGTCGCCGTCGACGACATCGTCGCGTCCACGAAGAAGGCGAAGGACCTGGGCGCGACACTGATCATGGACGTCACGCCGGTGATGGACTTCGGCAAGTTCTCCATCGTCAAGGACCCGACGGGCGCCGTCATCGCGATGTGGCAGAGCACCCGGAAAGTGTAATGCGCTGACCGCCGCACCTCAGCGCACCGTCTTCCACGGAAAACCGAGCGCGCGCCACTCGTCGCTTTCCTGATCGAGGAGGTACGACGACAGCGGGTGCGCCTTGCGCCAGCTCGCCGACACCCCGAGGCGCAGGGCGCGGTCGACACGAATCGCCATCCGCGGCCTCGCGATGGGGCCGCGCGCGTGATGGATCAGGACGGCCAGGCGCAGTGCGAGGAACTGCGCGCGCATGTCCGGATCCGCAAGCAACGGCGCCACTTTGGCGAGACCGCCCCGGCAGCCCAGCACGAGATGCGCAAGCCGCTGCTGCTCCTGCGCCGAGAATCCCGGCATGTCGGCGTGCTCGAGGATGTAGGCGCCATGCTTGTGAAAGCCGAGGTGCGAAACCATGTACCCGACCTCGTGCAGCAGCCCGGCCCACTCGAGGTGCTGCGCGGAATCGGGGCGCGGCTTCGCGGTGGCGCGCAGATAGAGCTGCTTCGCCATCGCTGCCACCCGCTCGGCGTGCGGGCGATCGACGTGGTAGCGCTCGACGAAGCGACCGACCGTCGCGGCGCGGATGTCCTGATGCGCGGTCCGGCCGAGCAGGTCGTACAACACGCCGAGGCGCATCGCGCCGCCGACGGGATTGATCCGCGGCACCGCGAGCTCGGCCAGCGCTGCGGCCATGATGGCGAGGCCGCCGGCCAGCACCGGCGTGCGCTCCGGCTTCAGCCCTGCGAGCTTCAAGCGCTTGACGTGGCCGGCGCCGACCATCCGCTTGCGCAGCCGCTGCAGGCCCTGCGGCGTGATGCCGCCCGCCGACATCCCGTTCTGCTCGAGGATCTCGGCCAGCGCCAGCGCGGTGCCGGACGACGCATACGCCTCGCGCCAGTGCTCGCGACCGAACTCGCGCGCGATCGCCTCGACCTCGGCGCGGGCGTCGGTCTCCGCCGCGACGAAGGCGTCGGCGCGAAGCTGCCCGTCGGCGAAAAAGCGCTGCATGTACGTGACACAGCCCATCTTCAGCGATTCGAGCCGTTCGGCGTCGAGGCCGCGACCGATGATGAACTCCGTCGAGCCGCCGCCGATGTCGATGACCAGCCGCGGCTCGCGCGAGGGCGGCAGCACGTGCGCGACGCCGAGGTAGATGAGCCGCGCTTCCTCGTGTCCCGAAATGATGTCGATGGGGAAGCCGAGTGCGGCCTCCGCTTCCTCGAGAAACTGCGTGGCGTTGGTCGCGACGCGGAACGTATTGGTCGCGACGGCACGCACGGCGGAAGGATGCAGGCCGCGCAGCCGTTCCGCGAAGCGCGCCAGGCATGCGATCGCGGCGCGGCGTGCGAGCGGCGTGATCCGGCCGAGGTCGTCGAGCGCAGCGCCCATGCGCAGCGTCTCGCGCCAGGTATCGAGCCGGAAGATCTGCTCGCCCTCGACACGGCCGAGCTCGAGCCGGAAGCTGTTCGACCCCATGTCGACGACGGCGAGCGTGCTGGAGGTGTCCGTGGCGGGCAGCATGGCTCGGGGAGCGTAGCAGAATCCGGCGGGCGTGTTGGCGGTCGGCGCGAGGGTGGTGCCGCGTTGCGTCGCTCTCGGGCTCGGGTTGCCCCGAGCGCAGGCGTTTCCGCGGCCGGTGCTTTCCTGCTACGCTCGCCCGTTGCTCTTCTCGCGCGCGGCCGCGTCAGCCCATGCCTGTCGATTACCTGCAGAAGATCCTCACCGCGAAGGTCTACGACGTCGCGATCGAGACGCCCCTCGAACTGGCGCCCGTGCTGTCGCGCCGTCTCGGCAATCGCGTGCTGTTGAAGCGCGAGGACCAGCAGCCGGTGTTCTCGTTCAAGCTGCGCGGCGCGTACAACAAGATGGCGAACCTCGCGCCGGCGGCGCGTGCGCGCGGCGTGATCGCGGCCTCCGCGGGCAATCACGCGCAGGGCGTGGCGCTGGCGGCGCAGAAACTCGGATGCAAGGCGACGATCGTGATGCCGGTGACGACACCGAACATCAAGATCGCGGCGGTCGAGGCGCGCGGGGCGTCGGTCATCCTGCATGGCGATTCGTACAGCGACGCGTATGCGCATGCGCTCACGCTGCAGGCGAAGTCGCGGGCGACGTTCGTGCATCCGTACGACGACCCGGACGTCATCGCGGGGCAGGGAACGATCGGCATGGAGATCCTGCGCCAGTGCGAGGGGGCGCTCGATGCCATCTTCGTGGCCGTCGGCGGTGGTGGGTTGATCAGCGGCGTTGCGAGCTACGTGAAGCGCGTGCGGCCCGAAGTCGCCATCATCGGCGTGCAACCGGAGGACTCGGATGCGATGACGCGCTCGCTCGCCGCCGGCCGGCGCGTTTC
>JBDSLT010000146.1:0-3883 GCA_039916265.1 Casimicrobiaceae bacterium | reverse complement strand
GTGCTCGGGACACGATTCGGCGACTTCGAGGCGCAGGGGAATGCCGAACTGCCGCTGCGGCAGCTCGCCTTGCAGCGCCTGGCGCAGATTCTTCACCTCTTCTTCGTCGATCCACAGGTCCGCGTCGCGCGTGACCCGGAACTGCGAGAACGCCACGATCTCGCGGCCCGGGAACAGATCGCCGAGGTGCGCGTGCATCACCGAGGAGAGCAGCAGGAACTCGTGCTCGGCTTCGCTGATCTCGGGCGGCAGCTTGATCACGCGCGGAACGAGCCGCGGGGCCTTGACCACGGCGATCGTCGTCGCGCGGCCGAATGCGTCGTGGCCGGAGAGCTCGACGACGAAGTTGAGCGACTTGTTGACGATCTGGGGAAACGGATGCGCCGGATCGAGACCGATCGGCGTCAGCAGCGGTCGCACCTCGCGCTGGAAGAAATCGCCCACCCACGCGCGCTCGGCGGGCGAGCGATCGGCGCGGCCGAGCAGCCGCACCCCGTGACCAGCGAGCGCGGGAAAGATCGCTTCGTTCAGCAGCCGGTATTGATCGTCGATCAGCGCGCGCGCGACGCCGCTCACGTCGGTGAGCAACGTGCGCAACGCGGCGAGCGACATCCCTGCCGGAGGCATCTTGGTGCGCAACAGCTCCTTGAGGCCGGCAACGCGAATTTCGAAGAACTCGTCCAGGTTGCTGCCGACGATCGTGAGGAAGCGCAGCCGCTCGAGCAGCGGAACGCCAGCGTCGGCGGCGAGCGCCAGCACGCGCCGGTTGAACGCGATCAGCGACAGCTCGCGGTTGATCGGCGACGGATCGGGGATTGCCGCGCCCGCGTCGGCCGGTCGCTGCGTGGATTGGGCGCCTGGCGGCGCGGGCATGGCGGGCGCGGCCGGATCGGTCTGCACCGGCGCCAGTATCGACGCGGGAAATGACGACAACGTGACAGGCAACGACGCCGACATGATCCTAGCCTTCCGCCGGACCGCCCGAAGGAGGGCTTGCGCGTCGTCCTGACGGCTGCGAACGCAGTGGGGGTGGCGTTGCCATGGTGCTGCCCGGGACTACGCGGCCTGCTCGCGCTCGAGCCCGAGCCAGAGGCAGCTCCCCTTGGAATCGCGGTCGAGCGCCTCGAGATAGGCGCGGTGTGCCGCGAGCTCGTCGGGCGACGGCACGATGATCCGCAGCGCAGGACGCGACGCCGCGGCGAGCGCCGCCGCGCCGGCATCGCCCGCGAAGCGCGCCGGCGGTGCCGCGATGTCCATCATCAGCGTTTCCTGGCCGCGCGTCATCGCGAGATAGACGTCGGCCAGCAGGCCGGCGTCCAGCAGCGCCCCGTGCAGCGTCCGCTGCGCGTTCGAAACGCCGAAGCGCTCGCACAGCGCGTTCAGGTTGTTGCGCTTGCCGGGGAACGTCTCCCGCGCGAGCGCCAGTGTGTCGATCAGCGTCCGGTGAAGGCCCGCGCAGCCGCCGAGGCCGACGCGGTCGAACTCGGCGTCGAGAAAGGCGACGTCGAACGGCGCGTTGTGGATGATCCAATCGGCGTCGCGCACGAACTCGGCCAGGTCGGCGGCAATATCGGCGAAGCGCGGCTTGTCCCGCAGATCGTCCCAGGTCATGCCGTGCACCTCGGTCGCGCCGGCGTCGATTTCGCGCCCGGGGTCGAGGTAGAAATGCAGGTGCCGGCCCGTCGGCCGGCGCTGCGAAAGCTCGACGACGCCGATCTCGATGATGCGATGTCCCTGCTTCGGGTCGAGGCCCGTGGTTTCGGTGTCGATGACGAGGCAGCGCACGCTGATGCCTATTTCCGGTATTTCTGGATCGTCGATTGTATCTCGGCGATCGCGCGCTCGATCTCGTCGTCGGTGAGGTCGCGCTGCGGGCCGCGACGCTGCTTCAGCGTCATCGTGTGGTCGATCTCGGTGGCGAACTCGCCCAGGCCCAGCGTGTCGGTCACGGTGCTCTGCGGGTCGTCGGTGAGCGTCTCGGGCCCCCAGCGCACGACGATCGCCGACAGATTGTCGCCGTCGGGGCCGCCCTTCTTCTCGGCCTGGTCCATCATCTTCGGCGCCGTGTTGAGGATCGGCGCCGAGGTGAGCCACGTCGCCATCTCGCCCTGCGACAGGCCGGTCCAGACGCCGTCGGTGCACAGGACCATCACGTCGCCGTTACGCAACGGCGTGCGGCGCGACAGATCGATCACCGGGTCCACGAGGCCGCCGAGGCAGCTGAACACCTTGTTGCGGTCCGGGTGCTCGGAGATGTCGGCGGGGCCGATCAGGCCCTGGTCGACGAGGTACTGCACTTTCGAGTGGTCCTTGGTGCTGCCGATCAGCGCGCCCTGGCGAAACAGGTAGAAGCGCGAATCGCCGGCGTGCGCCCAGTAAGCGTGGCTCGCCTGCACGATGCAGGCGACGCAGGTCGTGCGCGGCGTTTCGAGCATCGAGAACTGGTTCGCATACGAGCCCAGCGCCGCGTGCGCGCGCAGCAGCGTCTCCTGCAGGAATTTGAGCGGATTGCGCAGCACTGGCTTGGCTTCCTGCTGGAAGCGCTCGATGAACAGCCGCACGCAGATCTGCGCGGCGATCTCGCCGCCGGCATGGCCGCCCATACCGTCGGCGACGACCAGCAGCAGCGTGTCGCGACCGTAGGTATAGGCGAGCCGATCCTGGTTGACCTTGCGCGCGCCCTTCCGGGAGTCCTGAAAAATCGTGAAGCGCATACGAAGTGCCCGACGCCCTCGTCCGAACTACGCGCTCATCTCGGAGAACAACTTGCGCTTGAGGCTCCCCAGCAGCGTGAGCTTGCGCTTCTTCGGCGGGATGTCGCGGATCGCCTTCTGCAGCGCGAAAACGCTCTGCGGGCGCTCGAGCGGGTCGAGTCGCAGGCACCAGTCGATCACTTCGAGCAGGTTGTCCGAATACTGGCCGGCCCAGATTTTTTTTGCCGGCACCAGGTGGTCTTCCTGGGTGCGCGCGTCGGCAGCCTGCGGCGCGAACGCCGCGAGGCACGCGAACATCGATGCGCCGGTGCCGTAGACGTCGGTCCACGGGCCGAGGCGGTCGGGGTCCCGGTATTGCTCGGGTGCAGCGAAGCCGGGCGTGTACATCGGCGCGAGCTTGGGACGGTTGCTTGTCAGCGTCTGGCGCGCAGCACCGAAGTCGAGCAGCACCGGGCTGCCGTCGGTGCGCAGGTAGATGTTGGCAGGCTTGATGTCGAGGTGCAGCAGCTTGTGCGTGTGCACTTCGCGCAGGCCGTTCAGCAGGTGCATGAACACATGGCGCACGAAGCGCTCCGACATCTGGTCCTGCCGCATCTGGATCTGCTGCTGCAGCGTGCGCCCGCGCTCGTAGCGCATCACCATGTAGACCGTCTCGTTCGCGCGGAAGAAATTCAGCACGCGGACGACGTTCGGATGGTTGATCTTGGCGAGCGCGCGGCCTTCCTCGAAAAAGCACTTCATCCCGTAGCGGAACGACGTCATGTTCTCCGCGGACGTCGCGCGGACGATGTCGCCCTCGGTGCGCAGCACCAGCGACGACGGCAGATACTCCTTGATGGCGACCGGCGCGCCGGTCTCGTCGAAAGCGCGATAGACGATCGAAAAACCGCCGCGGCTGATCTGGCGGTCGATCCGATAGTTCAGCAGCTGATATCCGCCGGGGAGGGCCTGATTGGGTACGGGCATCGCTGTCTTTGCAATTCCGAGGCTGTGAGCTACGCTCAGCAATCCGTCAATGCGCTCGCAATTCGCGTGCCACGGGTCTTCGCTCGCCTTGCGCGAGGGGCGGATAACGCATACATTCTCCGGATGCCCGGCGCCAAAGTAAAGCCGGAATTCCTGCAAATGCCAGGGCGAAGGCGCCACAGTTGTCAATGATCCTCAGCATG
>JBDSLT010000145.1:0-3768 GCA_039916265.1 Casimicrobiaceae bacterium | reverse complement strand
AGACGCCGTTGTTCTCGACGATGTAGACCATGTTGACGCCGCGGCGCAGCACATGCGCGAACTGTCCGAGGCCGATCGACGCCGAATCGCCGTCGCCCGACACGCCGAGATAGATGAGATCCTTGTTCGCAAGCGCGGCGCCGGTCAGCACCGACGGCATGCGGCCGTGCACGCTGTTGAAGCCGTGCGAGTTGCCGAGGAAGTAGGTCGGCGTCTTCGACGAGCAGCCGATGCCCGACAGCTTGGCGACGCGGTGGGGCGCCAGGTTCATTTCGAAGAACGCCTGGATGATCGCTGCGGAAATCGAGTCGTGGCCGCAGCCGGCGCACAGCGTCGACACGGCGCCCTCGTAGTCGCGGCGGGTGTAGCCGAGGGTGTTCCTGGGCAGTCCGGGATGGTGGAGCTTCGGCTTGGCGAGATAGGTCATGGGCGAGAATCGCGATCAGGAATTGCGGGACAGGAGGGCAGTCAGTCGGCGGCGTGACCGCCGGCACCGCGGGTTCCCGCGTGCCGGATCCCGGGCAGCGGCGTCACGTTGAACAAGCGCGCCTTCTCGGCGATCTCCCGCGTGATGAAGCGCTCGGTAACCGGCGTGCCGTCGTAGTTCAGCACCGAGATCAGCTTCGCCGGATCGACGCCGCACTCGTTGACCAGCAGCATCTTGAGTTGCGCGTCGCGGTTCTGCTCGACGACGAACAGGTGCTCGTGCTCGGCGATGAAGTCGCCCACTTCGTCCTGGAAGGGAAAAGCGCGCACGCGCATCCGGTCGAGGTGTACGCCCTGCCTTTCCAGCTCGGCGAGCGATTCGGCCATCGCCGCGCCCGTCGATCCGAACCAGATGACGCCGGCGCGCGTGGATCCGGACGCCCGTTCGATCACCGGTTTGGGCAGCAGGGTCTTTGCAGTCTCGAACTTGCGCAGCAGCCGCTGCATGTTGTCGACGTACGCGGGGCCCTCTTCCGTGTAGCGCGCGTAGCGGTCCTTGGTGGTGCCGCGGGTGAAGTAACTGCCCTTGACCGCATGCGTTCCCGGATAGGTGCGATAGGGAATGCCGTCGCCGTCGACGTCGAGGTAGCGGCCGAACTCCTTGCCCGCGTCGAGCATCGCCGCGGTCATCACCTTGCCGCGGTCCATCCGGCGGCTGTCGTCCCACGCGAACGGCTCGACGAGCCAGTCCTGCATGCCGATGTCGAGGTCGAGCATGACGAAGATCGGTGTCTGCAGGCGGTCGGCGAGATCGAAGGCCTGCGCAGCCATGTCGAAGCACTCGCGCGGATCCTCGGGCAGCAGCATCACGTGCTTGGTGTCGCCGTGCGACGCGTAGGCGCACGACAGCAGGTCCGCCTGCTGCGTGCGCGTGGGCATCCCCGTCGACGGGCTGCCGCGCTGCACGTCGAAGAGCACTACCGGGATCTCGGCGAAGTACGCGAGTCCCAGGAATTCCTGCATCAGCGACACGCCGGGGCCCGACGTCGTGGTGAACGCCCGCGCGCCGTTCCACGCGGCGCCGATCACCATACCCACCGACGCGAGCTCGTCCTCGGCCTGCAGGATCGCGTAGCGCTTGCGACCACTGGCCGGTTCGGCGCGGAATTTCCGGCAGTATTTCTGGAACGCCTCGGCGAGCGACGACGACGGCGTGATCGGATACCAGGCGGCGACCGTCGCGCCGCCGTAAACCGCGCCCAGCGCCGCCGCGGCGTTGCCGTCGATGAACACGCGCTCCCCCACGTTGTCGCGCCGCGCCACGCGCAGCGGCAGCGGACAGGAGAAGTTCGCGAGCGCGTAGTCGCACCCCATCGCGAGCGCCTTGCGGTTCGAGTCGAGCAGCGACTCCTTGCCCTTGAACTGCTCGGCGAAAAGCTTTTCGATCTCCGCCGCGTCGATGTCGAGCAGCGCGGAAAGCGCGCCGAGATAGATGATGTTCTTGAACAGCTGCCGCTGGCGCGTATCCGAATACTCGGCGTTGCAGATCGCGGTGAGCGGCACCCCCAGCGTGTTGATGTCGGCGCGCAGCTTCGACGGCGGCAGCGGCTTCGTGGAATCGTGGAACAGGTAGCCGCCGGGCTCGACTTCGGCCAGGTCCTTCTCCCACGTCTGTGGATTCATCGCGACCATCAGGTCGACGCCGCCGCGGCGACCCCGCCAGCCCGCCTCGCTGATCCGCACCTCGTACCAGGTCGGGAGACCCTGGATGTTCGAGGGGAAGATGTTGCGCGCCGCGACCGGCACGCCCATCCGAAGCACCGCCTTGGCGAAGAGTCCGTTCGCCGACGCCGAGCCCGAGCCGTTGACGTTGGCGAACTTGACGACGAAATCGTTGACGCGGGCGAGTTGCTTCAGCGCCATGTCAGTCGGCGGCCACCGCGGCGCCCACCGAAGCCGCCGGCGCATGCCTGGTCCGGCAGCGGTCGTCGGCATGCGCGACTTCGAGCAGGAACTTCTGCATGTCCCAGGCCCCGGTCGGGCAACGCTCGGCGCACAGGCCGCAGTGCAGGCAGACGTCCTCGTCCTTCACCATCACGCGTCCGGTTTTGACCGGCGACGAGACATACAGCGCCTGCGTGAAATCGGGCGCAGGCGCCTGCAGTTTCGTGCGCAGCACCGGCTCGTCCGCGTTCCGCGTGAACGTGATGCAGTCCATCGGGCAGATGTCGACGCAGGCGTCGCACTCGATGCACAGCTTGTCGGTGAACACCGTCTGCACGTCGCAGTTGAGGCAGCGCTGCGCCTCGGCGTAGGCGAGCACCGGGTCGAAGCCCAGCTCCACTTCCGTGCGGATGTCCTTCAGCGCGATCACCTTGTCCTTCAGGGGAACGCGATAACGCTTGTCGCCATGGATCGCGTTGTCGTAACTCCATTCGTGGATGCCCATCTTCTGCGAGACGAGATTCTGGTGCGGCGGCGGCCGCTTCCCGAGCGGATCGCCGCGACAGAAGAGATCGATCGAGATCGCGGCGTCGTGACCGTGGGCGACCGCCCAGATGATGTTCTTCGGGCCGAAGGCGGCGTCGCCGCCGAAGAAAACATTCGGCAGCGACGAGGCCATCGTCGCCTTGTCGACGACGGGCATGCCGTGATCGTCGAAGGCGAGGCCGAGATCGCGCTCCATCCATGGAAACGCGTTCTCCTGGCCGACGGCGACCAGCACGTCGTCGCACGGGAAATGCACGTCGGGCTCGCCGGTGGCAACGAGCTGGCGCCGGCCCCTGGCGTCCTTCTGCGGCGCGACTTTCCCGAACGTCACTCCGGTGAGCGTCCCGCCGTCGTGGGTAAAGACCTTCGGGACGAGGTAGTTGTGGATCGGGATGCCTTCGTGCATCGCGTCCTCTTTCTCCCACGGCGAGGCCTTCATCTCGTCGAAGCCCGAGCGCACGACGACGTGAACCTCCTCGCCACCCAGGCGCCGCGAGCTGCGGCAGCAATCCATCGCGGTGTTGCCGCCGCCCAGCACGACGACGCGCCTGCCGATCCTTGTCGTGTGCCCGAAGGACACCGACGACAGCCAGTCGATGCCGATGTGGATGTTCTTCGCAGCCTCGCGCCGGCCAGGCAGGTCGAGGTCGCGCCCGCGGGGCGCTCCGCTGCCGACGAACACTGCGTCGTAGTCTTCGGCGAGGAGCGCGCGCAGCGAGTCGATACGCGTTCCGCCGCGAAACTCGATCCCCTGGTCGAGCACGTAGCCGACCTCTTCGTCGATGACGCTGTCCGGCAGGCGAAACTTGGGAATCTGTGTGCGCATCATTCCGCCCGCCTGGGGATCGCCGT
>JBDSLT010000144.1:0-5736 GCA_039916265.1 Casimicrobiaceae bacterium | reverse complement strand
AGGAACTCCTGTCGCGCGACGGCAACCCGTTCTGGGTCAAGAATCCCACACTCGCGCACGTCAACAAGCTCCTGTTCGAAACCTCCTATCCCGACTGGCTGTGGAACACGATGCTGATCGCGGTGGTCGCCACCGTGCTGTCGCTGTTCTGCAGCGTGCTGGCCGCCTACGCGATCGAGCGGCTGCGCTTCCACGGTGCGCGCTACGTCGGCATGGCGATCTTCCTCGCCTACCTCGTGCCGCCGTCGATCCTGTTCATTCCGCTGGCCACCGTCGTCTACAAGCTGCAGCTCTTCGACACGCGGCTCGCGCTCATCCTCACGTATCCGACGTTCCTGATCCCCTTCTGCACGTGGCTGCTGATGGGCTACTTCAAGTCGATTCCCTTCGAGCTGGAGGAATGCGCGCTGATCGACGGCGCAAGCCGCTGGCAGATTCTCGTGAAGATCATCCTGCCGCTCGCCGTTCCCGGGCTCATTTCCGCCGGGATCTTCGCCTTCACGCTGTCGTGGAACGAGTTCATCTACGCGCTGACCTTCGTGTCGTCTTCAGAGGTGAAGACGGTGCCGGTCGCGGTGGTGACCGAGCTGGTCGAGGGCGACGTCTATCACTGGGGCTCGCTGATGGCCGGTGCGCTGCTGGGCTCGCTGCCGGTCGCCGTGCTGTACTCGTTTTTCGTCGAGTACTACGTTTCGGGGCTGACCGGCGCGGTCAAGGAGTAGTCGCCGCGCCGGCACCCGCAAGGGGCAGGCGGCGGCAAACGTCGGCGGAGGAGGGGAGATGGAGACGCTCAAGACCAGTACCGACACGTTGTTCATCCTGCTCGGCGCCGTGATGGTGCTTGCGATGCACGCGGGATTCGCGTTTCTGGAACTCGGGACGGTGCGCCGGAAGAACCAGGTCAACGCGCTGATGAAGATCCTTGTCGACTTCGCCGTGTCGACACTGGCCTATTTCTTCATCGGCTACACGGTGGCCTACGGTGCGAATTTCCTCGCTGCCGCGCCGGTGCTGGCGCAGAAGAGCGGCTACGAGCTCGTGCGCTTCTTCTTCCTGCTCACGTTCGCCGCGGCGATCCCGGCGATCGTGTCGGGCGGCATCGCGGAACGCGCGCGGTTCAATCCCCAGATCGCCGCAACGGTGGCGCTCGTCGCGTTCGTGTACCCGTTCTTCGAGGGCATCGCCTGGAACGGACGCTTCGGCCTGCAGGGCTGGCTCAAGGACGCCTTCGGCGCCGAGTTCCACGATTTCGCGGGCAGCGTCGTCGTGCACGCGATGGGTGGCTGGATCGCGCTCGTGGCCGTCCTGCTGCTCGGCCCGCGCCGCGGCCGCTACAACCGCGAAGGCGGCGTCAGCGCACACCCGCCGTCGTCGATTCCCTTTCTCGCGCTCGGCGCATGGATTCTCACGGTCGGCTGGTTCGGCTTCAACGTGATGAGCGCGCAGACCCTCGACAAGGTTTCGGGTCTCGTCGCGCTCAATTCGCTGATGGCAATGGCCGGCGGCACGCTCGGATCGTTCGTCGCCGGCCGCAACGATCCCGGTTTCACGCACAACGGGCCGCTGGCGGGGCTGGTGGCGATCTGCGCGGGGTCCGACGTGATGCATCCGATCGGCGCGCTCGTCACGGGCCTGGTGGCGGGTGCGCTGTTCGTCCTCATGTTCTCGTGGACGCAGAATCGATGGAAGATCGACGACGTCCTCGGCGTTTGGCCGCTGCACGGCCTGTGCGGCGCTTGGGGCGGAGTCGCCGCAGGCGTATTCGGCCTCGCCGCCCTCGGCGGGATGGGCGGGGTCTCGCCCGTCGCGCAGCTGGCGGGAACGGCCGCCGGCCTTGCGGTGGCCGTCGTGGGTGGGGTCATCGTCTACGGGACGCTCAAGGCGACCGTGGGCCTGCGCCTCGACCCGGAAGCGGAGTGGAACGGCGCCGACCTCGCGGTCCACAACATCTCGGCGACCCCCGAGCGCGAGGTCTCGTGGTAGGGACGCCGCCGCGGTGGCGCGCGACGCCGCGCGTGCGGGAAGGCGGCGGCTTCGGACTCGGCGCCTGCCGCGAAGGAGTAGAATCCGCGCCATCGTTTCCCGGGACATCGCCATGGCCGACATCCAGCAAACCATCCGCGACCAGGTCGCAAAAAGCCGCGTCGTGCTCTACATGAAGGGGACGCCGCAGTTCCCGCAATGCGGGTTTTCCGCGACGGCGACCGAGATCCTGCGCCGCTGCGGCGTCGACGATTTCGCGACGTACAACATCCTGCAGGACGAAGCGCTGCGCCAGGGCATCAAGGCCTTTTCCAACTGGCCCACGGTGCCGCAGCTCTACGTCGACGGCGAATTCGTCGGCGGCTGCGACATCATGCGCGAGATGTACCAGTCGGGCGAACTGCAGCAGATCCTCGCGCCGCAGAAAGCCTGATGATCGCGCGCGGCGGGGAGGCTGCGTGAAGGGCCTGCTGATCGTCGCTGCGATCGTCTCGTCGGCGCTCGCGCCACCTGCGCTCGCCGCAACCGTCGTCGCCCTCGGCATCGGCGACCCGCCCGGGCCAAGGTCGTGCCCAAGGGGCACTGGTACGTGTCTCCGGCGAAGCCGCCGGCAGGCTGAGAGCGCCGGCTAGGTCCGCGCGCGCTGCACGCGCTTCACGTCCGGCACGCGGTGCATCGCGCGCATCACCTGCGCGAGGTGGCGCCGGTCGCGCACCTGGACGCTGAAGAACATCGCGAGCACGTCGCCGCCGTCGGGCCGCTCCATGGAGACGTTGTCGATGTTGGCGTCGGCGTCTCCGATCGAGGTCGCGAGATCGGCGAGCAGGCCGCGGCGGTCGGCGACCAGCGTGCGCACGCCGGCATCGAACACGCCTTGCACGTCGGGCGCCCACTCGACGTCGATCGGTTCGCCCGATTCGACACGCTGTTTGCGCAGCGTCACGCAATCGCGCAGGTGCACTATCAGGCCCTGGCCCTTGCGGAACTGGCCGACGATCGCGTCGCCCGGAATGGGCCGGCAGCAGCGCGCGTACTGGATGGCGACACCTTCGACGCCGCGCAACGTCAGCGAACCGGGCTTCGACGGCGAAGCCGGCGGAGCATCCTCCGCTTTGCCCTGCTGGCGCGTCAGCGCCTGCGCTACCACGAACGACAGTCGCTTGCCGAGCCCGATGTCGGCCAGCACTTCGAGCTGCGTCTTCGTGCCGTACTCCTTGGCGAGCGCTTCCCAACGATCCCAGGAGATGGCGTCAGGCTCCACCCTGAGCGTCGCGAGCGCCTGGTTCAAAAGCCGCTCGCCGAGCGCGGCCGATTCCTTCTGCTGCAGGCCCTTCAGATAGTGGCGGATGCGCGAGCGCGCCTTGCCGCTGGCGACGAAGGACAGCCAGGAAGGGTTGGGTCGTGCAGTGGGCGAGGTCAGGATCTCGACGTGGTCGCCATTCTTGAGTTCGGTGCGCAGCGGCAGCAGTTCGTAGTTGATGCGCGCCGCCACGCAGTGGTGCCCGATGTCGGTGTGCACGCCGTACGCGAAATCCACCGCCGTGGCGCCGCGCGGCAACGCCATGATCTTGCCCTTCGGCGTGAACACGTAGATCTCGTCGGGGAAGAGGTCGCCCTTGACGTGCTCGAGGAACTCCTTCGAATCGCGCGATTCCGACTGGATCTCGAGCAGGCTCTGCAGCCATCGGTGCGTCTCGCGCTGCGCTTCGGCGAGATCGAGCTCGCCGGCCGGCTTGTAGAGCCAGTGCGCGGCGACGCCCGTTTCGGCGACACGGTGCATGTCCTGCGTGCGGATCTGGGCCTCGAGCGGCGTGCCGAACGGACCGAACAGCGTGGTGTGCAGCGACTGGTAGCCGTTGGCCTTCGGGATGGCGACGTAGTCCTTGAACTTGCCCGGGATCGGCTTGTACAGCTCGTGCAGCACGCCCAGCGCGGCGTAGCACGCGGTCTTGTCGGCGACGATGATGCGCACGCCATAGATGTCGAAGACCTGCGAGAACGTGTAGTGCTTCTCCAGCATTTTCTGGTAGACGGAGTAGCTCGTCTTTTCGCGGCCGCTGACCGTGGCCGGGATGTGCGCGCGCGCAAATCCCTCGCGCATCACGTCGAGCAGGCGGTTCATGACCTCGCGCCGGTTGCCGCGCGCCGCCTTGATCGCAGCGGCGAGGATCCGGTAGCGCATCGGATTCTGCTGCTTGAACGACAGGTCCTGCAGCTCGAGGAAGAGCGCGTTCAAACCGAGCCGGTTGGCGATCGGCGCGTAGATGTCGAGCGTCTCGCGCGCAATGCGCTTGCGGTGCGCCGGCGCCATCGCGTCGAGCGTGCGCATGTTGTGCAGCCGGTCCGCGAGCTTGATGAGGATGACGCGAACGTCGCGCGCCATCGCGAGCAGCATCTTGCGGAAACTCTCCGCCTGCTGGTCCTCGCGGGAGTTGAACTCGATCTGGTCGAGCTTGGAGACGCCGTCGACCATCTCGGCGACGGGACGCCCGAACGTCGTCTCGAGCTCGTTGCGCGTGACGGAGGTGTCCTCCATCACATCGTGGAGCAAAGCGGCGGCGAGGCCTTCGGCGTCGAGACGCCACTGCGAAAGGATGCTGGCGACCGCCAGCGGATGCGTGATGTACGGCTCGCCGGACTTTCTGAACTGGCCGCGGTGCGCGGATTCCGAGAACTCGAACGCGCGCTCGACGAGCGCAACGTCAGGCGGCGGCAGGTAGTGGCCGAGGTGTCGGGTGAACTCCGCGATTTCCGACATGACCGCGGGACGGTCGGGTCAGCTCGTGGGAAGCGTCGGCGGCGGCTTGACCAGCATTTCGATGCCGATCTTTCCCGCGGCAAGCTCCCGCAGCGCGATGACGGTAGGCTTGTCGCGGTCGGCGTCGAGCATCGGCGGGGAGCCCGCGGTGATCTGGCGCGCGCGGTTGGTGGCGGCGAGCGTCAGCTCGAAGCGATTGGGAATTCGGGCAAGACAGTCTTCGATCGTGATGCGGGCCATGGCGATCCCAAGGTTATTGAGGATTCAGCAACTGCGCGATGAGGCGGGCGTGGCGAACCATCTGTCGCGGCGCCGTGAGGCGCGCGGCGCGAACGATGACGGACAGATCGTCGACGGCCCTCGCAAACTCCTGATTCATAATAACATAATCGAACTCACCGCAGTGGCGCATCTCCTCGCGCGCGGCATCCATGCGCAGCGCGATCACCGCGGGCGAATCCTGGCCGCGTTTTTCCAGGCGCTCCTTCAGCAACGCGAGCGACGGCGGCAGGATGAAGATGAGGACGGCGGGCGGGATCAGCCGGCGCACCTGCGCGGCGCCTTGCCAGTCGATTTCGAGCAGGACGTCGTGCCCGTCCTGGATCTGCTGCTTCAACCACGTCGCGGACGTCGCGTACCAGTTGCCGTGGACGTGCGCGTGCTCGAGGAATTCGCCGGCGCTCAACAACGCCGCGAACTTCGCTTCGTCGACAAAGTGGTAGTGGACGCCGTCGCGCTCACCGGGGCGCGGCGGGCGCGTCGTGTAGGACACCGACAGCCGGATGCCGGGCTCGCGGATCAGCAACTCGCGCACGAGGCTCGTCTTGCCGCCGCCCGAGGGCGCTGCGAGGACGAACAGGCACCCCGAGGCCGGCGGCGCATGGGTCGCGATCACCGTCATGGCCGCGCGGGCCTCATTCCAGGTTCTGGACCTGCTCGCGCATCTGCTCGATGGCGACCTTGAGCTCGAGTGACGCCTGCGAGAGCTCGGCGTC
>JBDSLT010000143.1:0-3228 GCA_039916265.1 Casimicrobiaceae bacterium | reverse complement strand
CGCGGCCGGCTACGCTTCGGGCTTGAGCTGGGGAAAGAGGATGACGTCGCGGATCGACGGCGCGTCGGTGAGCAGCATGACGAGCCGGTCGATGCCGATGCCCTCGCCCGCCGTCGGCGGCAGGCCGTATTCGAGCGCGCGCACGTAGTCGGCGTCGTAGAACATCGCCTCCTCGTCGCCCGCCTCCTTCGCCTGCGCCTGCGCCGCGAAGCGCGCCGCCTGGTCTTCGGGATCGTTCAGTTCGGAGAAGCCGTTGGCGATCTCGCGACCGGTGATGAAGAGCTCGAAGCGGTCGGTGACGGCGGGATCGGCGTCGTTCGCGCGCGCGAGCGGCGACACGTCGGTCGGGTGCGCGACGATGAACGTCGGCTGCACGAGCCTGCTCTCGGTGGTCGCCTCGAAAAGCTTGAGCTGCAGCATGCCGATGCCGTCGGTCGGCAGCACCTCGACATGCTGCGCCGCCAGCGCCTCTCGCAGGTATTCGGCCCTGCCGAGCTCGTGCAGCGGAACCTGCGGGTGGTACTTGTGGATCGCCTCGGCCATCGTCAGGCGCTCGAACCTGGCCGCCAGGTCGATCGACTGCCCCTGATAGCTGACCGCCATCGTGCCGAGCACCTTCGAAGCGAGCCCGCGGATCAGCTCCTCGGTGAGGTCCATCAGGTACTGGTAGTCGCGATACGCCTCGTAGAACTCCAGCATGGTGAATTCGGGGTTGTGCCGCGTCGAGATGCCTTCGTTGCGAAAGTTGCGGTTGATCTCGAACACCTTTTCCAGCCCGCCGACGACGAGGCGCTTGAGGTAGAGCTCCGGCGCGATGCGCAGGTACAGCTCCATGTCGAGCGCGTTGTGATGCGTGCGAAACGGCCGCGCGGCAGCGCCGCCGGGGATTGGATGCATCATCGGCGTCTCGACTTCGAGATAGCCGCGGCCGACGAAGAATTCGCGGATGGCCTGCACGATCAGCGAGCGCTTGACGAACACGTCGCGCGACGCCGGGTTGGTGATGAGGTCGACATGGCGCTGCCGGTAGCGCTGCTCCTGATCGGCGAGACCGTGGAACTTCTCCGGCAGCGGCCGCAGCGCCTTCGCCAGCAGCCGCACCGCGTCGCACTTCACCGACAACTCGCCCGTGCGGGTCTTGAACAGCGTTCCCGTCGCGCCGACGATGTCGCCGAGGTCCCAGTGCTTGAACGCGTCCAGCGTGTCGCTTCCCACGCCGTCGAGCGTCACGTAGAGCTGAATGCGTCCCGACATGTCCTGCAGCGTCGCGAAACAGGCCTTGCCCATCACGCGCTTCAACACCATCCGGCCCGCCACCGCGGCGCGCAGCACCAGGGGCTCCAGCGATTCGTTCGGGGTGCCGTCGTGCGCGGCGTGCAGCGCCGCCGCGAGCGCGTCGCGCCGGAAGTCGTTCGGATACGCCGCCCCCCGCTCGCGCAGCGCGGCGAGCTTGGCGCGCCGCTCGGCGATGCTCTGGTTCTCGTCGACCGCTACGGACTCCGCGCCGGTCGCATTCCCGGCCCTCGCACTGTCGGCCATCTACACGCCCTGCTTCAGGCTGGCCGCGATGAAATCCTCGAGCCCGCCGTCCAGCACCGCCTGCGTGTTGCCGACCTCGTAGTTGGTCCGCAGGTCCTTGATGCGCGACTGGTCGAGCACGTACGAGCGGATCTGGTGCCCCCAGCCGATGTCTGTCTTCGCGTCTTCGAGCTTCTGCTGCTCGGCCTGCCGCTTGCGCAGTTCGAGCTCGTAGAGCTTCGACTTCAGCATCGCCATGGCCTCCGCTCGATTGCGGTGCTGCGAGCGGTCGTTCTGGCATTGCACGACGATGTTGGTCGGCAGATGGGTGATGCGAACGGCGGAATCGGTCTTGTTGATGTGCTGCCCGCCCGCGCCCGACGCGCGATAGGTGTCGATGCGCAGGTCGGCGGGATTGATCTCGACTTCGATCGAGTCGTCGACCTCCGGATACACGAACACGCTGGCGAACGACGTGTGCCGGCGCGCATTCGAGTCGAAGGGACTCTTGCGCACGAGCCGGTGCACGCCCGTTTCGGTGCGCAGGTAGCCATAGGCGTATTCGCCGTCGACCTTGACCGACGCGCTCTTGATCCCGGCGACTTCGCCCGGCGACTCCTCCAGCACCTCGACGCGATAACCCTTGCGCTCAGCGTAGCGCAGGTACATCCGCAGCAGCATCGCCGCCCAATCCTGCGCTTCGGTGCCGCCGCTGCCCGCCTGGATGTCGATGAACGCGCTTCCGGGATCGAGCGGGTTGTTGAACATCCGCCGGAATTCGAGATCGGCCACGGCGCGCTCGAGTTTCGCGATGTCGTCGCGCACCGCGGCGAGCGTCGGATCGTCGTCCTCGCCGCGGGCGAGCTCGAACAATCCATGCGCGTCGGCGAGGCCGCCGGCAAGCGCGCTCAGCGTGCCGACGACCTGGTCGAGATCCTTCTTTTCCCTTCCGAGCGCCTGCGCGCGCGGCTGGTCGTTCCAGACGTTCGGGTCCTCGAGCTCGCGGGTCACCACCTCGAGACGTTCGCGCTTCGCCTCGAAGTCAAAGATACCTCCGCAGCTCGGCCGTGCGCGTGGCGACGCCGTCCAGCGTATGGGCGATGAGATTGATCTGTTCGGCTTCCATGGCGGCGTCGATTCCGTGATGTTTGCGAGCAGCGGATTATAGCGCGCCGAGCGATTCGTCCCGGGTGGCAGTGGGGTTATTCGACCTCGCGCGCGTCTCACTCAGGATCGCGCGCGCATGCGGCCATCACGGGTGTTTGTCACATTGGCGCAGCAACGCGCATTCGCCTACCATTGCTGCTTCGTCGCATTCGCGGCGCGAATCCCCGCGGGAGCAGCCGATGCCCACCTTTTTTGTCAACAAGGAGCGAGTCGACATCGCGTCGAGCGTTTCGACCGATACGCCGCTGCTGTGGATCCTGCGCGACGGCCTCAACCTCACGGGGACGAAGTACGGCTGCGGGATGTCGCTGTGCGGCGCCTGCACCGTGTACCTCGAAGGCCTACCGGTGCGCTCGTGCCAGACGCCGCTGTCCGCATTGAAGCCGGGTGCCGACATCACGACGATCGAAGGGCTGGTGGGCGAGCCCGGCGTGCCGCCGATCGCACCCGCCGTCGCCAACGCCATCGCCGCCGCCACCGGCAAGCGCCTGCGCAAGCTGCCCCTGTCGCTTTAAGTGGGGTCAGACACGACTTATTCGCGCG
>JBDSLT010000142.1:0-15231 GCA_039916265.1 Casimicrobiaceae bacterium | reverse complement strand
GCCCGCGCCAACCAGGACCCGCAGCTCGGCGGCGCGCAGACGCTGTGGCGCGCCACGGTGCCGCAGCTCACCGTCGACGTCGATCGCGAAAAGGCGAAAAAGCTCGGCGTGCCCATCGATACGGTGTTCAACACGCTCGCCGCGACGCTCGGCACGTACTACGTGAATGACTTCAACAAGTACGGCCGCACCTGGCAGGTGCTGATGTCGGCCGATGCGTCCTACCGCTCGCGACCCGACGACATCGGATCGATCTACGTGCGCTCGACCAAGGGCGACATGCTGCCGCTGTCGTCGCTCGCCACGGTGCGTTACACGTCGGGCCCGGACACGCTCAACCGCTTCAACAACCTGCCGGCGGTGAAGATCATCGGGTCGGCGGCGCCGGGCGTGAGCTCGGGGCAGGCCATCGCGCGCGTCGAGGCGATCGCCAGGGAAGTGCTGCCGTCGGACTTCAGCTTCGACTGGGGCGGCACGTCGTTCCAGGAGAAGCGCTCGAGCGGGGCGTCGACCTTCGCGCTCGGCCTCGCGGTGATCATGGTGTTCCTGATCCTCGCGGCGCAGTACGAGAAGTGGTCGCTGCCGCTGTCGGTGCTGCTGGCGCTGCCCTTCGGCACGTTCGGCGCGCTCGCGGCGGTTTACATCTCGCACCACACCAACGACGTGTACTTCCAGATCGGCCTCGTGACGCTGCTCGGCCTCGCGTCGAAGAATGCGATCCTGATCGTGGAGTTCGCCTCGCAGATGTATCACCAGGGCATGTCGGCGTCCGCCGCGGCGCTGGAAGCGGCGCGGCTGCGGTTCCGGCCGATCCTGATGACGTCGCTGGCCTTCATCCTCGGCGTGCTGCCGCTGGCGCTGGCGACCGGCGCGGGTGCGGGCGCGCGCACGTCGGTCGGCACCGGCGTCATGGGCGGGATGCTCGCCGCCACCTTCCTCGCGGTGTTCTTCGTGCCGCTGTTCTTCCGCTTTTTCGAGGACTTCAAGCTGAACGAAAAGCGCAGCCGCGAAGAGATGTTCGCCGAGGTGCGCGACCGCCATCGCACCAAGGGTCCGCCCGCGACGCCGGGGCATCCGCCCATCACGTCGCATGGAGACGATCATGCGTAACTCCCTTCCCGCGATCGCGCTGGCAGTGGCGCTCGCCATCGCTGGCTGCACGACGACGCCCACCGCGCCGCCGCAACTTGACCTGCCCGCCGCGTCCGCCGCGCCGGTGCCGCGCGAAGCGCTCGCGCGCTGGTGGACCGCCTTCGGCGATCCCACGCTCGACAAGCTGGTCGACGAGGCCAGGGCGAACAACCTCGATCTGAGCGCCGCGATGGCGCGGGTCCAGCTCGCGCGCGCGCAGGTCACGCTGTCGCAGGCCGACCTCTTCCCGTCGGTGGACCTCGGCGTCGGGGCAAGCCGCAGCCGCTCGACGCAGTCGGGCTCCAATCCGCTGCCGTCGAACTTTTCGCCCTACAGCAACGATTTCCGCGTGGCGCTACGGGCGTCGTACGAAGTCGACCTGTGGAGCAAGTTCCGCACCGCGACGCGCGCGGCGCAGGCCGACCTGCTGGCGTCGCAGTACGGGCAGGAAGTCGTGCGCACGATGGTCGAAGCCGATACCGCGCGCTTCTACTTCAACCTTCTCGCAGCCGACGCGCAGCTCTCGCTGCTGCAGCAGACGCTGAAGACGCGCAACGAGTCGGTGGAGCTGCAGACCGACCGCTACAACGCGGGCATCATCGGCGACTACGACCTCGGCACCGCGCAGGCGGAGCGCGCGAGCGTCATGGCGGACATCGCGGCCGCGCGCCGCGCGGTGGTGGAATACGAGTCGGCGCTCGCCGTTCTGCTCGGACGCAGCCCGCGCGAGGTCTACACGCCGGCGCTCGCGCGCGACGTCGCGATGACGACGATGACGACCGTGCCGGCGATTCCCGCGGGGCTGCCGTCCGATCTGCTCGCCCGCCGGCCCGACATCCGCCAGGCGGAGGCGCAGCTCGCCGCCGCGAACCTGCGCATCGACGTCGCGCGCGCCGACTACTACCCGTCGATATCGCTGACCGGCGCCTTCGGCACCGAGGCCGGCGCGCTCAAAAACCTGTTCAGCGGTCCGGCCGCGATCTGGACGCTCGCGGGCGCGCTGCTCCAGCCGCTGTTTGGCCTGCAGGCGATCGACGCGAACGTCGAAGCGCAGACCGCGCGGCGCAACGCGGTAGTCGTCTCGTACACCAAGACCGTGCAGGCGGCATTTCGCGACGCGCACGACGCGCTGTCCGCCAACGAAACCACGCGCGCCGGTCTCGCGGCGCAGACCGAGCGCAAGGACCGGCTCGCGCATGTGCTCGAGTTGTCGGACCTGCGCTATCGCTCCGGCTACTCGCCGTATCTCGAGGTGCTCGACGCGCAGCGCCAACTGCTGCAGGCGCAAACGCTGCAGATCATCGCGGCGCGCAACGTGCGCCTGTCGGCCGTCGACCTCGCGACCGCGCTGGGCGGCGGCTGGGACACCGACGGCGCCGTCACGCCGCCGACGAGCCTCGTGGGGGCTGGGAGCGGCTCGTCGCGCTGAGGAGTGAGCTGCTCCCGTTGCTCGGTCGAACGTTTCGCCGGGCCGTTCGAACGAAGGCTTGCTCCCGCGCTGGAAAGTGAACGCAGGAACGCCTGCGTGTCAAATCACTCAATCCGGTCGATTTGCTGCAATCGATCCGCAATTCTCAGCACGAACTCGCAACGCTCATCAGCCGACTCGCAACCGCCCGCACATGGTCGTGTCGCAGCTTTCCCAATCAGTCTCGGGTAACACTCTTCGGCGAGGCAATACGGCCCGTATGGTGCTTCAAATTGGTGGGCAGCGGTGGCAGCGCGCCGGTTAACACGATTCGTCAGAGTGTATCCAATGACTCAAGCGAACCAGAGATCTCGATTCAAGACAAAGCTGCTTCGGCCTCTCAAGCCTGACGGCGATTCTTCCTGGGCATTCGTAGTGCTGCCAAGGGTTGCAAGTGAAAGGTTGCCGAGACGCGGAAGAACCACCGTAGTCGGCAAGATCAACGGCCACCGCTTCACCGCTACTCTCGAGCCGGATGGCCAACGGGGTCATTGGCTTCGGGTAAGTAAAGCACTTCAGGACACGGCGAGCGCGACTGTTGGCGACGTAGTTGCGCTGGAGATTCAGCCTGTCGAGCAAGAGCCTGAGCCAGAGGTTCCTTCAGATCTGGAAGCGGCCCTGGCTGCGGCTCCCGAGGCACGGAGCGTTTGGCGCGATATCACAACCATCGCACGCCTGGACTGGATACACTGGATTACATCGGCCAAACAACCCAAGACCCGCGCAAAGCGGATTGGCGACGCTTGCGACATGCTCTCTTCCGGAAAGCGCCAGGTTTGCTGTTTCGACCCCTCCGGCTTCTACAGCAAGTCCTTTCGCGCGCCAGAGACGGCGGATTGATCGGGGTGTGACAGCATGCCCATCGTAGACGTGACGCTTGTTGTTGAGCTAGATGTGGAATTGGCTCCTGACCTCGCACGGTTGCTTGCGGACGGCATTGGGCGCGCTTTGAAATCGCCCCCCGGCCAAACGTGGGTCCGGCTTCATGTTCTTGCGCCTGACCGCTATGCTGAGAATCAATCCACGCCACAAGCCAACGACTTGCCGGTCTTTGCTAACGTGTTACAGCGACAACTTGCCCAGGCGAGCGAGCTCGAGCGTGAGATCTCTGCGCTTACGGAAGCCATTGCGCAATCCACGGCCCGCCCGCCTGCTTGCGTACATGTCGAGTTCGCGCCGGCTGCTGCCGGCCGGCTCTCCTTCGGTGGCAAACTCGTCACATGAGTTTGTTGCCGGCGGTGGCGACGGTGCAATGACTCCCAACCCGGCGTTGGAGCGGACGCCCCGCCGGCACCGCTTTGTCCTGGCGCATGAGTTGTTACGCCGGTCCGCCGCTCAATTTTTACGTTAGGCGACGAAAATGCACATCGTGAAGGTTCTCGCCATGGTCTTGGGACTTGTCATCGCTGCCATTGGCGTTCTTGGCGTTGCCGCTCCCTCAGTTCTCCTCGAGTTGGGGCAATCGTTGCAAACGACCAATGCTCTTTACTTCGTTGCAGGCGTGCGAGTCATATTCGGCGCGATACTTCTGTCGGTCGCGTCTGCCTCACGTACACCCAAGATCCTTCGCGCCCTTGGGGTCTTTATCATCATTGCAGGCGCGATCACGCCATTCTTCGGCGTCGAGCGGTCTCGCGCCATGTTTGAGTGGTGGTCGGCCCAAGGCTCCTTGTTCACGCGCGCGTGGGCTACTGTGGCCATTGTGTTTGGTCTGTTCGTTGTCTACGCTGTCACTTCTCCTCGCCGTGCCGCCGCCTAACCCATCACTTACCGGACCAGCCGGTAAGGGGCTGCTGACTGCGACCGGTGGCACGGATGGGTCGCAAGCTGCGACCGAGGGCTTCACAATTGTCCTGTGTGATCTGAAATGCCTTCTTGAGACTGGACAATCCGGCAACATGGTGCGCGACAAAGCTGCTCTTATTTCTGCAGCAAGCGCTCGGCCCGCAACGCTGACGCCCGCCGCCTCGCTCTACAACCAGTCAACCGTTCCAATCGGAGGACCACGTGCCAAAGCCCATCATGAACCTCGCTGAGGTTGAGTTCACCGATGTAGAAGAGAACGGCCTCTACACCTCCAGCCGTGGAAGGATCAGTGACCACATAGGAGCCAAGAAGCTTGGCTACAACCTCTCGGTGTTGCCCCCTGGTAAAGCTCAGTGCCCCTTCCACTCTCATCACGGCGAAGAAGAGATGTTCCTCATCCTGGAGGGCGAGGGCGAGTTGCGGTTTGGCGACCAGCGCTATCGCATCAGGGAGCACGACGTAATCGCTTGCCCTACTGGCGGGTCCGAAGTTGCTCACCAAATCGTCGATCCAACATGACATCGCTGCGCAACGCTGATCTCGCATTCTCGTTTCGTGCGATGAAAAGCGGTGTCGTTACAATCTTCCGAGGTGGCAGCGCGATTACCGTGTTGAGAGGCGTCTCCGCACAACGATTTCTGGAAAAAGTCGGCGGCCGCTCGTTGATCGCGCAACAGCAGCTAATGGCTCGCGCTACCGGCAATTACAAGCGGGGAAACGAGCGAGGTGCCAATGCCCATTCTCGCAACCGGTCCGCCGACAATGCCTGACCTCCTCTCAGCGATTGGAGTAGAGGCGATTACCAATCTGGCACACTCGATGCCGTTCGAGCAGGGGCGTTCGAGCGGACCCGCCGGTAAGGATTTCAACTTGGCGCGCATCCACCGGCGCGCCGGGCACATTCGCCGTCAGCTATTCAGTGAGCGGCCGATAGACTTCGACTTCGGCCGGACCGGCGATCAAACCTTCCCTGTCGCGCCGCTCGCGAAAGCTCGCCAGGTGCGCGGCGCTGCGGTGCGCGTCATACGCCGCGTCGTCGACGTAGGTCTCGTAGAAGTAGAAGAGCGCCGGGTCCTTGACCGAGCGGTGCAGGCGGTAGGCGAGGCAGCCCGGCTCCGCCTTGCGCACGACGCCCACCTGTTCGATGAGCAGCGCCGCGAGGGCGTCCGCCTTGCCGTCGGCGGCGCGAATTCGCGCCACCACCGTGACGTGGTCCATGGTCATCATTCCTTTTCGATGGCGCGCAGTCCTGCCGCCGCACTCATTGCAGCGACGGCTTGCGCAGGTACTCGTCGCGGTCCGCCGAGCGGATCTGCACGCGCACGATCGTGCCGTGCCGCGCGAGCGTGATGGGCATCGCGACGCCGGGCGCGCCGCGCTGCCAGATCTTGCGATAGAGATCGGCCAGCCCCGCGACCTTCTCGCCCGCCACGTCGACGACGATGTCGCCCAGGTGCACGCCCGCGACGTCGGCGGGCGCGTTCTTCGCGAGCCCGTGCACGACGACATGGTCGGAGATTTCCGCCGTGTACATGCCGAGCCACGGGCGCGGCGCCTGCGTCGAGCGGCCGTGCTTCATCACGTCGGCGAGCAGCGGAGGCAGCAGGTCGACCGGCACGAACATGTTGCCCTGCACGGTGTCGTCGCCGACCTCTTCCTGCACCAGCAGCGAGCCGATGCCGATCAGCCGCCCGGCGTCGTCGACCAGCGCGGCGCCGCTCCACGCCGGGTGCGGCGGCGCGGTGAACAGCGCGTCGTCGAGCAGGTATTCCCAGTACCCGGCAAACTCGCGCCGCGCGATGATACGCGCCTTCAGCGCGTGCGCGCGGCCCCCGTGTCCGATCACGTAGACGTCGTCGTCGACGTCGACGCTGCCGGTCGTGCCCTGCGCGAGCGCCGGCGCGGGCAGCCGGCCGAGCGGCTGCACGAGGCCGAAGCCCGTCGCAAAGTCATACGCCAGCGGGTGGCCGGCGATCGTGGTGCCGTCGTTGGTGGTGAGCCAGATCGTCTCGGCCTCGGTGATGAGGTAGCCGATCGTCAGCACAAGGCCGCGCTCGTCGATGACCACGCCGCTGCCCGAGCGTTCGGTGCCGAGGATCGACGCGGTGAATGACGCTTCGGGAATATCGGCGCGCAGCATGACGACGGCGTCGAGCACGGCCTTGAGATCGAACGCGAGATCCGCCGCAGACGGCTGGAGCTCGGCGGGGAACGACCATTGTGTCGGTTCTGGCATCGTGGCGGCGCGCCAGGCGGGCGGAAGGCCCGGCAGCGCGGATCATGGAGATGTTACCCCGATCGGCGAGCGATGCGAAATGCACGCGGCACGTCGATTATCATGGCGGCGCGCCGTGAACTCGGCGCCGCCGCGTTTCAGGAGGACGTCCGCATGAGATGTCTCGCAGCCTTGGCCCTTGCGTCCGTTGTCACGTCGGCGGCTTACGCGCAGGTGCCGCCCAACGCCGCCGAGCGCGCTGCCTACGCCGGCGTTCTCGCTGCCGCCGACAAGGGCGATGCGCCGACGATCGCTCGGCTGGCCGCAACCGGCGCCAGCGTCGACGCGCGCGACGGTTCTGGCCGCACGCCGCTGATCGTCGCGGCCTTCGCGGGAAAGCACGACGCGATGCGCGCGCTGGCGAAGGCCGGCGCCAACGCGAACGCGCTCGAGAACGATCGCTACGACATCGTCACGATTGCGGCCGTCGCCGACGACCTGCCGACGCTCGAAGTCGCGCTCGCGCTCGGTGGCAGCGCCAGGAACGTGACCAGCCGCTACGACGGCACCGCGCTGATCGCCGCGGCGCATCTCGGCCACGACGGCGTGGTCCGTGCGCTGATCCGCGCCGGCGCCCCGCTCGATCACGTCAACAACCTCGGCTGGACGGCGCTGATCGAGTCGATCGTGCTGGGCAACGGCGGGCCTCGGCACGTCGCGACGCTGAAGGCGCTGGTCGATGCGGGCGCCAACCTCAACCTGCCGGACCGCAGCGGCGCCACGCCGCTGGCGCTCGCGCGCGCCCGCGGCTACGGCGACATGGTGACGCTGCTCGAAAGTGCCGGCGCCAGATAGCGCCCGCCGCGGCTAGATCATCGCCGGTTCCGCGGCGATCCCCGCGGCCTTGCGGTGTGCGCGGTAGGCAGCCCACCACGCAGCCGCGTCCACCTGCGTCCATGCGAGGCGACTCGACAGCCGGTCGAGCGCGTTGATCACCTGGTCCATCGTCTGCGGGCGCTTGATGCGGTCCTTTTCGAGGCACGCGGCGATCAGCGCGTCGAGCGATTCGGGAATGCCCGCGGCACCGTTGGCCGACGCGCGTGGCGCCGGCGTATGCAGCACCTGGTTGCCGATCTCGAGATTGTCGTCGCCGTCGAAGATCGGCTTGCCGGTGAGCAGGAAGTACGCGACGGCGCCCACCGCGTAGATGTCGGAGCGTGCGTCGACGTCGGCCGGATTGAGGATGCGCTCGGGCGCCATGTAGCGCGGCGTGCCGAGAATCCTGATCTGCTTGGTGATGTCGCGCGTCTGCGCGCGCTCCAGATTCTTGACCAGGCCGAAGTCGAGGAGCTTTACGACGTCGTCCTCGCCGCGGCGGCACAGCATCACGTTGTCCGGCTTCACGTCGCGATGGATCATCCCGTGCTCGTGCGCCTCGCGCAACGCCGCGCCGACCTGGCGCAGGATGTGGATCACGCGGCCCGCCGGCGCGGCGCCCGAATGCGTGACCAGCTCGGCCAGCGTCACGCCGTCGAGGTATTCCATCACGTAATACGGCTGTCCTTCGCGCGTGCGGCCGAAGTCGTAGACGCGCACCGTGTTGGGGTGCAGGAGCTGGCTCGCGATCTGCACCTCGCGCTCGAAGCGATGGATGAACTCGTCGGTGGCGATGTGCTTTTTCAGCACCTTGATCGCCGTGGGACGCTTCAGCAGCGCATGGCGGGCGAGCCAGATCGTCGCCATGCCGCCTTCGCTGATCTGCTTTTCCAGCGTGTATGCGCCGACGCGCTGCAACCGGCCGAACTGCCGCTGCAGCCGCGCGAGCGAGCTGGCCGACATCAGCGCCGCTGCGAGCGATAGCGCGACGAAACCGCCGATCAGCGCGAAGCTGATCCAGAAATAGCGCAGCGCGGCGAATGCCTCCGCCGTCGAGATCTCGGCGATCACGCCCATGTCGTACTCGGGCAGCCAGCGCCAGGTGCCGAGCACCTCGCTGCCGCGATAGCTGCGGTACGGCACGTCGATGACCCCCTTCCAGTCCGACCCCGCCGGCTTGCCGCGCGCCGCCACGGCGAGCGCCGCCGCCTGCGTCAGCGGACGTGCCGCCGGCTCCAGCGGCGGCACGTGCCCATGCATCAGGTCGCCGCCGGGGTCGCGCACGGCGACGACCAGCGCGGCGTTGGACGCGGATTGGGGAATCACGTCGGCGGCGATGAGGTCTTCGGTGAAGCGCGACGGCGTGAGCATCAGGCCGTCGTCGGAAAACGCGAACGCTTCGGTCGTCGTGCCCGGCCGCGCCGCGGAGAACACGGTGGCAAGCTCCCGATCGGTCACCACGCCCATCGCGAGCGCGGCGACGACCGGGCCGCCCGGCGCGCGGATCGGCGCCAGGAACCACGCGACGGGGCGGCGCTCTTCGCCCGGCGCGTTGTGCGACAGCTCCACGTCGGGGTAAGGACGCGCGAACTGCGCCGTACCGTCGATCGCAAGATCGAGCCGCTGCCGGAACGCGCCCGAACGCAGCCGCGACCCGCAGCGCTGCGGATCGCGCGACGCCAGCACGAGGCCGCTGCGATCGACGATGCGGAATCCGACAACGCCTTGCGTCGACAGCAGCGACTGCAGATGGCGCGACAGCTCGTTCGCCTCCGCCGTGCACTTCCCGGAGACGATGCCCGGATCGCGCGCGCCTGCGGCAAGGCGCGTCGCACTTTGAATCACCGACGGATCACGCGCCAGCCGATCGGCCTCGGCGCGGTGCTCGCCGACCCACACGTCGAGGCCCTTCACGACAGTGCCGAGCAGCGCCTCGAGGCTCGTCATCCGCGTCTCGACGATCGAGCGCTGCACGCCGTGATACGCCCAGTAACCGAGCCCGATCAGCAGCAGGCCCGTGATGACCGTCGCGGCGTTGCGCCACGTCTCGGTCTCGACCAGATGCGCGATGATGTTGGGAATCGCGTTGGCCGGCGCCTCGGGATCGCCGGCGCCGATGTCGAGGATCCGGGCGCGCTCGCCCAGGCGTTCAAGCGAACGCTCCGTCGGAACCTTGGTCGTGTCTTCGGCCATCGCAGTGCTCGGCGCGCGATGCTACATGCTGCGCCGGTACTGCCCGCCGACGTCGAAGAGCGCATGGGTGATCTGGCCGAGCGAGCAGACCCGCACCGTGTTCATCAGCTCGGCGAAGACGTTGCCGTTGTCGACGACGGTCTGCTTCAGCCGGGCGAGCGCGGCGCCCGCCTCGCCTTCGTTGCGCGTGCGGAAGTCGGCGAGCCGCTGCAACTGCGACTGCTTTTCGTCGTCGGTCGAGCGCGCGAGCTCGACCTTTTGCGGTGCCGTCTCGGCATGTGGGTTGCGGAAGGTGTTGACGCCGACGATCGGATAGCTGCCGTCGTGCTTCAGGTGCTCGTAGTGCAGCGACTCCTCCTGGATCTTGCCGCGCTGGTAGCCCGTCTCCATCGCGCCCAGCACGCCGCCGCGCTCGGAGATCGCCTCGAACTCCTTCAGCACCGCTTCCTCGACCAGGTCGGTCAGCGCGTCGATGATGAACGCGCCCTGGTTCGGGTTCTCGTTCTTGCCCAGACCCCATTCGCGATTGATGATGAGCTGGATCGCCATCGCGCGGCGCACGCTCTCCTCGGTGGGCGTGGTGATCGCCTCGTCGTAGGCGTTGGTGTGCAGCGAGTTGGTGTTGTCGTAGGTCGAGATCAGCGCCTGCAGCGTCGTGCGGATGTCGTTGAAAGAGATTTCCTGCGCGTGCAGGCTGCGCCCGCTCGTCTGCGAGTGAAACTTGAGCTTCTGCGAGCGCTCGTTGGCGCCGTAGCGCTCGCGCATCGCCACCGCCCAGATGCGCCGCGCAACGCGGCCGATGACCGCGTACTCCGGGTCCATCCCGTAGCTGAAGAAGAACGACAGGTTCGGCGCGAAATCATCGATGTGCATGCCGCGCGCGAGGTATGCCTCGACGAAGGTGAAGCCGTTGGACAGCGTGAACGCGAGCTGCGAGATCGGGTTCGCGCCCGCCTCGGCGATGTGGTAGCCGGAGATCGACACCGAATAGAAATTCTTCACGCTGTGATGGACGAAGTACTCCTGGATGTCGCCCATCACCTTGAGGCTGAACTCGGTCGAGAAGATGCAGGTGTTCTGCCCCTGGTCTTCCTTCAGGATGTCGGCCTGCACCGTGCCGCGCACCGTGGAGAGCGTCCACGCGCGGATCTTGGCGGTCTCGTCGTCGGTCGGCTCGCGGGCGTTGTCGGCGCGGAACTTGTCGATCTGCTGGTCGATCGCGGTGTTCATGAACATCGCGAGCAGCGTGGGCGCCGGACCGTTGATCGTCATCGACACCGAGTTGTTCGCCGCGCACAGGTCGAAGCCGCCGTAGAGCACCTTCATGTCGTCGAGCGTGGCGATCGACACGCCGGAGTTGCCGACCTTGCCGTAGATGTCCGGACGCAGGTCGGGGTCGTTGCCGTAGAGGGTGACCGAATCGAACGCCGTCGACAGGCGCTTGGCGGGCATGCCGTCGGCCAGCAGGTGGAAGCGCTTGTTGGTGCGAAACGCGTCGCCCTCGCCGGCGAACATCCGTGTGGGGTCCTCGTTCTCGCGCTTGAAGGCGAACACGCCGGCGGTGAAGGGAAAGCTGCCGGGCACGTTCTCCTTCAACTGCCAGCGCAGCACTTCGCCGTCGTCCTCGTAGCGCGGCAGCACGACCTTGGGCACCTTGGTGCCCGACAGCGACGTCGACGTCAGCGCGGTGCGCAGCTCCTTGTCGCGGATCTTCACGACGTACTCGTCGCCGGCGTAGGCGGCACGGGTCTTCGGCCACAGGTCGAGCAGCTTCCGGGAGCGGGCGTCGAGCTTCGCGGCGCGATCGCTGATGAGCGCGTCGAGCGCGGCCCCCTCGCTCCCATCCTCTCTTCCTGCCGAGGAGGGGGCGGTTGCCGCCGCGAGCATGCCCTTCGTCGCCGTCAGTTGCTGGCGCTCGCGTGCGAATCGCGCCTGCGCGTCGGCGTGCGCGTGATAGCGGCGCACCGTCTCGGCGATTTCGGCGAGGTAGCGCACGCGCTGCGCCGGCACGACGGCGCCCCGCGCGCTCGACTCGCGGCGCTCGCCCGCCGGCAGCGCGCCGCGTTCAAGCTTCAGTCCGTGCTGCGCCAGCGCGGCCGCGACGCCCTGGTAGAGCGCCGTCACGCCGTCATCGTTGAAGCGCGACGCGATCGTGCCGTACACGGGCATCGTGTCCGGCGACTGCTTGAACAGCTCGCGATTGCGCTGGTACTGCTTGCGCACGTCGCGCAGCGCGTCGGCAGCGCCCTTGCGGTCGAACTTGTTGATCGCGACGAAGTCGGCGAAGTCGAGCATGTCGATCTTTTCCAACTGAGACGCGGCGCCGAACTCGGGCGTCATCACGTACAGCGACACGTCGCACAGCGGCACGATCGCGGCGTCGCCCTGCCCGATGCCCGACGTCTCGACGACGACGAGGTCGTAGCCGGCCGCCTTGCACGCGGCGATGGCGTCGGGCAGCGCGGCGGAGAGCTCGCTGGCGTTGTCGCGCGTCGCCAGCGAGCGCATGTAGATGTTCGGATGCTGGATCGCGTTCATGCGGATGCGGTCGCCCAGCAGCGCGCCGCCGGACTTGCGCCGCGACGGATCGATCGAGATGATCGCGATCCGCAGCTTGTCGTGCTGGTCGAGACGGAAGCGGCGCACCAGCTCGTCGGTCAGCGAGCTCTTGCCCGCGCCGCCGGTGCCGGTGATGCCGAGCACCGGCGCGCTGGACGCCGCCGCAGCGGCGGCGAGCTCGGCGCGAAGCGGCGGCGGCACGGTGCCGCTTTCCAGTCCGGTGATCAGCCGCGCAAGCGTGCGGCATCGCACATACGGATCGCCGGCGGAACCGCCATCGCGCAGCGCGGCGAGCGATGCCGGCAGATCGGCCGCGAGATCGGCGTCGGCTGCCGCGACGATCTCGTTGATCATCCCCTGCAAGCCAAGCTTCTGGCCGTCCTCCGGCGAGAAGATGCGCGTGACGCCGTAGTCGTGCAGCGCCTTGATCTCGGCGGGGACGATGACGCCGCCACCGCCGCCGAACACCTTGACCTCGCCCGCGCCGCGCTCGCGCAGCAGGTCGATCATGTACTCGAAGAATTCGACGTGGCCGCCCTGGTACGACGAGATCGCGATGCCGTGCGCGTCTTCCTGCAACGCGCAGGTGACGATCTCCTCGACCGAGCGGTTGTGCCCGAGGTGGATCACCTCGCAGCCGCTCGCCTGCAGGATGCGCCGCATGATGTTGATCGACGCGTCGTGGCCGTCGAACAGGCTCGCGGCCGTGACGAAGCGGACCTTGTGGGACGGCTTGTAGACGAGAGGCGGACGGGCCGAGTCGTTCATTGCGGACTCCGACAGGCGGACGGGCGGCCGGCGGCCGCGGGTGTGGCGTGAGGCAGGAGGCAGGAGGCAGGAGGCTTCGAGGTTACTCCAAAGGCCCGATTTGCCGCTGCGCGCCAGTCGCCTGCCTTGAACCTACATTACGTTTACGTAAACGTCAATATCACACGGGCGCCACGACTACTCGTAATAGCCCGCCTCGCGCTGGTGCCGCACCCGAAGAATTCGGACCCTGTCGAACGCGGCATCGAAGCGGTAGAGGGCGAGGTAGCCCGACGCTCCCCGGGAAATGACCAGTTCGCGCAGATGCTCGTCGACCCGCCGCCCGATGAGCGGATGGGCTTCGAGAATGGCGATTGCACTGCCGACACCGTCCAGCGCCTGCGCGGCCGCCGCGGGGGAGGATTCCAGCAAGAACTCGACAATGCGTTCGACATCGGCGAAAGCCTCGTCCGAGTAGATTACCTGCGCCATGGCGCGGGCTTGGGTCGCGCCACGGCCCGGCCCGCGATCCTGGCTTCAAGGTAGCCGTGTACCTCGGCAGCGGCATATCCTTGGCCGGTTTCCTGCATGCGCTGGTCGGCACGCCGTGCATCCGCCACGAACTGCTCGAAGCGCTCGGCGGCCTCGACTTGACTCTCGAGCAACCGCAGCATGAACGCATGCGGGCTCTCGCCGGCTTTCTTGGCGAGGCGGGCAATGCGGGACTTCAGCGTCCTGGGAAGCTTGAGGCTGGTCGCAGCGAGTGTCATCGAATGGCTCCGAGGTAGTCACATTGTAATACCTCGGCGGGGATTCCGGCACGCTCGTTCGCTCGATGGACGGCGCCGATGCCCAGTTGGAAACCGATCTCGCGTCCGCGTTCCGGGGGCAGTTGCTAGCCGCCGACCTCCACCATTGCGCCCAGCGATTGCGCGATTCCCGGCGCACAGGCGAGGCACGCGGCCTTGGCCGTCGGTCGCGGTGGGGCGAAGGGCGCGGTGAATCCGCCCGCCTCGTCGACGATCGCGAGCGCGCCGATCGCATCCCAGATCGACAGCTCCAGCTCGATGAAGCCGTCGAGACGACCGGCGGCGACGTGCGCGAGCTGCAGCGCGGCGGAGCCGAAGTTGCGCATCGCCACGCCTGCGCCCATCAGGCTGCGGCGCAGTTCGAGGTACTCGGGCGACGCCGATCGGTCGTGGTGGCCGAGCGCGACGAACGCGCCCTGCAGCGCTGCCGTGCCGGCGACGCGCAGCCGCGTCGTGCCGCCCTTTGCGTCGCACCACGCGCCGCCGCCGCGCGTCGCGTGGTAAAGCTCGTCGTGCGGCGGATCGAATACGGCGCCGATCGTCGCGCGGCCGTTCTCGACGTAGGCGATCGCCACGTTCCAGTACGGAATGCCCCGCAGGAAATTGTGCGTGCCGTCGATGGGGTCGACGACCCAGCAGCGGTCCACCGGCGCGCCGTCCTTCGCGTCGAACTGCGCCGCCGTCTCCTCGCCCAGGAAGCCGTCACCCGGAAACGCGGCCGCGATCTCCCTGCGCAACAGCGCTTCCACTTCGCGATCCGCGAGGCTGACGAAATCGCCGGGACCCTTGAGCTCGACGACGAGCTCCTCGCGCCGCCGCCAGTAGTCGAGTGCGACCGCGCCGGCGTTGCGCGCCAGCAGCCGCGCGAATTCGTAGCGGTCGCTCATCGATGCGCCTTGCGGCCGCCGTCAGCGCGCCACTGCATACACGTCCCTGTCCCACTTTTCCAGGATGCGCTTGCGTTCGGCGGCGCTGCCGTATTTCGCGAAGTCGTAGTCGATGAGCTTGAGGTCGCTCATCTTGAGCGCGCCGACGGGGACCGGCGTCGCCTTGTTCGACGGCGTCTGATAGTTCTTGAGATCGCCGCCGATCTTCTGCGCAGCGGGGGTCAGCGCCCAGTCGTAGAACTTTTTCGCATTGTCGAGATTACGCGCACCCTTGATGATGCTCATCGAGCCGACCTCGTAGCCGGTCCCCTCGCAGGGCACGACGATCTTCACCGGGAAGCCGTTGGCGATTTCGGTGAGGCCGTCGTGCAGGAACGTGACGCCGATCGACGTCTCGCCGCGCGCCACCGCGCGAATGGCGCCGGCCCCCGTGCGCGGATAGTTGTTGGTGTTCTTGTGCATGCCCTTCAGCAGCTCGAAGGCCTTGTCCTCGCCGAAGATCTGCACGAAGGTCGCCAGCGTCGAGTACGCGGTGCCCGA
>JBDSLT010000141.1:0-16067 GCA_039916265.1 Casimicrobiaceae bacterium | reverse complement strand
TGCGCATGATCTCATTGCGTCCCGCTACGGAGCGCGGCCGCGCGAACCACGGCTGGCTCGACTCGTACCACAGTTTCTCCTTCGCCGACTATTACGACGCAGCGCACACGAGTTTCGGTCCGCTGCGCGTCATCAACGAAGATCGCGTTGCGCCGGGCAAGGGCTTCGGAACGCACGGACATCGCGACATGGAGATCATCTCCTGCGTGCTTGAAGGTTCTCTCGCGCACCGCGACAGCCTGGGCAACGGATCGACGATCGTGCGTGTGCAGCGGATGAGCGCCGGGCGCGGCGTCATGCACAGCGAGTTCAATCCGTCGCCGGACCGGCCCGTTCATTTCCTGCAGATCTGGCAGGACGCCGAAATCCTGCTCTTCGACCTCGACCAGGGAACATCGATGTGAATGGCCAGAACGCCTTTGCCGCGCTGATCGCCAGAATCCTGCTGGCGCTTGTTTTCGTGCCGTCGGGTTTCGAGACGATCAACGCGTTCCCGGGAACGGTGAGCGACATCGCGTCGAGCGGCATCCCGCTCCCGGAAGTGGCCGCGGCGATCAAGGTGGCAATCGAGTTTGGCGCGGGCCTTCTCGTGCTCATCGGCTGGAAGACGCGCTGGGCAGCGCTGGCGTTCATCGTTTTCCTCATCGTCATCACGCCGATCTTTCACAATTTCTGGTCGGCGCCGGAAGCGGCGAAGATGATGCAGCAACTCAACTTCTTCAAGAACATGGGCATCCTCGGGGCGTTCTTCCTGCTCTTCGCCTTCGGCCCCGGACGCTTCAGCGTCGACCGCCAGTGACGCACCGCGCGCCGTGCTACTCGCGGGCGCGCGAATCGAGCCAGATCGTCACCGGCCCGTCGTTGACCAGCGTCACTCGCATGTGCGCGCCGAACACGCCCGCGGACACCGGCTTGCCGAGCGCGGTGGCGAGCGCGGCGACGAAGGCATCGAAGCCCGGTCGGGCGATCTGTGGAGACGCCGCCGCCGAAAACGACGGGCGATTTCCCTTGCGGGTCGATGCGTAGAGCGTGAACTGGGATACGGCGAGAATGTCGCCGCCGGTGTCCACCACCGAGCGATTCATCAAGCCTGCAGCGTCGTCGAAGATGCGCAAGCCGGCGATCTTGCGCGCCAGCCAGTCGCGATCGTCGGCGCCGTCGCCCTCCGTGATGCCCGCAAGCACGAGCATGCCGCGGCCGATCGCGCCCGCGGTGCGGCCGTCGACGGAGACGGCGGCTTCGGCGACGCGCTGCACCAGCGCGCGCATCGCCTATTTCACGACCTTGCGCTCGACCTCGATCAGCCTTCCACTCTCGAAAGTCAGCGTGGTGACCGTCGCGGGATCGTCCGGCGCGGGGAGATACGTCCAGCGTGCGACTTTGCGGCCGCCGCCGCCGCTTTTCATGTCGGGCGCGCCGAGGCGCGCCATGACCTCGCCCTCGTTGATGCCCGGCGCGACGAACTTGCGCTCGGCTGCGCTGCCGGACGGCCGGGCTGGCTTGACCCTGGCACCGTTCTTCGCCTTGCCGTTGGGCGCAGTCGCCGGGGCCGGGAGGACCTGGCGCGTGGACATGCCGGACGGCTGCGTGGGGACGGGCGTGAGCGGCATCACCGAGACCGTCGGTGGATCCTTGTCGAAGTCGCGCAACTCCTTGCCGGCCGGGCAGGGGCTGTCCTGGTAAACCGGTACGCCCGCCGGCCCCTGGCACTTGTAGACCGAGGCCTGCGCGTGAGCGAGCCACGCCGCTGCGCACACGAAGGCAGCCGCGACGATGCGCCGGCGGCACCTCGGCACGGGGGCGGTCGCCACGTTGTGCATAGGACGCTACGATAGCGCCTTTCGCCGGGAATCGGACTACGCCTTTCGATGGAGACGCGAGCGAAGCTGGCGGCGCGGGTCGCCGAGATTGCGCCTTTCCACGTGATGGAAGTGCAGACGGCCGCGCGCGCGCTGGAGGCGGCCGGACGGTCGATCATCCACATGGAGATCGGCGAGCCGGACTTTCCGACGCCCGAGCCCGTCATCGACGCGGCGCAGCGGGCGATCGGCGCCGGCGGCGTCTATTACACGTCGGCGCTCGGATTGCCCGAGCTTCGCGCGGCGATCGCCGCGCACTATGCGACGCACTACGGCGTCGAGGTCGCGCCGGAGCGCGTGATCGTCACCGCGGGGTCGTCGGCCGCGCTGCTCCTCGTGCTGGCGCTGCTCGTCAATCGCGACGACCGCATCCTGCTCGCCGATCCCGGCTATCCGTGCACGCGGCATTTCGTGCGCATCCTCGAAGGCGAGCCGGTCGGACTTCCGGTGGACGCCGGCACCGACTACCAGCTGACTGCCGAACTGATCGAGCGCCATTGGTCGCCGTCCGCGCGCGGCGCGCTGATCGCGTCGCCGTCGAATCCCACCGGTACGACGGTGACGCACGCCGAAATGACCCGCATCGCGCACACGCTGCGCCGCCTCGGCGGGCAGCTGATCGTCGACGAGATCTATCTCGGACTCACGTACGGCGCTCCGCCCGTCAGCGCACTCGCGATCGACGACGACGCGTTCATCGTGTCGAGCTTTTCCAAGTATTTCAACATGACCGGATGGCGGCTCGGCTGGATCGTCGCGCCCGAGCGATACGTGCGGGACCTGGAGAAGCTCGCGCAGAACCTCTACATCTCCCCGCCGACGCCTTCGCAGCGCGCCGCGCTCGCGTGCTTTCTTCCGCAGACGCTGGCGATCGTCGAGGCGCGGCGCAAGGCGTTCGAGGCGCGCCGCGACATGCTCGTCCCCGCACTGCGCGAGCTCGGCTTCGGCATCCCGGTGATGCCCCGCGGGGGCTTCTTCGTCTACGCCGACGTCACGCGCTTCACCGACGACAGCGAGCGCTTTTGCCGCGAGGTTCTCGAGGGTGCGGGCGTTGCGCTGACGCCGGGCATCGACTTCGGGCGGCATCGCGCCGCCGGCCACGTGCGCTTCTCGTACACGATCGGCGAGCCGCTGCTTGCCGAGGCGATCACGCGATTGCGCGCGTTCCTGCACCGTTGACGCCATGACCGGCCTGCCGAAGAGGTACGACACGCCTACGAGCGAATCGCGCAGCGCAGGGCGTTGCGTGTCGCTGCTGCTCGCGATGGCGCTATGCGGCTGCTCCGCGGTCGAGACGCTCGACTTTTACTGGCAGGGTGCGGCGGGCCAGATGGATATCCTCGGGCGAGCGCGGCCCATTGCGGAGGTGATCGAGAACGGCGGCGATCCCACGCTGGCGGCAAGGCTTCGGCGTGTCAGCGAAATCCGGGCGTTTGCCTCCCGCGAGCTCGCGTTGCCCGACAACGGCAGCTATACGAAGTACACCGATCTCGGGCGCCCCTTCGTCGTGTGGAACGTGATCGCCACACCGGCGCTATCGCTCGAGCCGCGGCAGTGGTGCTTTCCGATCGCGGGCTGCGTCAACTACCGCGGCTATTTCCGCGAAGAGGACGCACGTGCCCAGGCGGCGAAGGTCGGCGCCGAAGGCGACGACGTGCACGTCTCGGGCGTGCCGGCGTATTCGACGCTCGGCTGGTTCGACGACCCGGTGCTGTCGTCGTTCGTGCGCTGGTCGGATACCGAGGTCGCGCGCCTGCTGTTTCACGAGCTCGCGCACCAGGTGCTGTACGTCAAGGACGATACCGCCTTCAACGAGTCCTTCGCCGTGGCCGTCGAGGAAGCGGGACTCGCGCGATGGCTGGCGACGCAGCACAATCCGGCGCTCGACGCGCAGGCGATGCGCGCGCGGAAGTTGCGCGCCGCCTTTCGCACGATGACCCGCGATGCGCGAGTCAAGCTCGCGGCAATCTACGCAAGCGATGTCGGCGACGACGAGAAGCGCCGCGCGAAGCTCCGCACGTTCGCCGACATGCGTGCCGCCTATGAAAACGCCAAGGCAGGCGAGCCGGGCCTCGCAGGTTACGAGCGCTGGTTCGCGCAATCGCCGAACAACGCGAGCCTTGCCGCGTTGAGCCTCTACTCGGACCGCGTCGACGCCTTTCGTGTGCTGCTGCAGGAGCAGAGCAACGATCTTCCCCGCTTTTACGACCGGGTGCGCGAGCTGGCCGCGCTGCCCAGGGCGGAGCGCGACGTGGCGCTCGTCGCCGCAGCATCGCGCGCTCCGCGCCTCGCGGAGGAAGGTGTCGCGGGCGCCACGCAACGCTAGCGCTGCGTGGGCGCGGAGGGCGCGGGTGGTGGGGCGGCGTTCGCCTCCGCGCGCAGCAGCCAGCCGGCGAGCAGTGCCGCCGCGCCTGTCGGCGCCAGGAAGAACGCCTGGTCGAAACCCTTTGGGGCGCCGGTCGACTCCAGCAGGATGGCCACGGTTCCCAGCGCCGCAACGAGCAGCGCGCCTGCGCCGATCAGGCGGCCCATCCGGAAGAATCCCAGGATGCAGAGGACGAGCGCGATCAGGCCCGCGAGCGGCACGCCGTAGGCGAAGGCGAAAATCGCTTCCCACGCGATCGCCGCCAGGTTGCCCACCGTCAGCAGGCGGTGGAGCGCGAGAAGCGCCGCGGCGAAAAGAAGGCCGGGCAGCGCGAGCAGCCAGCCCGCGAAGTAGGCGAGGATGCGCATCGTCACACTGCGCTCAGTTCACCGGCTCGTGCCACCGTGTTGGGCGCCGAACATGCAGGCCCCGCTTTGCGCGAGCAGTTCCTCCAGGATCGAGCGATGGCAGCGCGACGCGTCCTCGCAGTAGCATCCGATCGTGCCCGAGCGCGAGCGTCTCCACACTCGGCGCAAGCGTGGGAAACCAGACGATTCCAAGATGCTTCTGGTACCAGGTGCGCAGGGCAGCGGAATCGCGAGCCTTGAAGAAGATTCCGCGATGCCGGTGACTCTTTTCATTTTCGAGGAGGTGAAGTATTCGTATTCAGCCGCCAACGCGGTGTGAAGCTGCGTCCGATCGCTCGACGATCGGCGTGCTCTTCTGCGAGGAAACGAAGATCACTGCATCCGTCACCGCGACGACGTCGTGCTCCTCGCCCGGCTCGGTGAACAGGTAGTCTCCCGCGCCGAGTTCGGCGCCGCCGATGACCACCGAGCCGGAGAGGCAGACCACCTCCTCGGTGCCGTGATGCGCATGGCGCGGAAACCGCGATCCCTGGGCCAGTCTCACGACGGAAGAACGGCCGCCCGCGTCGTTATTGCGAAAGAGGCTGCGCTCGATGCCATGATAGTCGGTGGGTTTCCATTCACGCGTGGCCGCCTTGTTCAATAGCATCGAATGTCTCCTGGATTTTCATCGCTGCCGTTCGCCCGAGGCGGATCGGCGACGGCGACGGCGCCGGCGGCGACGAGCGCATCGATGTCCGCGACCGAGTATCCGTACTCCGCAAGCACTTCACGGGTGTGCTCGCCCAGCAGCGGGGCCGGACGCGTGATCGCGGTCGGAGAGTCGGAAAAATGGATCGGGCAGCCCAGCGCGCGTACGGGGCCGGCGTGCGGATGCACGAGATCGACGACCATCCCGCGCGCGACGGCCTGCGGATGTGCGAGCGCCTCGCCGATCGAATGCACCGGGCCGACGGGAACACCGGCGGCGTCGAAAGCTTCGATCCACGCTGCGCTCGTGCGACTTGCCAGCACGTCGTTCATCATCGCGGCAAGCGCGGCGAGGTTTTGCATTCGCGCCGCGTTGGTCGCAAAGCGTGCGTCGACGCGCCACTCGGGGTGGCCGACCACGTCCGCGATCCGCTCCCAGTTCGCCTGGTTGGCCCCGCCGACGTTGATCCAGCCGTCGGCGGTGCGAAACGCCTGGTACGGCGCCGTCAGCAGGTGCGCCGAGCCCGTTGCCTGCGGCGATGCGCCGGTCGCGAAATAGGCGGCCGCGTGCCAGTACGTCTGTTGCATTGCCGCCTCCATCAACGACGTATCGACGATCTGCCCGCGGCCGGTGCGCAGCTTGTGCACGTAGGCCGCGACGATGCCCGACACCGCGAGCAATCCGGCGTTAATGTCCGCGACGGGGTTGCCTGTCTTGACCGGCGGGCCACCGGGCTCGCCGGTGATCGACATCAGTCCGGCGAATCCCTGCGCGATCAGGTCGAAGCCGCCCTTGTCGGCGAAGGGCCCGTCGCGGCCGTAGCCCGAGATCGCGCAATAGATGAGACCCGGGTTGACGCGCGACAGCACGTCGTAGCCGAGTCCGAGTCGCTCCAGCGTTCCGCGGCGAAAGTTCTCGGTCAGCACATCGGCCGACTCGACCATCTTCAGCAGGACCGCGCGGCCCTCCGCGCGCTTCAGGTCGATCGCGACGCCGCGCTTGTTGCGATTGAGGATCAGGAACGGGGCGGAGACGCCATTGATGCGGGGCTCGCTGTAGCCACGCGCGTCGTCGCCGCCGGGAATCTTCTCGACCTTGATCACGTCGGCGCCCATGTCCGCCAGCATCATCCCGCACGTGGGTCCGGCCATGATCTGCGCGAGTTCGAGCACGCGCAGGCCGGCGAGCGGTCCTTTAGGCGGCGTCATCGTCGTGATTCGCCGCTAGCGCCCGCGAAACGCGGGCTTCTGCTTCGCCAGGAACGCCGCGTAGCCGGTGCGGAAATCCTCGGTGTCGAAACAGGCGAAGCATTCGTCGAGCTCCGCGTCAGACAGCGGACGCGGGTCGTCGAGCCGGCGTGCGAACTGCTTGTGCCATCGGGCAGCCAGCGGCGCGCCATCGGCGATGCGCTCCGCGGTCGCGCGCGCCTCGGCTGCCACATCGGCGTCCGGCACCACGCGCGTCACGAGGCCCTTCGCGTAAGCTTCGTGCGCATCGAAGATGCGGCCTTCGAGCAGGATCTCGAGAGCGACCGGCGATCCCACGAGCCGCACCAGCGGCGCCATCTCCGGGTACGCCATCACGAGGCCGAGGTTCTTGACCGGCGCGCCGAAGCGGCTTGACTCGCCGCAGATGCGCAAATCGCACAGCGCCGCGATCTCCAGTCCGCCGCCGACGCAAAGCCCGTGGATCTGCGCGACCAGCGGATGGCGGCATTGCGCGAGCGACGCCGCGGTTGCGTGCATCGCGCGGCCGTACGCCACCGCCTGGGCGCGATTCGAGCGCTCGGTCGCGAACTCGCCGATATCGTTGCCCGGCGAAAAAGCGCGCTCGCCCGCGCCGCGCAGGATCACGCAGCGCAGCCCGTCATCCGCCGACAGCGCGTCGATGCACGCACCCAGGTCGCGCCACATCGCGCGGGTCAGCGCGTTGAGCTTGTGCGGCCGGTTGAGCACGACGGTGGCGATTGCACCGTCGCGCGAGAGTAGGATCGTATCGTCGGTTGCCATCAGCGGTAGAAGAGCTCGACGAGGCCGAGCCCGGTGACCGGCACGTAGGTGACGAGCAACAGTACCGCAATCAGGACGCCCACGAACCAGACGTTGAAGCGCGAGACCTCCCAGATGGACGCCTTGGCGATCGAGCTCGCCACCATCAGCACGCTCGCCACCGGCGGCGTCTGCTGGCCGATGCCGAGGTTGATCGTGACCACGAGGCCGAAATGCACGGGGTCGATTCCCGCGGCCTTCACCAGTGGCATCACCACGGGGACGACGAGGATGATCGCCGCCGCCGAATGAAGGAACATGCCGAGCAGCAGGAACAGCAGGTTCAGCAGCGCCAGCACGGCCCACTTGTTCTGCGTGAACGCCGCGACGGACTTCGCGAGCTGTTGTGGTGCCTGCACCTCGGTGAGGTGGGTCCCGAGCAGCGCGCTCGTGGCGACGAGCAGCATCACCACCGCCGTCTGCACGCCGCCTTCGAGCGTCGCCTTGCGCAGTTCGGCCAGGTCGAGGGTCCGATAGATGACAAGCCCGACGAACAGCGCCGCGATGACCGCGAGCGCCGCGCCTTCGGTCGCAGTCACGATGCCGCCGAAGATGCCGCCCAGGATGATGATCGGCAGCAGGAACGCCCACAGCGCCTCGCGCCCGGCCGTGCGCACGCGCGCGATCGAGAACGCTTCCTCGCGCGGCAGGTCGTAGCGGCGTGCGAACCAGTACGCCACACCCATCAATCCCATTGCACCGAGGATGCCCGGCACGATGCCGGCGACGAAGAGCTGCACGACCGATGTCTCGGCCATGACCGCGTAGAGGATCATCGGGATCGACGGCGGAATGATGACGGCGAGCGTGGCCGCCGACGACATGATCGCGGCTGCCAGCGGGGCAGGGTAGCCGCGCGCCTTCATGCCGGGAATCAGGATCGAGCCCAGCGCCGCGACGTCGGCGACCGCCGAGCCGGAGATCTCGGCGAAGAACATCGACGAGCCGATCGACACGTGCGCGAGACCGCCGCGGATCCAGCCGAACAGCGACGACGCGAAGCCGATCAGGCGCGCGGAGATGCCGGACGCGTTCATGATCGCGCCGGCGAGGATGAACAGCGGGATCGCCAGCAGCGGGAAGTTGGTCGCGCCGTTGTACGTCACCAGCGCGACGTTCGGCAGGATCGCGAGGCCGTGCGTCGTCAGCATCGCGACGACGGCGACGATGCCGAGCGACACCGCGATCGGCACGTTGCACAGCACCAGTGCCAGCACGGCCGCGAACAGCAGGAGCATCATCGCCATGGCGCGCGCGGACCCTCGTGCGGCCTAGTGCAGGCCGTCGGCCAACGCGACGCCGCCGGTCCCGGCGGGCGGCGCTTTCGCGCCGACGAGGTCGGCGAGATGCATGCCTTCGGCGATCACGATCAGCGCACTCGAGATTGGGATCACCGACTGCACGACGCTCATCGGTATGAACGGGAGACTGACGAGCGCGTCCGTCGAGAGCACCGGCGTGATCCACACGCCCACGCCCCCCAGCAGCACGAAGAACGCGATGACGAGGAGCTGCGCGACGATGTTCATCGCCCGCCGCGCGCGCCACGGAAGCTTGTCGACGATTTCGGGACAGCCGATGTGCGCCCGCTTGAACGACGCCAGCGCCGAGCCGTAAAACGTGAGCCACGCGAGCATCACCGAGGCGATCTCGTCGTACCAGGTCAGCGCGCGGCCCAGCGAGCGAAACGCAACGCCGAGCGTCACCTCGACCGCCAGCGCCACGATCAGCCCGATGACGAGCCATTCCAGTGCGCGACCGTAGGCCGCGCGCCACTTGTGCACCGCCGGAGCGCCGGGCGACTCGTTCCCCGCTGTCACTTCCGCAACGCCACGGCGCGGTCGATCAGCTCCTTCGCGCCTTGCACTTCCTTGCCGAACTCCTCGTAGATGCCCTTGCTCGCGGCGACGAAGGCGTCCTGGTCGACGTCGTTGACCTGCATCCCCGCCTGTTTGAGCTTGTCGAGCAGATCGGTGTCGTCCTTAGCGGCGACTTCGTAGACCCACGCCTGCGTTTCCTTCGCCGTGTCCTCCAGCACCTTGCGCACGTCGGCCGGGAGCGATTCCCACTTGGTCTTTCCCACGGTGAGATAGGCCGGCGTGTACACGTGCCCGGACAGCGACAGGTATTTCTGCACTTCCTGCAGCTTCGCGGAATAGATCTGCGTGAAGGGATTCTCCTGTCCGTCCATCACGCCGGTCTGCAACGCGGTGAACAGTTCCGAGAACTTCATCGGGCTCGGATTGGCGTCGTAAGCCTGGAACATCTTGACGCGCCACTTGCCTTCGGGGACGCGAAGCTTGATGCCCTTGAGATCAGCCGGCGTCTTGATCGGGCGCTTGCTGTTGGTGATGTGGCGGTAGCCGTTTTCCCATACCGCGAGCACGCGCAGACCCTTTTTCTCCGCCTCGGGCTCGAGCTTGGGCCAGAAGATCTCCTTTTCGATCTTGGCCATGTGCTTGCGATCGGCGACGATGTAGGGCATTTCGAAGATACCGAACAGGTCGACCTCGGAACTCATGACGGTGGACGGCAGCGCCATGTCGATCGTGCCGAGCTTGAGCTTCTGGATCATTTCCTTGTCGCCGCCCAGCTGGCTTGAGCCGAACGTCACCACCTTCGCCTTGCTGCCGAGCTTGGCGTTGGCGCGGCGCGCGAACTCGTCGGCGCTTTTCTGGAAGAGCGAGCCGGGTTCGCCGACGTGGCCGAGCTTGATTTCGGTTTGCGCATGCGCTGAAGCAAGCGGCAGCGCGAGCGCGGCAACGATCAGCAGCGGCCGTGCAATGCGGTGCAGGGTTTTCATGTCTCCTCCAGGTTCAATGGTGTGACGTTCGTGTCGTTTCGGTTGTCCGCTGTCGTTCGGTGTCGCGCGCCCGGACCGCGCGCGGCACTCGTTGCCGTTGCGCTAGGCCGCCTGTGCGACGCGCGCCGCGGACGGCGCGGCGAGGTACGCCATCGCGGCGTCGACGCCGCCGCTGCGATGCGGTACGCCGGCCTCGGAGAGACCCATCTCGACGCCGGCGAGCGTGCCGCACAGCATCAGGTCGTTGAACCAGCCGAGGTGTCCGATCCGGAAGATGCGGCCCGACAGCTTGCCGAGGCCCTGGCCGAGCGACAGGTCATGCCGCTCGAGCACGATGTTGCGAAATGCGTCGGCATTGTGACCCTCCGGCATCAGCATCGCGGTCAGCGACGAGCTGTATTCCGCCGGGTCGCTGCAGAGGATCTCGAGTCCCCAGGCGCGCGCAGCGCGTCGCGTCGCTTCCGCATGGCGATCGTGGCGCGCGAACACGTTGTCGAGTCCTTCCGCGAAGAGCATCTCCAGCGCTTCGTGCAAGCCGTACAGCAGGTTGGTCGCGGGCGTGTAGGGAAAGTAACCCTTGGCATTGATCGCGAGCATTTCCTGCCAGTCCCAGTAGGAGCGCGGCAGCCGCGACGTCCTGGCGGCAGCGAGCGCTTTCGGGCCGACGGCGTTGAACGACAGGCCGGGCGGCAGCATCAGGCCTTTCTGCGATCCGCCGACGGTCACGTCCACGCCCCATTCGTCGTGGCGATAATCGATCGATGCGAGCGAGGAGATCGTGTCCGCCATCAGCAGCGCCGGATGCGCGGCGCGGTCGAGCGCGGCGCGCACTGCGGCGACGTTGCTGACGACGCCGGTGGAGGTTTCGTTGTGCACGACGCACACGGCCTTGATCGAGTGGGTCGCGTCGGCGCGCAACTCGCGCTCGATGGTCGCCGCAGTCGCGCCGCGGCGCCAATCCCCGGGCAGGAAGCGCACGGCAAGACCGAGCCGCTCGGCCAGGCGCTTCCACAACATCGCGAAGTGACCGGTCTCCGCCATCAGCACTGCATCGCCCGGCGAAAGCGCATTGACGAGCGCCGCTTCCCACGCACCGGTCCCCGACGCCGGGTAGATCACCACGTCGGCCTCGGTCTTGAACACGCGCTTCATGCCGGCGATCACTGCCTTGGTGAGGTCGGCGAACGCCGGGCCGCGATGGTCGATCGTCGGGCGGTCGATCGCGCGCAGCACCCGGTCGGGAACGTTGGTCGGTCCGGGAATCTGCAGGAAGTGACGTCCCGACGGGTGGCGATCGAGATCGAGCATGGCGGCGGCGCTCCGGCGGACGGGCGGCGGCAGGCGCCCGCAGTTGGTATACAAAGTGCAATGATAGACACTGGCCGCGGATCGACGCAAGTGGAATCCGGATTGCATTGTCCCTATAATCGACCATTAACGGCCCATGGCGGCACCGGCAATCCCTGCAGGCATTCCGGTATACCAAGTGAAGACTGAAGCCCTTTCCGATAGCCGCACAGGCGCCCTTCGCGGCGCATCCGGCGCCGGGCCGGCGCTTCTCGACCACAAGACGCTTCCCGCTTCCGTGGCCGAACGGCTGCGCGAGCTGATCACCGAAGGCGACCTCGCACCCGCAACGCGCCTCAATGAACGCGGCCTTTGCGTGCGGCTCGGCGTATCGCGTACGCCGCTGCGCGAGGCGTTTCGACTCCTCGCCGCCGAGGGGCTGATCGAGCTGCAGCCCAACCGGGGCGCCCTCGTGGCGGCGCTGTCGCTCGACGACGTGCGTGAGAGCTTCGACGTGATGGGCGGCCTCGAGGCGCTTTCCGGCGAGCTTGCCTGCCGTCACGTCACCGATGCGGACGTCGTCGAGATCAAGGCGCTGACCTTCGAGATGCTGGCGTGCCACGCGCGCCGCGATCTGCCGGGTTACTACCGGCTGAACCAGGCGATCCACGACCGCATCAATCTCGCCTCACGCAACCGCCTCCTCACGCAGGTCTATCGAACACTCAACCGGCGCATCCAGAACCTGCGCTTTCGCTCGAACTTCGATCGCGACAAGTGGAATCGCGCGGCCGACGAGCATCGCGAGATGGTCGAAGCGCTGGAAGCGCGCGACGCGCCGCGGCTGTCCGCACTGTTGCGCGAGCACCTGCAGCGCAAGTGCGACGCCGTGCTCGAAGCGCTGCGCGCCGACGCCGCCGCGACGGCATGAGTTCATCGCCCGCAGAGCTCGCGCAACGGTTGCGCGGCGCGGTCGCGGGCGACGTGATGTTCGACGCCGCGTCGCGCGGCCGTTACTCGACGGATGCGTCGATCTACCAGGTGGAGCCCGTCGGGGTCGTCGTCCCGCGCACGCACGACGATGTGCGCGCCGTCGTCGAACTGTGCCGCGAGGCCAACGTGGCGATCCTGCCGCGCGGTGCCGGCAGCTCGCAGTGCGGGCAGACGGTGGGCGCGGCGCTGGTGATCGACGCCAGCAAGTGCCTCGACGCCATCGGCGCGGTCGACCGCGGCACGCTGACGGTCACGGTCGAGCCGGGTGTGGTGCTCGATCGGCTGAACGCCGTGCTGCGCCCGCATGGCCTCTGGTTTCCCGTCGACGTGAGCACGTCGGCGCAGGCGACGATCGGCGGCATGGCTGGCAACAATTCCTGCGGCTCGCGCTCGCTCCGCTACGGCAACATGGTCCACAACGTCGCGGCGATCGACGCGCTGCTCGCCGACGGCACCGAGGCGCGCTTCACGACCGCCGCCGCGATGGACCAGGCGCCGGCCCGCGTGCGCGCGCTGGTGGCGGCCCTCGACGCCATCGGGCAGCGCGAGCGCGACGAGATCGAGCGGCAGGTGCCGCGCGTCATGCGCCGCGTCGGCGGTTACAACATCGACGTGTTCCATCCGCAAAGCGAGCGGCCGTACACGCGCGACGGCAGCGTCAATTTCGCCCACCTGCTGGTCGGCAGTGAAGGAACGCTCGCATGGTCGCGCGCGCTGACGCTGCACCTCGCGCCGCTGCCCGAGCATCGTGTGCTCGGCGTCGTCAACTTTCCGACGCTCTACCGCGCGATGCAATGCGCCGAGGCGATCGTGACGCTGGCGCCGACCGCGGTCGAGCTGGTCGATCGCACGATGATCGAGCTGGCGCGCGAGAATCCGGCCTTCCGTCCCACCATCGACGCCGCGCTGGTCGGGACGCCGGACGCGATCCTGCTGGTCGAGTTCGTCGGCGAGACGCGCGAAGAGGCCGCCGCGAAACTCGCGCGCCTGGCCGAGCTCTCCGGCGACCTCGGGCTACCGGAAAGCGTCGTGCCGTTGATCGATGCCGGCGCCCAGAAGGCGCTGTGGGACGTTCGCAAGGCAGGCCTCAACATCATGATGAGCATGAAGGGCGACGGCAAGCCGGTGTCCTTCATCGAGGATTGCGCGGTGCCGCTCGCGCATCTCGCCGACTACGTCGAGCGATTGTCGCAGGTGTTCGCCCGGCACGGGACGCGCGGCACCTGGTACGCGCACGCGTCGGTGGGGACGCTGCACGTGCGGCCGATCCTCGACATGCGCCGCGACGGCGCGCTCAAGATGCGCGCGATCGCCGAGGAGGCCGCGGCGATGGTCCGCGAATACAAGGGTGCGTTCTCCGGCGAGCACGGCGACGGCCTGGTGCGCAGCGAATGGGTCGCGTGGCAGTTCGGGCCTCGCCTTACCCGCGCGTTCGAGGAGATCAAGCGGCTGTTCGACCCTGCCGGTCTCATGAATCCCGGCAAGATCGTGCGCGCGACCAGGATGGACGACGCCGCCTTGTTCCGCTTTCCGCCGGCGTATCGCGTCGTGCCCATCGTGCCCGCGCTCGACTGGTCGGCGTGGAACGTGCAAAACGATCCCGTGGGGAAGACGCTTTCGGCGGCTGGCAGCGGTGGCGATCCCGCCGGAGGCTTCGCCAAGGCCGTCGAGATGTGCAACAACAACGGCCACTGCCGCAAGTTCGACGCGGGCACGATGTGCCCGAGCTATCGCGTCACGCGCGACGAGCAGCACGTCACGCGCGGGCGCGCCAACACGCTGCGCCTCGCCGTGTCGGGTCAGCTCGGCCCCGAGGCGCTGGGCTCGCAAGCCGTGCGCGACGCGCTCGAGCTTTGCGTCAGCTGCAAGGGCTGCCGTCGCGAGTGCCCCACCGGCGTCGACATGGCGCGGATGAAAATCGAGGCACTCCACCAGTGGCGCAGGTCGCACCGGCTGCCGCTCAAGGAGCGCGCGATCGCCGCGCTGCCGCGCTGGGCGCCGTTCGCCGCGCAGCTTCCGTGGGCCGGCAACCTGCGCAACCGCGTGCCGTGGCTGGCGCGACTGGCGGAGCGCCGCGTCGGGCTCGCCGCCCGGCGCACGCTGCCGCGCTGGCGGCGTGACACCTTCCTGCGCAGCGGCGTCGCGTCGGACGAGCGTCCGGACGTCGTGCTTTTCGTCGACACCTTCACCAATTACTTCGAGCCCGAGAACGCGCGCGCGGCGCTCGCCGTCCTGAACGCGGCAGGCTATCGCGTTGCCGTCGCACGTCCGGCGGCGGATGATGCAGAGCCGCGCCGGCCGCTGTGCTGTGGCCGCACCTATCTTGCCGCGGGCAGCGTCGACGAGGCGCGGCACGAGGCGCGGCGCGTGCTCGCCGCGCTGCGGCCGCACGTCGCCGCTGGCGCGTCGATCGTCGGTCTCGAGCCGGCGTGCCTGTTGACGTTTCGCGACGAGCTCCTCGCGCTGGGGCTCGGCGACGATGCGCAACGCCTGGCGTCGCAGGCGTACCTGATCGAGGAATTCCTCGACCGGGAGCGCGCGGCGGGCCGGCTCGTGCTGCCGCTAGCGGAGCTGCCCGAAAATCGCGCGCTGCTCCACGGGCACTGTCACCAGAAGGCCTTCGACGCCGTCGACGCGACGCGTCGCGTCCTGGCGCTCGTGCCCGGGCTCGCCGTCGACGTCGTCGAGTCGAGCTGTTGCGGCATGGCGGGGAGCTTCGGCTACGACGCCGCGCACTACGACATATCGATGCGCATGGCCGAGTTGTCGTTGCTGCCCGCGGTGCGTGCGGCGGCCGCGGATACGCTCGTCGTCGCCGACGGCACGAGTTGCCGGCACCAGATCGCCGACGGCACGCTCGCTGGAGGCGGGCGCTCGGCCGTGCACGCGGTGCGCGTGCTCGAGCGCGCGCTGGCGCAAGGCGTCAGCGACTGACGGTCACCTCGCGTCGGCGGGGTGCTCGCCCTTGGGCCAATCCTTGGCGCCGGCGATGAACTTCGGCCGCGGCTGCGCAGTGAAGTACGCGGCGATGTCGTAGGCGTCCTGGTCTGACAGCGTGCCGGCGTTGCCCAGCGGCATCTTGGTTTGCACGAACGACGCGGCGATCGACGTGCGCGCCATCCCCGCGCCGTCGTTGAACGACTTCGGTCCCCACAGCGGCGGGAACACGAAAGCGCCGCCCGCGCCCGGCGTGCCTTGCCCGCCGGCGCCATGGCAGGCGGCGCACTTTTGCGCGTAGAGCGCCTTGCCGCGCAGGGCGTCGGGCTTGCCCGGCGCCTTGACGTCGCGAAAGCCGCGGCCGACGACGGACACGCCAGTCGGCACGCCCTGCGACAGCCACGCCGTGTACGCGAGCAGCGCGACCATCTCGGCGCTGGTGGACGGCAGCTTGCGTCCGTTCATCGAGCGGACGAAGCATTCGTTGAGCCGCTCTTCGAGCGACTGCACGCCGGCGCTGCGCGATTGGTATTCCGGGAACACGCCGGTCAATCCGACCAGCGGCGCCGCGTACGCCTGGCGGCCGGCGTCGAGGTGGCAGTTGGCGCAGGTGAGGCCGTTGCCGACGTAAGCCTTCACCGTCGATTGCGTGTCGATCATGATCTTCTGCCCGAGCCGGATCGACACGCCCAACGGGCCCGACGGCAGGGTGTCGG
>JBDSLT010000140.1:0-2962 GCA_039916265.1 Casimicrobiaceae bacterium | reverse complement strand
ATGCCACGCCCGGCGCACGCGGCGCGGCCGCCGCGGTCGGCGCCGCAGCGGGCTGCGGTGCGGTCGCGGCGCGCGCCGCCCCGGTGCGGGGCGGCGTCACCGGTTCGGCGACGGCCGGCGCCGCCGTGCCCGGGGGATCCAGCAGAAACGTGTATTCGCGCACGACGCGTCCCGCCGACCAGTTCAACTCGACCATGAGATCGAGGAAAGGCTCGTTGACCGGCGTAGGCGAGGTGATCCGCAGAAACGGCGTGCTTCCCGAGGTTTCCAGCGCGACGCGCGTGCGCGACAGCACGCCTTGATACGTGAGGTTGTTCTGGCGGTAGAGCGAGGGATCGGCGACTTTGGCGCTGAGCGTTTCCAGCTCGTCGCGCGTGGCTGACGTGAGCTCGATACGCGCGGAAAGCGGCTGGCCGAGCGCGGAATCGACGGTCAGGCGTCCGAGGCCAAGCGCCCATGACAAATGCGGGACCGCGAGGGCGCTCGCCAACAGGCCCGCACTTGCCATGTACGTTACGACGGGTTTAGCACGCATGCCGACCTCTTGTGGAAACGCCAATAATCGCAAGCTAACTTAACATCATGGATTTAGCGGTGCAAGCTAATCCTCGGTATTAGCTTGTGCTTTTGTGGTCAACATCATGGCGGCGCAACAGCGGAGGTTACTCCTCGCCCCCCGGCGCCGCTAGGTCTAGTGGAACGCGCCTCCTTCCCACCCAGCCATGGTGGTGACGGCGTCGCGCTCCGCGTGTTGCAATTGCGCGTCCCGCCACGCGGCGCATGCCCCGGCGCACACCTGCGTCGACTTGCGCAAACGTGCGGAAATGCCCTCCAAACGCGCCCATCGGGCGATTCGCACCGCGGAACCGCGATTCGGCGCCGCGGGCGGGCCTTCCGCCCAATTTACCGTGCGAGCAGGATTCGCAGCATTCGACGCAACGGCTCCGCCGCGCCCCAGAGCAATTGATCGCCGCAGGTGAAGGCACATAGGTATTGCGGGCCCATCTCCAGCTTGCGCAGGCGCCCGACGGGAATGTCGAGCGTTCCGGTCACCGCCGCCGGCGAGAGCCGCCGCACGCTTTCCTCGCGGTTGTTCGGCACGACACGCGCCCAGTCGTGACCCGCGGCGATGATGCGCTCGATTTCCGCCAGCGCGAGGTCCCGGCGCAGCTTGATCGTCAGCGCCTGCGAGTGGCAGCGCATCGCGCCGACGCGCACGCACAGCGATTCGATCGGAATCGCCGGGGGCGCTCCCGCGAAGCCGCGACCGAGGATCTTGTTCGCCTCGGCGCCACCCTTCCATTCTTCCCTGCTCATCCCGTTGCCGAGATCCTTGTCGATCCACGGTATCAGCGAACCCGCGAGCGGCACGCCGAAATGCTCGGTGGGAAAGCGCTCGTCGCGCAGGATGCCCGCGACTTCGCGATCGATGTCCAGGATGGACGACGCGGGATCGTCGAGCAGCGTCTTCGCGGCTAGGTGCGCCTCGCCCATCTGTTGCAGCAGCTCGCGCATGTTCTGCGCGCCCGCGCCGGACGCTGCCTGATACGTCATGCAGGTCATCCATTCGATGGCGTCGGCCTTGAAGAGCCCGGCAAGGCCCATCAGCATGAGGCTCACCGTGCAATTACCGCCGACGTAGTTGCGCACGCCGGCCGCGAGCGCGCGGTCGATCACGTCGCGGTTGACCGGGTCGAGGATGATCACGGCGTCGTCGGTCATCCGCAGCGCCGACGCGGCGTCGATCCAGTAGCCCGCGAATCCCGCCGCACGCAGCCGGGGGTACATCGCGGTGGTCCAGTCGCCGCCCTGGCACGTGATGACGGCATCGAGACCGTCGAAGGCCGCCGGATCGTTCGCGTCGCGCAGCGCACCCGCCGCCTTGACCGATGCCGGTCCCGCGCCGCCCGCGCGCGACGTCGAGAAGAACACCGGCTCGACCAGGTCGAAATCGCCCTCCTCCTGCATTCTCTGCACGAGCACCGAGCCCACCATTCCCCGCCATCCCACCATTCCGATACGCATGTTCGTTCCGATCGACGTTTGTTGCCTGGAACGGGCGCTGCCGCCCGATGCAATTTGTCCGCGCGCGCGACGCTCAGCTTCGTTTTCGCGCCGCCAGCGCAGCGACGACCGCGTCGCCCATTGCGCGCGTGCCGATGACCGGCTCGCCGGGCAGCGCGATGTCGTTGGTCCGCAAGCCCTGTGCCAGCACGGCGCGCACGGCGTTGTCGATCCGGTCCGCAACCTCCGCGCGCCTGAACGTGTGGCGGAACATCATCGCGAGCGAGAGGATCGTCGCGAGGGGATTCGCCTTGTCCTGCCCGGCGATGTCGGGCGCGGACCCGTGGATCGGCTCGTACAGCCCCTTTGCGTTCGCATCGAGCGATGCCGACGGCAGCATGCCGATCGACCCCGCGAGCATCGACGCCTCGTCTGACAGGATGTCGCCGAACATGTTGCCGGTGACGATCACGTCGAACTGCCTCGGATCGCGCACCAGTTGCATCGCCGCGTTGTCGACGTACATGTGCGCGAGCGCGACGTCCGGATACTCCGCCGCGACCGCCGTGACGACTTCGCGCCACAGGATGCTGGTGTCGAGCACGTTGGCTTTGTCGACCGAGCAAAGCCTGCGTTGCCGGCGCCGCGCCGTCTCGAAGCCGACCCTGGCGATGCGGCGGATTTCCCCTTCGGCGTAGCGCATGGTGTCGAAGCCTTCGGCTTCGCCGTCCGCCGTCGTTCGCCGGCCGCGCGGTTCGCCGAAGTAGATGTCGCCGGTCAGTTCGCGCACGACCATGAGATCGAGCCCGGCGACCAATTCGGGCTTGAGCGTCGATGCGGCCGCGAGCTCCGGATAGAGCACCGCCGGGCGCAGGTTGGCGAACAGTCCGAGACGCTTGCGGATCGCGAGCAGGCCCTGCTCCGGCCGCACGGCGCGCGGCAGCGCGTCGTACTTCGG
>JBDSLT010000139.1:0-25115 GCA_039916265.1 Casimicrobiaceae bacterium | reverse complement strand
CCCCGAGTGCCTTGGCAGAGGCGCCTTCGTACGCAAAAGGCGAGACCGAGGACAACCCGAGGCCGGTCCCCAGCGCCAGCAGGATCAGCGACAACGCGGCCGCCGCTGCCGCACCTGCAAATATTGCCGCCCACGATACGGCGCCGCCGGCGGTCGTGGGGGTGGCGGGGACGATTACCCGCTCATGCATCCCATCGACGATTCCCATTGCAGTAGTCACCACCACGACATGACTTTTTCACCCGACGATGCGCAAGTCGCCTTCCTGCTCGGCCAGGGGGAAATGCGCGGCCGAATGCGTGCCTACGACTGGCGGTCGACCGAAGTGGGCGCGCCGGAGGGCTGGCCGCAGTCGCTCAAGACGCTCGCCGGACTCCTCCTCGACTCGACCCACCCCGCGTTCATGGCGTGGGGGCGCGGGCTGACGTGGCTCTACAACGACGCCTTCATTCCCATCCTGGGCCAGAAGCATCCGCAGGCGCTGGGTCGCGATGCGCTCGACGAGGTGTGGAGCGAGGCCAAGTCCGACCTGGCGCCGCTTTTCGAGCGCGTCTTCGCCGGCGAAGCGATCCGCATGCCGGACATCTCGCTCATGCTCGATCGCCACGGGCGCCTCGAGGAAGCGCACTTCGCGTTTTCCTATACGCCGGTGCGCGATGATTCCGGGGAAGTCGCGGGTCTTTTCGGCGCATGCATCGAAACGACCGGGCACGTGTTGTCGGCGCAGCGCGAAGCGCATGCGCAGCGCGCGGTGGAGCTGCTCAACGAACGTATCGCCACGGAAGCCGAGAACATCCGGCGGCTGTTTCGCGACGCACCGAGCTTCATGTGCGTCTTGCGCGGACCCGAACACGTCTACGAGATGGCGAATGCGTCGTACGCCGCCCTGATCGGCGGTCGCGAGGTCATCGGCAAGTCCGTCCGCGACGCGCTGCCCGAGACCGTGGAGCAGGGTTTCGTGGAGCTCCTCGACGGCGTCTACCGCAGCGGCGAGCCGTTCATCGGCCGACAGGTCGATGTCAGCCTGCCGATCGGTCCCGAAGGCGCCATGCAGTCGCGGCTGCTCGATTTCGTCTACGCGCCGGTCAAGGAGCCGGATGGATCGGTGTCCGGCATCTTTGTCGAAGGCATCGACGTCACGGACCGCGTCATCGCCGAACGCGAGGCGCGCAACCGCGAGCGCGAATTCGCTTCGCTGGCGGAAGCGGCGCCGCTTCACGTCTGGGCCGCCGATGCACAGGGCGCCTTGTACTGGTTCAACCGGCGTGTTTACGAAAGCACCGGTGCAGCGCCCGGCAGTCTCGACGGGGCGGCATGGGCGCGCGTCGTGCACCCGGATGACCTGCCGGGCGCGGCGCGAACCTGGGGCAATGCGATCGAACAGGGTGTCACCTACGAAACCGAGTTTCGAATCTGGAGCGCGTTGCACGACGACTACCGCTGGTACCTGGTGCGCGCAGTCCCGTTCCGGGACGATGGCGGGGTTTTGCGGTGGATCGGCACCAATACCGATGTCGACGACAAGAAGCGCTCCGAACGACAGCTGTCGCTGCTGAACGCGCGGCTGGAGGAGCGCGTGGCGGAACGCACGGCGGAGCGCGACCGCATGTGGCGGCTGTCGCAGGAAATAATGCTCGGCGCGAGCAAGGACGGGACGATCCTCGCGACGAACCCCGCTTGGGAGTATGTGCTCGGCTGGCGCGAAGTCGAGTTGCGCGACACGAATTTTTTCGATCTGGTGCATCCGGACGACAAGGGGCGGACGGTGGAGGAGGCGCGGAAAGTGGCGGGAGGCGCGCTGACGACGGCGTTCAAGAACCGGTACCGCCATCGGGACGGCTCCTACCGCTGGATTTCGTGGACGGCCGCCGCCGAAGGCGATTTCCTGCACGGGGTCGGGCGCGACGTCACTTCCGAACTGGAAGCCGAGGCCGCGCTCCGCGAATCCGAGGAAACGCTGCGCCAGGCACAAAAGATGGAGGCGGTCGGGCAGCTCACGGGAGGCATCGCCCACGACTTCAACAACCTGCTGCAGGGCATCGTCGGATCGGTCGAGGTGGTGCGCAAGCTGATCAGCCTGAATCGCAGCCCGGAAACGGAGCGGTTCATCAACAGTGCGCTGTCGTCGGCGCATCGTGCCGCCGCGCTCACTCATCGCCTGCTCGCGTTTTCGCGGCGCCAACCGCTCGATCCCAAGCCGGTGCAGGTGAACCGGCTGGTGTCCTCGATGGAGGAGCTACTGCGCCGCTCGCTGACGCCGTCCATCCGGCTGGAGCTCGCGCTTTCCGCCGGCCTGTGGACGACGCTGTGCGATGCGCATCAAGTCGAGAACGCGATCCTCAATCTCGTCTTGAATGCGCGCGACGCTTTACCCGACGGCGGCACGGTGGTGATCGAGACCAGCAACGCGCACCTCGAGGGGCCCGGCATTGCGCAGGTGCACGAGATCACCCCGGGCCAGTACGTCTGCATCGCGATCATCGACTCGGGGACCGGCATGAGTTCCGAAGTCGTCCAGCGCGCCTTCGATCCTTTTTTCACTACCAAGCTGACGGGGCAGGGCACCGGGCTCGGGCTTTCGATGGTGTACGGGTTCGCGCGGCAGTCCGACGGCTACGCGATGATCGACAGCGCGCCAGGACGCGGCACCACTGTCAAGGTCTACCTTCCTCGCCATCGCGGGGCGGCGCCGCGGGAGATTCCCCCCAAGGAAGCGCCGCAGCGGCTGCCTCGCCACGACGGCAAGGTCGTCCTCGTCGTCGACGACGAAGCGGCGGTGCGGGAGCTGGTCCTCCATATGCTCCACGAGCACGGATACAGCACGCTCGACGCGTCGGACGGTGCGGCCGGACTCAAGCTGCTTCAAACCGACGTGACGGTGGATCTGCTGATCACGGACATCGGCCTTCCGGGAATCGACGGCCGCCAGATGGCGGATGCGGCACGGCTGTTGCGGCCGAACTTGCGCGTTCTGTTCATGACCGGCTATGCAGAGAACGCCGTGACCAAGGTCTCGCTGGACCCCGACATGCAGATGATCACCAAACCGTTCTCGATGGAGGCGATCGCGCGGCGGGTCGCCGAGATCGTCGACGGGCGACTCAGCCCCTGATCAGTCGCGGGACGACGCCGCGTCGATCGAGTTCCAGAGCTTTTCGATCGGAAGCCCCGCGCGGCTGAGGACGTCGGTCACCTGATCCTCCCGGCAGCCGAGGGCCCGTGCCCAAACGCCGAGAACGTGATGCGTGACGGCCGCAGCATGACGAGGTGACGACTGTGTCGAGCGGTTGGACATGGCGACCTCCTGTGCCTGCACGTTATCGCCGCTGGCGCTGCCCCGCTGCTGCCGGCATTCCGAAAACCGTGTAAGACGGCGTGAACAATTCGCGCGGTATATTGCGCCCGTTGCCCCCACCCCGAGAAAGCCGCCCGATGCCACCTGACGCGTCCGACCGATACGAAGTGGCCGCCATAAGCTGCGGCCGCGACCACACCCTTGCGCTGCTCGCCTCCGGGCGCGTCGTCGGCTGGGGCAAGGAAGGCAGCGGGCGCGTCGCGTCCGGCGGGCCGGAATACTGCGCGCCGTCGCCGGGCCCCGCGCGACCGGTCGAAGTGCGCCTGCGCTCGTCGCTAACCTCGATCGCAGCCGGTTACGGCGTCAGCCTCGGTGTGACCGGGTTGCGCCAGGTCGAGGTCTGGGGGGCCAGCAACGCGGGCATCGGGGGACGCATCGATGCCGTTGCGCTTTCCTCGCCCCAGCGAATCGACGGACTGTCCGCGATTCGCGTGGTGGAAGCAGGCGAATTTCAGTTCGGTGCGATCGACGTTGACGGCGCGCTCGCGACCTGGGGCATCAACAGCGACGGCGCGCTGGGCCGCGAGAGCGCCGATCTCAATGCTGCGCCCGCCGGCGTCGGCGGGCTGCCGCCCCTCGACGCGCTGGCCCTCGGGGGCGGCTCCATGTTGGGACTTACGCGCGACGGCGAGGTCTACGCGTGGGGCAACAACGCCGCGGGACAGCTCGGCCTCGGGCACCTGCGAAGCGTCACGACGCCGCAGCGCGTCGTGTTGGCGGAGGAGATCACCGCGGTCGCAGCGGGCGCGAGCCACGCTCTCGCCGTGACCGCCGGCGGCGAGGTGATGGGCTGGGGCAGCAACCAGAAGGGGCAGCTCGGGCGTGCCCGACCGGCGTACTCGCCGATTCCGGTGGCAGTCGAGCTGCCCGAGCGCGCGCAGGCGGTGGCGGCGGGGATGTACTACTCGCTGGCGCTGGGCGAGAGCGGCGACGTCTACGCGTGGGGATGGAACGCCCATGGCCAGCTGGGCCTCGCCGATCGCGTCGATCGTTCGCAGCCCACGCGTGTTCCCTCGCTCGCGCGCGTTAGCGCCGTCGCCGCGGGGCAGACGCACGTCGCCGCGCTCGCCTCGAACGCCCTCTTCGGATGGGGCGCCAACGCCAGCGGCCAACTGGGGGGCCGCGAGCCGAGCCCCATAGCGCCCGTCCTGATGCTCGAAGTCGCCGATCGCGGAGGCCGTCATGCGTGAAGGGAGCGAATTCAAGCGCCGCGATTTCCTTCGGCTCGGCTGGACGCTGAGCGCCGGTCTGGTGGTGCCGCCGGTCCTGTCGGCCTGCGGCGGCGGCGATTCGGACGCGGCACCCGCCGAAACCTTCGTGCAGCCGCAGATGTTGAAAGCGGAGCGCGGCCTGCTCGACTTCACGCTCGAACTGTCGTTGCTGTCGACCACGCTCGACGGCACGAAGGTCACGCTGCGGAACATGGCGGGAACGATCCCGGCGCCGACGCTCTCGGTCAACGTCGGCGACACGCTGCGGATCAAGATGGTCAACCGGCTGCCGCTCAACCCGCAGGACCCCGAACCCACGCGTCACCTGCGCTACCACAACAGCACGAACCTGCACACGCACGGCTTGCACGTCGATCCGGGCATCCTGGCGCCCGGCCTCTACGGCGATTACGTGCTGGACGATCCGAGCCTCGGCGTGCAGCCGGGCGAGACGCGCCAGTACGAGTACCGGCTGCGCGCCGATCATCCCGACGGGATGTTCTGGTATCACCCGCATCTTCACGGGTCGAGCGCGATGCAGGTGGGCAGTGGAATGGCGGGGGCGCTGATGGTCCGCGGTCCGACGGATCGCGTGCCCGAGATCGCAGCGGCGGCCGAGCGCATTTTCGTCTTTCAGGCGCCGTTCTCCTTCGGCGCGAGCGGCACGATCGACAACTTCGGCCAGATCGCCAACAACCCGACCGGCGAGCCCGACTTCCTCGTCAACGGCGTGCGCCGGCCGCGCCTGGTGATGCGCAGCGGCGAGGTGCAGACCTGGCGGTTGCTCAACGCGGCGATCTGGAAATCGCTGAACCTCAGCTTCGACCAGCACACGCTGTTCATCTTCGGACACGACGGGAACCCGCGTGCCGACCTGCTGCCGTCGGGCCCGTTCGCGCTGAACGATCCCGCGCTGCCCAACGGCATCGTGCTGGCCCCGGCTAACCGCGCCAGCGTGATGGTGAAGGCGGGCGCTCCCGGCACGTACTACCTGCGCACGATGGCCTTCGAGATGGGGCGAACCAGCAATGGCGGCGGATCCATCCTGGCGGAGGACATCCTCGCCGAAGTTGTGGTCGTCGGCAGCCGCACGTCGATGCAGTTGCCGCGCGCTCCGCTGCCCGTGACCCCGTTTCTCGCGCCGATTACCGACGAAGAGCTGGCCGCGCACGGCGGCCTCAAGCGCAGCATCTTCCTGCGCGCGGTGTTCAATCCGCCGCCGACGCCCGCCTCGCCGAATCCGCCGATCACCGATCCGCCCGCGAGCCAGATCGTGCACCCGGGTGACGACATCGACGACTGGGTCTATTCGACCGGGCAGACGTCGATCGACAACAAGGTGTTCGCGATCGGCTCGGCCGGCACCCAGGCGTCGACTGCGCCTGGCATGCCCGCCGAATACATTCCCTTCCAGTCGAGTCGCGCCATCACGCAGACCGTCGCGCTGGACAGCGTGGAAGAGTGGACGATCTTCAACGCCAACAACATCCGCCATCCCTTTCACATTCACGTGAACCCGATGTACATCGTGAAGATCAACGGCGTGGCGCTCGCCGAGCCGTACTGGGCGGATACCATCGCGCTTCCCAACCAGGGGACGCCGGCCGCGCCCACGTCGATCACCTTCAGGATGCGTTTCGTGCACTACTCCGGCCCCTACGTGATGCATTGCCACATGCTGGTTCACGAGGACATGGGAATGATGCAGGGCGTGACGGTGGCGTGACGCGCATGACGACGCCCACCGTCTGCCTGTTCCTCGCATTCCTGCTGGCCGGATGCGCCGCGGCCCCTGCGGTCGTGGCAACGCCGGACGGTACGCTCGTCGCGAAGCGGAAGGCGGGCTACCTGACGGAACCGACCGGTCCGCTGCGCCTGCAGGCGATGAAGGACGCGACCGACTATTGCGCGGCGAGGAACACCCGCGTGAAGGTGATTCGCTCGCGCGAGATTCCGGCCATCGGACACTGGCCCGAGGCGGAAATCTCGTTCACCTGCGAGTGATCGACTTGCGCGCTGGCTGAGGCAGCATTCGACGTGATCGTTCATCTTGTCGACGGCACCTACGAGCTGTATCGGCATTTCTACGGGCTGCGTCGATTCAACGACGGCAAGGGCAGCGCGTTCGGCGCCGTGGTCGGCGTACTGCAATCCGTCCTGCAGATGTTGGAGCAGGGTGCCACGCACGTCGGGGTCGCGACCGACCACGTGATCGAGTCGTTTCGCAACCAGCTCTGGCCGGGCTACAAGACGGGCGAGGGGATCGAGCCCGCGCTCTGGAAGCAGTTCGGTCCGCTGGAGGAGGCGCTCGCCGCGATGGGGGTGGTCGTATGGCCGATGATCGAACTCGAAGCGGACGACGCGCTCGCCTCGGCGGCGGCCCTCGCCGCAAAGGACCGCCGCGTGGAGAAGATCTGCATCTGGACCGTCGACAAGGATCTGGCGCAATGCGTTCGCGGCGAGCGCGTGGTGCAGGTCCACCGCAGGGCGAAGAAAATCCTCGACTCGCGTGGCGTGACGCAGAAGTTCGGCGTCGCGCCGGCGCTGATCCCGGACCTGCTCGCGCTCGTCGGTGACGCGGCGGACGGCTATCCGGGGATCGCGGGCATCGGGGCGGTGACCGCGGTGCGGCTTCTCAATCGCTACGGCCCGATCGAAGATTTCCCCGCCACCGTTCTGCGCGACCGTCATGAGCTCGCGCTGCGCTTCAAGGCGCTGGCGACGCTGCGCTGCGATGCTCCGCTCTTCGACAGCGTCGACGAATTGCGTTGGCAGGGGCCCACGCCGGCCTTTGCCGCGTGGTCGCAGCGCGCGGGCAAGCCGGGCCTGCGCGAGCGCGCTGTGGCATGCCATGCAGCCGGGTCTGCCCAGCAATGAAGGACTGCGTGCTGGGCGCGGCACCACGTCGCGTTTGTCGACTACATTTACAATTCCTGTCGGTGACATTAAAATAATCCTGCTGTTTCATGGAGTTATAGAAATGGCGCGAGGATTGCTTTTGTAGGCGTTTTCCGTCGGCCGCAGGGGGGCGAGGTGGAAAGTTGGGAGTACGCAGGGGGACTCGGATCGTCGCGCGAGGGAGAGAGCATCGACTCGCGCAATTTCGAGCACGCATTGCAGGACATGTACGAGCCGGCGCCATTGCCGTTGCCGCCTTCGTCGGACGGCGACGGCGCCATGCTCGGGCGTGTGCTCGTCTACGCGATCATTGTCATGGTGGGAATCGCGATGCTGCTGTGGAGAGCCTTTAAATAGCAAGGCGTGGACCACGCGATCCGCCGCGTGGAACGCGACGCTGCGCGCTCACGCTCCGGGGCCCTGCCGACGGCGCCGGATTTCCGCACCTGGTCCGCACCAGCGCGCGGCGTGTCGCATCGCACGGGGGCCGGGGCTGTTCCTCCGCTAATCTGGCGCCTGGACGACATGCGAGCCGATGCCTCCGCCATGAAACCCGACTCACCCGCCGCCGGCACCCCGAGCGACAAGCGCCGGCCGGCTTCGCAGCCCACGGACGCGCGTCAGGCGCTGCGCGACGTGCGAAGCGCGCTCGCCATGCTTTGGTGGGGATTCTTCGATTGGCTGGCGATCGTGCGGTGGACGACGCTGCTGCTCGTTTCGCTGCTCGGCCTGATAGTTTTCGGAGGCATTCTCAAATACGGACAGGCGTATCTCCTGTTCGTCGTCGCCTGCGTCATCATCAAGGTGGTCGCCGGGGGCAAGCGCAAGGCGGAGCTCAGCGCGAGCCAGGCGACCTTGCGCGCCGAAACCGAGCAGCTCGAGCGCACCGTGCTTGAAGCGCGCATGGAAGCGCTGCAGGCGCAGATCGAGCCGCATTTCCTGTTCAACACGCTGGCCAGCATCGACCAGCTGATCCGCACCGATCCGCCGCGCGCGTCGCACATGCAGCAAAGCCTCATCCGATACCTGCGCTCGGCGATGCCGCAGATGCGCGAAGGCACGCGTCCTACGCTGGGCCAGCAGGTGGATCTGTGCAGCGCCTTCCTCGACATCATGGCGGTGCGAATGGAGGAGCGTCTCGAGCGCGTCGTAAGCGTTTCGGAAGGATTGAGGTCCGCGGTCTTTCCGTCGATGATGCTGCAAACGCTGGTGGAGAACGCCATCAAGCACGGACTGGAACCCAGGGCCGCAGGCGGCAGGCTGGAGATCAATGCGGAGATCGCCGACAGCCGGCTCGCCGTGAACGTCCTCGACAACGGCGTCGGCTTCATGCCGAAATCCGACGGTGGCGTCGGCCTCGCCAACATCCGCGAGCGTCTCAAAGCGCTCTACGGCGGGCGCGCCGAGCTGATCATCAGCGTGCCGACCGCAGGCGGTACCTGCGCGACGATCAACGTGCCCTACGAACCCGCGCCCGCCGCGGCGTGACGGGGGACACCCGTCATGCGCGCCCAGCCGGTCCCGACCGCCGTCATCGCCGACGACGAAAGGCTGATGCGCGAGCAGATTCTCGACCGGCTGAAGGAGGCCTGGCCGGAACTCGAGATCGTCGGTGAGGCCGGCAATGGGCGCGAGGCGGTCGCCATCGTCCAGGCCCTCGAGCCCGACATCGTCTTTCTGGATATCAACATGCCGGAGATGGACGGCATCAAGGCTGCGCAGGTGCTCGCGGGCCGCGTGCATGTCGTTTTCGTCACCGCCTACGACCAGCATGCGATCAGCGCGTTCGAGCAGGGCGCGGTCGACTATCTGCTGAAGCCGGTGGAAGCTGAGCGCGTGGCGCTCACCTGCCGCCGGCTGCGCGAGCGGCTGCAGCACGAGCCCGATCCGATGAACGATCTGCTGGAGCGGCTCTCGGCGCGCATCGGCAGCGGGGGCCTCAAAGCCGAATACCTGCAGTGGGTGCAGGCCAGCGTGGGCGCCAGCATCCGCATGATTCCGACGGCCGACATCCTGTACTTCCGCGCCGAGGACAAGTACACGCGCGTACAGACCGAAGCTTACGACGCATTGATCCGCAAGTCGATCAAGGAGCTGATCGACGAGCTCGACCCCCGCGAGTTCTGGCAGATACACCGTGCCACGGTGGTGCGCATCGATGCGGTCGCGCAGGTCAGCCGCAACTTTCGCGGCACTCAGGTCGTGCACGTGAAGGGGCGCAACGAAAAGCTCGAAGTCAGCCGCAGCTTCAATCACCTGTTCAAGCAGATGTAGGCACCATGTCGTTCAACGTGGCGCTCAAGGCGCTCCACGACGCGATGACGGTGGTGCGCGGGGGAATGAGGTCGACGCAACTGCCGAACGCCGCCTCGAAGGAACTGCTTGACCGCGTCAGTGGCTCGGCGACCTTCGAGGAGTGGACTCGGCGCTTTCTTGGCGGAGGCTGACCGGCGCGCCGCGCGAGGGCTGCCCCAGCGCTCCGTCAGGAATGTGGTGTCGAATCATGCACTTCGTCGGTCAGCTTGACGGGTGCCGCGATTTGGCCTTTCCTCGGCCCATGCCGCTCTCCCTGCATGCCTTTCGCTACCTCGATCGCCGGACCGGCCGATGGGTGCGCGCGCGCTACAAGGCGACGCGCGCGGAGATCGGCGAACGTTACGCGAACTGGGAACTCGTCGGCGAGGCCGAATTGCGTCCCGACGAACCGGTCCGGATGTTCAACCCGGCACTGAAGCTCATATCCCACGCGGAATTGATGCGGATGGAAGAGCGGCGGCCGGACATGCAACCGGTCATCGCGGAGTCCGAGCGGGCGCTGCTCTGCCTGTTCCTGCGCCGCTACGTGACGTGGTGTGCGCGCGCCCGCCAATTTGCGCGCATGCACGGCGCGGCGGCGCTGCATCGCGAGGTGTGCGCGGGAGGCGGCGCCGATTCCTCAACCGCCTGACGCCTTGAATCCCATCCTCATCGCCGGCGGCGGTATCGGCGGCCTCGCAGCGGCGCTGGGGCTCGCGCGCGCGAACTTCCGCGTCAAGGTGCTGGAGCGCTCGTCGGCGCTGGGCGAAATCGGCGCGGGCATCCAGCTCGGCCCCAATGCGTTCCACGCCTTCGACGCGCTGGGGATCGGCGACGCGGCGCGCCGCATGGCCGTCTACATCGACCGGCTGCGGCTGATGGACGCGGTGTCCGGCGAGGAGATCACGCAAGTGCCGCTGGACGAGCCGTTTCGCGCGCGTTTCGGCAACCCGTACGCGGTCGCGCATCGCGGCGACCTTCACGGCGTGCTGTTGCAGGCGTGCCGCGACAGTCCGCTCGTCGAGCTCGCTGCCCGCAGCGAGGTCGTGTCGTACGAGCAGGACGCGACCTGCGTCACCGCAAGGCTGTCCGGCGGCGAAGCCGTCGCCGGCGCCGCACTGATCGGCGCCGACGGGTTGTGGTCGAACGTGCGCCGGCAGGTGGTCGGCGATGGCGCGCCGCACGTATCGGGCCACACCACGTACCGCTCGGTGATTCCGACCGAGCGCATGCCCGAGGACCTGCGTTGGAACGCGGCAACGCTTTGGGCGGGACCGCGATGTCACGTCGTCCACTACCCGCTGTCCGGCTGGAAGACGTTCAACCTCGTCGTGACGTGTCACAACGACGCCCCCGTGGCGGCGGCCGGAAAGCCGGCTTCCGCTGAGGAGGTGATGGCGGGGTTCAGGCATACGCACCCGCGGGTGCGCAGCATCATCGAGCATGGCTCGGACTGGAAGTTCTGGGTGCTGTGCGATCGCGAGCCGGTGCTGCGCTGGACCGACGGACGCGTCGCGCTGCTCGGAGACGCCGCGCATCCGATGCTGCAGTATTTCGCACAGGGCGCGTGCATGGCGCTCGAAGACGCAGTCTGTCTCGCCGCCTGCGCCGCTGCGCAGCCATGCGATCTTGCGAGCGCGTTGTCAACCTACAACGCGCAGCGCGTGCTGCGGACCACGCGCGTGCAACTCCAGTCGCGCGAGATCGGCCATCACGTGTATCACCCCGACGGCGCCCACGCGGCGCTGCGCAACAGCGTCATGCGCGCGAAGGACGCGAGCGCCTGGTTCGACGCGCTGGCGTGGCTTTACGGCGGGCCAGCCGCGGCATCGCCGTCGAATGCGCCTGCGACGCTTGCGCCAGACCTTCGATAGCGCTGCAAACGGCGAGGAGGCAAGATGGCACGTCATGGAACTCGACCCGCGCGCCGCGCGCCCCACGGCGCTGCGGATCCCCTCGGCAGCGTCGCCGACCTGCCGCCCGACTACTACGCGGCGCTGACGCGCATCAACACGCTGCCGCTGTGGCCGTCGTTGCGCTCGCTGTTGCCGCGCACCCGTCCGGCGCGCAGGACGCAGCCGGTGATGTGGCGTTACGCCGACGTCAGGCCGCAACTTCTGCGCGCCGGCGAACTGACGCCGATCGAAAAGGCCGAGCGCCGCGTGCTCGTCCTGTGCAATCCGGGCCTCGGCCTTGCGAACATGCAGGCGACGCCCTCGATCTACGTCGGCCTGCAATTGATCCTGCCCGGCGAGAAGGCGCCCAATCACCGGCATACGCCGGCGGCGGTCCGCTTCGTGGTGGAGGGACGCGGCGGCTTCACCATCGTCGAGGGCGAAAAGCTCCCGATGGAAAAGGGCGACCTGATCCTGACGCCGTCGCTGCTGTGGCACGACCACGGCCATGAGGGTGACGGCCCGGTGATCTGGCTCGACGCGCTCGACCTCCCGCTCGTCTACGGCCTCGAAGCGTCGTATGCGATCGAGGCGCCGCCGCAGCAGGTGACGCGGGCGGCAGGTCACTCGGTGCAGCGCTACCGGCAGGGCGGCATCGTGCCGTACTCGGCGCTGGGCGGGCGCCGCACGGACTATCCGCTGCTGCGCTTCCCGTGGCAGGACGTTCGCAGGTCGCTCGATGCGCTCGCCGGCGTGACGCCGCGCGACGAATTGATCCACGTCGCCTACGTCAATCCGGAGACCGGCCGCGAATGCCTGCCGACGCTGGGCTTCTCGGCGCTCCTGTTGCGGCCCGGGGAGGAAGTCGCGCTGCCGCGGCGCTCGGCGTCGGCGGTGCTGCACGTCGTCGACGGCAAGGGCGCGGCAGCTATCGACGATGTAACGCACCAATTCGGCGACGCCGACACGATGGCGATTCCGACGCATGCCGACGTGCGCGTCGCCAACGGCTCCGCGAAGCGCTCGCTCGCGCTCTTCATGGTGGATGACGCGCCGCTGCAGCGCGCACTGGGCTTCTACGAGGAATTCGGACGAACGGTCCGATGACGCGACTTATTCCCGTTGTCCGGTGCGGCGAGGGCCGCGCGGCTATGCTGTCGGCATGCTATCCGCGACTTCGGTTGAGGAGTCAGGCAGTTGCGCTGTGGGAGACAAGGCGAATATTCGGCGCCGCTTGTCGAATTTTCGGCTTTCGCGCGGGGCCCCGATGGTAGATACTGCAATCCAGCTATACGGCGAAGCAGCAAAAGTCACTACCCGGAGAGTGATGAGGTCCGATCGAATCGTCGCCTATTCCGAGGAACGGCGCTTTAACGAGCTGGGGGCAACAAAATGACATCACGGAACAAGCAGCAGGTGTTTGCGGCGTTGGCTATCGTGGCGGTCGCAGGGGTCGCAATCTACACCGCCAATTACAAGCCCGAAGTGATCACCAAGACGCTGGGAACCGCGGCCACCGCGCAGACGGCCCAAACGGCCCAAACGGCGCAAACGGCGCAGACGGCGCAGACGGCGCAGACGGCGCAGACGGCGCAGACGGCGCAGACGGCGCAGACGGCGCAGACGGCGCAGACGGCGCAAACCGCGCAAACCGCGCAAACCGCGCAAACCGCACAGACAGCGCAAACGGCGCAAACGGCGCAGTGACCTGACGTCCCCGCCGGTCACCTGCCGGCGACCGCGTCGCAACGGGAAAGCGGTAGTCTTACGACTGCCGCTTTTTTGTTTTCCCTGACTACGTCCTCGCGTGCTGTATTCGATCCTGATCGCCGCTGCGGTGCCGCTGGGGTTCCTGTACCTCATCAAGTGGCTCAATTTCTTCGAGACGCATCGGCCGCGGCTCATCTTTCTCGCGTTCGCATGGGGTGCCGTCGCGATGGGCCTCGCCTACTCGTTTCAGCACCCGCTCGTTCCGTTCCTCGGCAAGCAATACATCTCCACGCACCTCGCGCCGTTCGTCGAGGAAGTGCTGAAATCGCTGATCCTCCTGTACCTCGTGCGACGGCCCGACTACAAGCATTTCGTCGACGGCGCAATCTACGGATTCGCCGCCGGCATCGGCTTTGCCGTCGCGGAAAACCTGCTCTACCTGAGCCGGGTCGACGTCAATACCGGGCTCGTCGTGACCATCACCCGCGTTTTCTCGGCGTCGGTCGCGCACGGGAGCAACACGGCGGTCGTCGGGATAGCCGTCGGGGGATTCCCGTTGTTGCGGGCACTCGGCCCGTGGGGCTCGTGGCTCGTCGGCCTGACGATCGCCGCGTGCATGCACATGACGTACAACAATCTCGCGTGGAAGGTCCCGGGACGGATGAACGTCCCCAGCGTGCTGGCATTGGCGTTCGTCAGCCTGGCGATCGTCGTGGGCGCCATCCTGTGGGGCTTGCGGCAAGAGCGGCGCAGGCTCGGGCGCAGGCTAGGGCTCGGAGCGGGCGTCTCGCGCGGCGAAGCCGGATTGATTCATCGCATCGAGGACCTGGACGAAATGCTCGCGCCGGTCGAAGCGCGTTTCGGCGCGCAAAAGCGCGCGCAGGTGGCGCGCGTCCTGGTGCTTGCTGCGCAGGTCGGCATGCAGCAGGCGCAGATTCGCCGCACGAAGGATCGCGAGTTCCGCGCCGAGCTTGCGGCGCATCTCGACGAAACCAAGGACGAGCTCAAGCGCCTGCGGCGCAGCGTCGGCCTCTACGCGATGTCGTACGTGCGCTCGATCGTGCCGCGCTCGAAGTGGTCGATCTGGGTCCGGCTCGGACAGGCCGTTGCCGTCACGCGCGAAGGCCCCGATCTCTGGCGGAGCGCCCGCGTCGTCGCCAGCAGCGCGGCCCCCGCTATCGGACTGTACGATCTCGCCGCGGCTGCGCTCGCCCATGGCGCGGAAGCGACGGGCGCCCGCACGCCGGCGGGCGCAGCGGGGATGCTCGCGCAGTTCGTGCCGTGGGGAACGCCGGGCGCGGACAACGCACGTCGATAAACGTCAAAAGGGGATCCGGTGAAGTGCTTTTTCGACGAGAACGAAGCGCGCGGCGTCTGCCGCTTCTGCGGGCGCGCGATGTGCAACGCCCATGCGGACAAGCGCCTGCCGTACATCGCCACGATCTTCGTCGGCGCGAGCAATACGCCGAAAGCGGTCGTCGTCGCCGACGCGCTGTGGTGCGGCCACTGCAAGCCCGAGCCGCAGCCCGTCCCGATGCCGGAGATTTATTGACGCGCCTCAACCGGCTTGCGGCGCGCGCCGCATCAGTGCCTGCCGGTCGACCTTGCCGGTGCCGGTCATCGGCAACGCGTCGAGGAAGCGCACGATCCGCGGATACTTGTACGGCGTCAAGCGCGTCTTGACGTAGCGCTGGAGCGCGGCGGCCGTTGCCGTTCCCTCGCGAGCCAGCGCGTCCAGCACGACGAACGCGGCCAGCGTCGTCAGGCGATTGTCGTCCTGCACCGCCACGACGGCGCATTCGCGCACGTCCGGATGCCCGGTGAGGCAGCGCTCGACTTCGAGCGGATGCACCCACTGGCCGCTCACCTTGACGAGGTCGTCGGCGCGGCCTTCGAAGAAATGGAAGCCGTCCGCGTCGCGCGAGAACCGGTCGCCGGTGCAGATCCAGCCGTCGCGCATCGTCTCGGCACTCTTGTCGGGGCGGTTCCAGTAACAGGGCGCCTGCGAGTGGCCGCGCACCCAGAGCACGCCCGATTCCCCGGCGGCGACCTCTGCGCCGTCCGGATCGGCGAGGCGCAGGTCGTAACCCGGAACGCGGCGGCCGCTCGAACCGGGCTGCTGCCGTTGCGGCGAGTTGGACAGGTAGATGTGCAGGACTTCGGTCGAGCCCAGGCCCTCGACGATCGCGAGTCCGTAGCGCCGTTTCCATTCGGCGAAGAGGTCGGTCGACAGCGTTTCCGCGGCCGAGATGCACAGGCGCAGGCTCGACAGGTTTCGCTGCGCGCTGCCGGGATGCGCGACGAGCGCGAGGTAGAGCGTCGGCAGGGCGAACAATACGGTCGGCCGGTACCGTTCGATCGCCGCGAGCACCGCCTCGGGCTCCGGACGCCCCGGCAACAGCAGCGTCGTCGCGCCGGCGGCAAACGGAAACGTCAGCGAATTGCCGAAGCCGTAGGCGAAAAAGATCTTCGGCACCGAGAACACCGTGTCGTCTTCGCGCAGGCCCAGCACGCTGCGTCCGTACGCGAATTGCGTGTACAGCGCGTCGTGCTGCAGGTGGACCACGCCTTTGGGTCGGCCGGTCGATCCGGAGCTGTACATCCAGAACGCCATGGCATCGCGGTCGGTATCCGCGGCGGCGAGAGGCGCGCTCTGCTCCTCCGTCCACTCGTCCCACGCGTGTCGCAGTACCTGCGCCGGCGAAGAGTCGTCGGGAACGCCCCCGACGTAGACGACCTGCCGCAGGCGTGTGCGTCCGACGTCCTCGTGGCCGAGCAGCGCGGCGAAGCGGGTATCGACGATCGCCGCTTCGGCCGCCGTGTCCTGCAGCAGGTACGCGACGAGTTCGGGAGGAGACAGCGTGTTGACGAGCACCGGGACGAATCCCGCACGGATCGCGCCGAAAATCGCTGCGACGTATTCGGGACCATCGTCGAGCAGCATCAGCACCCGGCCCTCCGGGGCGAGTCCCATCCGTTGCAGTCCGGCACCCGCGCGATCCGCAAGCGCGCAGAGTTGCGCGTACGTAAGCTGCCGCTCGCCGCAGACGATCGCCACCTTGCCGGGGCGTGTCGCGAGATTGTCGTAGAGCAGCGCCGACGCGTTGTAGCGCCGCGATACCTCGTAACCGATCTCGCGCGAGGCGGGAGTGTCGTCCGGCACCGGGTCGGCGATGCGGGCGTCGCGCGCAGCGTCGGCCCCGCTGCGCCCGGCTCGGTGCGCGCGCACCGCTGCCATGAAGCGCGGTGCCGCGCCGGCCAGCCGCTCCTCGCTCATGCGGCCGCTGCGCGTCATGTAGTCGTGCGCGAGCTCGACGGGGTCGAGCGACATCCTGTCGGCCATGCGCTCGTACCAGTACGAGCTGGAGTTCGCCGCTGCTACCAGCTTGTCGACGACCGGACGCCGCTCGCGCTCGAATGCCGCCAGAAGGCGCGGGACGTCGTCACCCGCCTCGGCAAGCGCCCGATCGAGCGCGATCGCATCGTCGAACGCGAGCCGCGTCCCCGAGCCGATCGAGAAATGACCGGTGCGCAGCGCGTCGCCGATCAGCACGGCGTTGCCCGTGCTCCAGCGCTCGTTCGACAGCAGCGGAAAAGTCCGCCACTGCGAGCGGTTGGACACGAGCGGGCGACCGGCGAGGTCCGGCGCGAACACGCGCTCGCAATACGCCCGCGACGCGTCGTCGTGCATGCCCGCGAAGCCTGCGCGGTGCCAGGTCGCCGCGTCGCATTCGACGATGAAAGTGCTGAGCTCCGGCGCGTAGCGATAGTGGTGCGCGACAAACGCGCCATGCGCGTTCGCGCGGAACGTCAGCGTCAGGCACTCGAAGCGGCGCGTCGTGCCGTACCAGACGAAGCGGTTCGTCAGCCATTCGATGCGCGGCCGGAACGACGCTTCGTGCGAGCGCCGGACGAGCGAATGCACGCCGTCGGCGCCAACCACGAGGTCGCACGGGCCGAGCGCGTCGAGCGACGGGAGCGGTGTCGCGAAATCGATGCGCACGCCGGCCCGCTCGCATTCGGCGACCAGCAGCCGCAGCAACGCAAGACGCTCGATCGCGCAGAAGCCGTTGCCGTCGATGTCGACCGCTTCGTCCCGATGAACGATGCGCTGCACCGGCCACGTTTGCATCGCGCGCACGAGCGTCGCGTGCATCTGCGGTGCGTCGCGCGCCAGGAATTCGAGCGCGCCATGCGAGAACACCACGCCGAAGCCGAAGGTCGCGTCGCGCGGATTCTGCTCGACGACGCGCACGTCGGCGTCTGGACGCCGGCGCTTCGCGAGCAACGCGAACAGCAGGCCGGCGGGACCCGCGCCGATGATGCCGATGCGCATGTCGAGGGGAGGGTGGGAGGACGCGACGGCGCAATATTTTCAACTCGCGCCGCGGTTGTCAACGGCAAGTGCGCCTGCGGACCGTGCGAAAAAAAGCCCGCGGTGCGCGGGCTTTTGCGGATTCGACGAGGTAGCGTCAGCTCGCCGTCTCCGGCGCGGCCAGCGAGAATGCCTCGTTGCCCCCCGCGCGCGGCGCCGGGGACTTGCCGTTCGCATCCAGTCGTTGCACGTCGCCCGAAAGTTCGCCACCTTCGGCCACGATCAGCTTGCCGTAGCGGATCTTGCCCGACACGCGTCCGGTGGCGTGCACGATCAGCTTGGTGCGCGCGGTGAGCTCGCCCGAGAAGTCGCCGAAGATCTCGGCGATGTCGATGGAGACTTGCCCCTTCAACGTTCCGGGCTTGGCGATCTGCATCGCCTTGCTGTTGACGGTTGCCTCGACCTCGCCTTCGACCACCAGCACGTCGCAGTCGGAAATTTCTACGCCCTTGAGCTTGATCTTCGGCCCCACGCAAAGCCTGCTGCCCGGCGTGTCCGGGCCGATCGACATGGTGACGCTTTCGGCGCCTGCGTCCGCTGCCGGTGCGAGGGTGTCGGCCGCGGGTGCCGGCGGGGGTGCGGCGGGGGTCGTCACCACAGAGGCCGGCGCAGGGGCGGCGGAAGCGGCTGCAGCCGCGGCGTCGCGGGTGAGCGGACCCGGCGTGACGGCGCGTCCGACGGCAGCCGGCGCTGCCGTCGGGGCGCCGGTACCGGCCGGAAACGGGGACTTGGTCCCCTTGTCGGCGTCCTTGGGATCAAACAGGCGGTCGCGGCGTCCCATGTTCAGCATGTCGGTTCCTTCCGTAAAGGGGCTATGACGGCGTCATTATGATCCGCTTTTCGAAGGGGTTACAAGCGTTTTGTGAGGTTTCGGCTGAGCTGGCGTGGCTCCTTCGGTCGAGACGGGCGTCACGGGCGCCGGCGCGACACGGTGAAGGTCTCGTCGTTGAACCACAGGCCGCCGTGCCGTTGCAGCGCCGCCTGCGTCGCGTCTAGGTACGAGCCCGTGGCGACGACCGGGTCGAGGCGCTCGTCCTCGATCTGATTCACGTAGATCACCGCGTTCCAGGCGGCGAACAGCGTCGACGTGCCGACGCGCTCGCCGATTTCCGACGGCAGCGTGTGCATCTGATAGCGGAAGAGCGCGCGCTCGTCCGGTGGCGCCGACAACGAGAACTCGCGTGCTTCGCGTCCCAGATCGGACTTGAGCTCGCGCAACAGATCGTGGCGGTCGACCTGGAATGGATCCTCCCCGGGCCAGAGCGCCTCGACGACTTCCGTTCCGGGATCGCGCCCGTACGACTGGAACGTTATCAACCGGCCCCCCGGCGCGAGGCTCCGCGCCAGCGGCGAAAGCACCTTGCGCGCCTTGAATTGAGCGGACGTGCGCGCGCGCCATGGCTGCGACGCGAGAACGAGGTCGTAGTCGCCGAGCGTCTGGCCCGGCCGCGGAATCACGCTCTCCAGCAGGAACTGATGATCGTCGCGATACACGACGAGGACCGTGGGGCGTGTGTACACCGGGTTGCCGGTCCTGGTGCTCGGCCGCGTCTGCCAGCCGTAAGACAGCATCGGGCCGAGCGCTTCGATCTGCTCTGCGTAGTCGTGCGCGCTTTTGCCCGCGAGACGCACGGTCTGCCAGTTGAGAGCCGCCGCCGCGTGAACGTCGTGCGGCATCAGACGCGGCGCCTCGACGTAGTTGAGATTGGTGATCACCAGCACCGTGTGCGGGTGCTCGAAGAACCGGTCGGGCATCTTCTCGAGCCCGAGACGCACGTCCTCGAGGCTGATTTCCTTCGCGACCGCCAGCAACGGGACGTTGGGAAACAGGCGATGCGCCGCGCGCATCAGGCGCGACAGCACCGTGGCGTCGCCCATTCCGGCGTCGAAGATCCGCAGCGCTGGCGACGTCGGGCGAGCCTGCGTCAGCTCGTGCGCAGCTCGCGCCGCGATCGTCGCCTTTTCGTTGCACGTGTTGACGAACATCAGGTACTTCTGGCGATTGTCATAGAAGCGAAACGGCGGCGACTCGCCCGCGCCCGCCTTCGATGCCGCGTCGGAAGACGTCGCCGCTACGCCGTCGTCGTCGCTGCGCGCCGGCGCGATCTGCGCCACTTGCATTGCAATGGTCATCGTCGTCCCTGCGACCGTCGCCGAGCCGATTACCGTAGAGCCAGTGGCGACGCGGCGCGCGTCCGCGTGCGACGCTTCCCGGCCTCGGCGCGACGTCGGGTACGATTGGCGTGCATCGACTTTGCATCAATTCGCGGCGTCGGTGGAGCGCGCGGCAAACGGGTTTGACGAACGCAGAGCGCGCGTGCAAACTGGATTTCCAGCACGCGCACGCGTTCCACGCAAACGGGCCGCACGGCGGCCGCACCCGAGACGACAGCTTCGTAATGACGCGTGCGCAACCTCGCTCCACCGCGCCAGTCGCCGCACCCGGTGCAGAGCTTGAGCGCATCAAGGCGTCGCTGGTTCGCCTGATGCAGGACTTCAGCATCGAACTCACTCCGCGCGAGTCGCGCGACGTTGGTCCGCTTGTCGATCATCTGCCCTGCGGCACCCGCGTCTACATCGCGCGCGTGCGTACGTCGAGCGCGCGCGACACGCTCGAAACCGCGGCGCGCATCCGACGCGAGGGAATGAGCCCGGTGCCGCATCTTGCGGCGCGCCTGATTCGCGACGAGCCCGAGCTCGCGGCAATGCTGAAGGCATTGGCGGAAGACGCGGGCGTCACTGACGTGTTGTTGGTCGGTGGCTCGGTCGACCCTCCGGTCGGCCGATTCGACAGCGTCATGCAACTACTCGACACCGGATTGTTCGCGCGGCACGGAATCGCGACGGTCAGGGTCGCGGGCCATCCCGAAGGAAGTCCCGACATCTTGCCCGGGATGCTCGACGAAGCGCTCCGCGCGAAGAATGCGTTTGCCGTGCGAACGGCGCAGGCACTGCGCATAACCACGCAGTTCTGCTTCGACGCGGCGCCGATCCTGGAGTGGGAGCGACGTGTTCGCCACGCGGGTAATCGCCTCGGCGTCGACGTAGGGCTGGCGGGACTCGCTTCGCTGCCGGCGCTGGTCCGCCACGCGCGCTTTTGCGGCGTGGGCCCCTCGCTCGGCGCACTCTTGCGCCAGACTGGACGCATGGCGCGACTCGCATCCGCCGTCGCGCCGGGAGACGTGCTCACAACGCTCGCGCGCGAGCGCCTCGCCGACCCTGCGTCGAAAATCGAGCGCGTGCATTTTTTTCCGTTCGGCAGCTTTTACGCGACGGCGGCGTGGGCGGGCGCGCTGGCGCGCGGCGCGTTCACGGTCGACGAGGCGGGGGAAAGCGTTATCGTGGATACTACGTCGCGCCTGCGCTGAGCGCGGCGCCGCGCGACGAGCGAGCGCTATCGAGGTCGACAAGGAGAATGCATGAAGAATCCGCTGGATTCGCTGTGGGGAACGGTCATCGCCGGCATGTTGCTAACCGCCGTGCTGTATGCGATCGCGAAGACCGCGATGGGAGGCTGACATGGAATTCGTCCAGCTCGGATTGGGCCGCTGGCTGCACATCGCGGCCGGCTTCATGTGGGTCGGCCTGCTCTACTACCTCAATTTCGTCAACGTCGCAGCCGCCAAGGCCGCCGCCGCCGATGGCACGGCGGCCGGCATCTCCCGGCACGTCATGCCGCGCGCGCTGCTGTTCTTCCGCTGGGCGGCGGTGGCGACGTGGCTCGCGGGGGCAATGCTGCTCGGCAGCCACTTCCTCGACGCGTTCCTGTTCCGGCAGCGCGCGTACGTGCCGATCGGCATCGGCGCGTGGCTCGGCACGATCATGCTGTTGAACGTCTGGGGCGTGATCTGGCCGAACCAGAAACGCGTGCTCGGCATGGTGCCGGCGACGGACGACGAGAAGGCACGCGCGCGCCGCGTCGCTTTCCTTGCTTCGCGCACGAACGTCGTGCTGTCGCTGCCGCTGCTGTTCTTCATGTCGGCCAGCGGCGGCCAGTTCAGAACCGCCATGTTCTGAGCGTGCGAGAATAGCGCGAACGCCCCGCGTGAACGGGCTCCACGCTTTTATCTTCAACGACGCAGGCCACCATGATCGAGCAGCAGTCGTCCCGCAAGATCGGTTCTTTCCATCCGCCCCAGCGCACGCTGATGGGTCCGGGTCCGTCGGAGATCAATCCGCGCGTGCTGGCGGCGATGAGCCTGCCCGCGATCGGCTACCTCGATCCGAAGTTTGTCGAGATGATGGAAGAACTGAAGATCCTCCTGCGCTACGCGTTCCAGACCAACAATGCGCTGACCTTTCCCATCTCGGGCCCGGGCTCGGTGGGGATGGAGAGTTGCTTCGTGAACATGGTGGCACCGGGCGACAAGGTGATCGTCGGGCGCAACGGCGTGTTCGGCGGCAGGATGATCGAGAATGTCGAGCGCGCCGGCGGCGTGGCTGTCGTCGTCGAGGACGCGTGGGGCGACCCGGTCGACCCCAACAAGGTCGAGACTGCGCTGAAGGCCAACCCCGACGCGCGCATCGTCGCATTCGTCCACGCGGAAACGTCGACCGGCTGCCTGTCGGACGCGAAGACATTGACCGATCTCGCGCACAAGCACGATGCGCTGGTCATCGTCGACGCCGTCACGTCGCTGGGCGGTTCGCCCGTGCTCGTCGACGAGTGGGGCATCGACGCCGTCTACTCGGCGAGCCAGAAGTGTCTCTCCTGCACGCCGGGGCTGTCGCCGGTGTCGTATTCGGATCGCGTCGTCGAGCGCGTGAAGAATCGCAAGGAGAAAGTCCATAGCTGGTTCATGGACCTCGGGCTGATCCTGAATTACTGGGGCAGCACGACGCGCACCTATCACCACACGGCGCCGATCAATGGCCTGTTCGCCCTGCATGAAGCGCTGCTCCTGCTGCGCGAGGAGGGCATCGAGCGCGCCTGGGATCGGCATATGCGCCATTACCTCGCGTTCAAGGCGGGCCTGGAGGCGATGGGCTTCGAGTTCCTGGTCCGCGAGGACGCGCGGCTCCCCCAGATGAGCGCGGTGCGCGTGCCGAGCGGCGTCAACGAAGCCGACGTGCGGCGCGCGCTGCTGTCGGAATTCAATCTCGAGATCGGCGCGGGCCTCGGCCCACTGGCGGGAAAGATCTGGCGTTTCGGCCTCATGGGTTACTCGTGCAAGCCGGAAAACGTGATGCTGTGCCTGTCGGCGCTGGGCTCGGTGCTCTCGGATGCCGGACTGCCCGTCGAAGTGGGCGCTGCGGAGGCGGCCGCGCATCATTCGTACGCGCTGCAGCACGCGCGCGCGGCGCAGCAGGCGCGCGAGCGCGTCGCCGCGGCCTAGTCGTCACCGCCGGTCGCGACGGTTTCGCGACCATGAATAGCATCACGTAGTGAGCAGCGTTCGAGGTGCTTCCGGCGGCAGTCGTCGCCGGAGGTGAAACGGGAAGCCGGTGCGCACGCGCTTGTCATGCAAGCGCGCGCAATTCCGGCGCTGCCCTCGCAACGGTAAGCGAGTCGTTGTATCGAGCCGGCAACCGCCACTGTGCGTCGCACGGGAAGGCGCCGGCCCGCGGAATGTCCTTGCGGCGTTCCGGCTCGCGAGCCCGTAGACCGGCCCGAACGCATCACCAATCCAATGTCGCGACGGGCGACGGGGAGATGGACATGCAACGGGTTTTCCCTCAGGCGGCGGCGATTGCGCTGGTGGCATTCGCCCCGTTCCTTCGCGCAGCCGAAGCGCCGGTCTACTCGCTGGACGAGATCGTCGTTACGGCGGCGCGCGTGCGGCAGCCGGTGGGCGCGACGCTGCAACCGGTCATCGTCATCACCGCGCAGGATGTCGCCAACAGCGGACAGTCGACGCTGATCGGCGTGCTGCAGCGGCTGGGAGGCGTCGAGATAGGCGCCAACGGCGGCGCGGGACAGCCCACCGGCGTGTTCATTCGCGGCGCGAACAGCGCGCATACGCTCGTCTTGCTCGACGGGCTCCGTATCGGCTCGGTGACGTCGGGCACGACCGCCTTCGAGAACATCCCCCTCGACCAGGTGGAACGCATCGAGATCGTCGCGGGCCCCCTGTCGGGGCTGTACGGCGCGGACGCCATCGGAGGCGTCATTCAGATTTTCACGCGGGGCGCGAGCGCTGCGCCCGGCTACGCGGCGTCGGCGGGCTACGGAACGTATAACACCACGAAGGCTAGCGCCAGCGCGAGCTACCGCAGCCCGACGCACGACGTCGCCCTCGCTGCGGGCTTCGAGAATTCCGACCAGTTCAGCGCGACGAAGCCGACGATCCCGTTCGGCCAGTTCAATCCCGATCGGGATCCCTATCGCAATGCCAACGTATCGGGCCGGCTGACCTGGCGGTTCGCGCCCGACGCCGAGGTCGGCGTCAACGGATTCTTCAGCGAAGGCAGGACGCACTTCGACAGCGGTCCCGACACGGACGACGTGAACCGCCAGCGGCTGGCGCGCTACGCCTTCCATGTACAAAACCGTCTCGGCCCGAACTGGCAAAGCCTGCTGCGCGTCGGCCGCAGCACCGACGACATCGACACCGCGGGGCAGTTCCCGTCGCGCTTTCGCAGCGACCAGGAGCAGGCGACCTGGCAGAACACCTTCGAGGGGACCCTCGGGACGCTGATCGCAGGCGCCGAGTATCTGCGTCAGAAAGTGGCGAGCGACACCGACTACTCTACGACCTCGCGCACGATCGGCTCGGCCTTCACCGGCTATACGGGCGACTTCGGCGCGCATGGAATCCAGGCGACGATCCGCTACGACGACAATAGCCAGTTCGGCGGCCACACGACCGGCTCGTTCGGCTACGGCTATCGCATCGGCGAAGCCTTGCGCCTGCGCGCAACGGCCGGCACCGCGTTCCACGCGCCGACCTTCAACGATCTTTACTATCCGTATTTCGGCAATCCGGGTCTGCAGGCGGAGCGCTCGAAGAGCTTCGACGCCGGCGCCGACTGGGACTTGGCGTCGCAACGCCTGTCCGTGACGTACTTCGAGAACCGCATCACCGACCTGATCGTGTTCGACCTCGACACGTTCCTGCCGCAGAACCTCGCGACGGCGCGCATCCGCGGCGGCGAATTCCGCTACCAGGGCACCTGGCTCGACGCCGACGTCCGCGCCCGGCTGACGCTGCAGGAACCGGTCAACGCGCAGAACGGTGCGCTGCTGCCGCGCCGTGCCCGGTCGTTCGGCGGCGTCGACGCCGCGCGCTCCTGGAATGCGTGGCGGTTTGGCGTCGAGCTCGTCGCCTCCGGCGCGCGCTTCGACTCCGCCGACGAAGCGCCCGCGTCGCGAATGGGCGGCTACGCGCTCGTCAATCTGTATGCGTCGTACGCGATCGCTCCCGGGTGGACAGCCG
>JBDSLT010000138.1:0-3045 GCA_039916265.1 Casimicrobiaceae bacterium | reverse complement strand
AGGAGCGCTACGCGTATCTCCTCGCGGCGACCGGGCGCCGGCCCAACGTCGCCGGACTGCGCCTCGACGCGACGTCGCTGGCGCTCGACGCGGCGGGCGTGCCCTTGTTCGACCGCACGACGCTACGCTGCGGCGAGTCGTCCATCTTCATCGCGGGAGACGCAAACGACGACGTGCCGTTGCTGCACGAAGCCGCCGACGAGGGCCGAATCGCGGGAGACAACGCGGCCCGCTATCCCGAGGTTGCCGCCGGTGCGCGTCGTGCGGGACTGGCGATCGTCTTCACGGATCCGCAGATGGCGGTCGTCGGCGGCGGCTACGCCGCGGTGCGCGACCGGGCGCACGTCGTCGGGCACGTTTCCTTCGAGAATCAGGGCCGCGCGCGGGTCATCCTGCAGAATCGCGGCCGCCTGCACGTCTACGCGGAGCCCGGCACCGGCCGCTTCGTCGGCGCAGAAATGCTGGGGCCCGCCGCGGAGCACATCGGCCACCTGCTGGCGTGGGCGCTGCAGCTCGACCTCACGATCGCGCAGATGCTGGAAATGCCGTTCTACCACCCCGTCGTCGAGGAAGGCGTGCGAACGGCGCTGCGCGACGCGCAAGCCAAGCTCACCGCGGGCACAGTCGCAACGCCGTGTCCCGACTGCACGGAGGAATTGATGGCGTGAAGGCTTACTTGACGACGAGCACCGGCACCTTCGAGTGCGTCAGCACTTTTTGCGTCTCGCTGCCGAGCAGCATCGCCGTGAGGCCGCGGCGCCCATGCGACGCCATGACGATGGCGTTGCACCGCGATTTTTTCGCCGCCGCCAGAATCGCTTCCCACGGCACCGGAGCGATCGCGTGCATCGTCGCGCATTTCACGCCCGCCGCTTCCGCCTTCGCCTTGACCGGGTTCAATATCCTGTCCGCTTCCTTCTGCGTCAGCGCCGCATAGTCGCGGCGCGAGATCGGGTCGTAGACGACCCCGTCGGTGAAGGCGGGCATCGGATAGTCGGGTGATGCGTAGAACGCGGTCAGCTTCGCCGACAGCGATTGCGCAAGCGCGATCGCCTGCTTGACGGCCTTGCCCGAGAGCTTCGAACCGTCGGTCGCCACGAGGATGTGCTTGAACATGCGCCGCTCCTTGGCAGGGGTGGATGATGAACGGTGACGCCCTGCAGGTTACACTCGCCGGTCCCCGACTCGTAATCCTGCGCTTGCACGACATCGACGATCCGCGCGTGTGGGCCGCCGCGGCTGCGCCGGCGGCGGCGCGGCTGCACGCGCTCGTGCGCGCGAGCTTCGGCGCAGCGACGCGGCGCGACGGCGACCGCCACGACTCCACCCTGCGCGCCGCGCTCGCCGATCTGCTTCGCGGGGACGACGGTGCGCGTCTCGCGGCCGTCTTCGCCTCGGCGCCCGACGCGGCGGTCTATCGTCACCTGTGGCGGGCCTTGACCGAGGTCGAAGCGCAGACCGGCACGGGCGCCGTGCGCACCACCGTCTTCGCGTTGCCGGTGGTGATCGTCGGTGGCGTCGAAGGCGACGGTCGCGCTGCGCTTGCGCTGCCCGGCGTGCTGGCCGACGCTCCCTCTGCGGCTGCGCTGCTGCGGGCGCACGGCGCGCTGTCCGGCAATCAGACCTTTGCGCTGTCGCCGGCGCTCGTCGCAGCCGACGCGCTCGACCTGCCGCGCCTGCCGCGTCTTCTCGCTCGCGGCGCGCTGCCCGAACGCGCCGACGCGTTGCCGGGCGCGCCGCCCGACTTTCCACCCGAGCCGATCGAATTGGCGCCCGGGCACGAAAGCGTTCACCTGCGATTCATCGTGGGCGTCGCGCTGTGTGCGCCGGATGTCGATCTGCTGGCCGCGAGCGAAGAAGCGAAGTGGGGCCTGCCCCTCGCGCGTGCGCTCGGCGAGCAGCTCGCGGCACCGGGCACGACCGTGCTGGCGCTGCCGCACGCGCCGCAGCGACTCCTCATGGCGCTGCAAACGGGGCGCGCACTGCAGCGCGAGGTTTCCGCGCAGATGTTCCTCAGCAACGCGCTGCGCAGGATGCGCGCGTCGACCGGCGAGCCGGCGGCGGTGATCAGCGCGCATCGGGTGCCCGACGCACCGGCGGGCGGTGAACTGCGCCTGTCGCTTTCGTCGCCCTTCGGTCCGCGCGATGCCGAGGGTTTTCGCTGTCCCCTCTACGCCGTCGATCGCAGTGCTGACGTCGTGCAGATGCTGACCGCGCTGCTGCGCGATTTTCGCGTCGCCGAGCTTCGCGTGCTCCCCGGCGTCCATGCCGACCGCGACGCGGCGACCGGCGTTCCGCTGCTGTTTCGCGCCGACGCGCTGCACTGAGCGGCGGACGCACCGCCGCCGGCCACGCGCATGCCGTCGGCACGCGCGCTTTCGCGGCGCTTGACGCGACCGACGCCGCTCACCTGCTGCCGGACCTCCGGGTCGCCGTAATACTCGACGCTTCCGGCACCCGAGATCGAAGCGCGCAGCGTCTTGCGCACATTCAGCACGATGCTGCCGGCGCCGCTGACCGATACCTGCGCGTTATCGCTGACCAGTTGGCCGGCGCGCACCTCGCCGGCGCCGGAGATCGAGATCTGCTGGTCGACGACGTTCCCGGCAAGCGTCGCTTTCAGCGCACCCGCGCCGGACAGCTTCAGGCGTTGCGCCTGCAGATCGTCGATGCGCAGCGCGCTCCCGCCGGCGGCCGATATGCGCAGCGTGTCCGCGTCGAGCTTTGCCGCGCTGAGCTTGACGCTGCCGGCGAGGGAGATCGTGTCGAGCGTCCGGAAATTCACCGTGACCCTGGACGTCGGGGCACCGCGGCCCCCGCCGACGATGCCACTCCACCAGCGCCGCGTCTCGCCGCCGGCGATGGTCAGCGTGCCGCCCTCGACGCGCGCGCGAACGCGCGACTGCATGCCGGGGGGCGCCTCGACGACGACCTCCTCGCTCGCCGAGGGCACCAGCGTGACGTCGAGATTCCCGGCGATGTCGAGCTTGCGGAACGACCCCACGGCTCGGTTCTCGGTCACCACCGCAGCGCCGCCGGTGCCGC
>JBDSLT010000137.1:0-10031 GCA_039916265.1 Casimicrobiaceae bacterium | reverse complement strand
GCGTCGCCCCCGGCGCGATGTCGTTGCCCACCGCGACGAGGCGCGGACCGCTCGCGAGGCGGAACAGCGCGTAGCCGCGACCGTCCGGCTCGGCGAACACACCGAGCAGCCGCGCGTCGCCGGGAAGGCCCTGCGCTGTCGCGTCGTTCGCGGCGGACGCGCTCGACGATGGCGACACATCGGCGAACAAGCCCGATGCGAGCAGCGCTGCCGCCGGGTCCGCGGGCGTGGCAGCGGCAATGTGCACGCGTGGCGGCGCGAGGATCTGCCATCCCCAGTACGCGACGACCATCGCAACCAGCGCGAGCGCGAGCAGCGTCGCGAGCCCGCCGGCGATGCGCAGGCCGCCAGCGGGAGCGGGTCCGGCGGCCAGGTCGCCGGCCGGTATAATCGATTCGCGTCGCACGCGTCCTGTCTCGTGAATCCCCGCCTCCAGACCCTGCAGCCGTATCCGTTCGAGCGGCTGCGCGCGCTGATGGCAGGGGTGGCGCCGCCGGCGGGCAAGCGGCCGATCAATCTTTCGATCGGCGAGCCGCGCCATCCGACGCCGCAGCTCGTGCTCGACGCGCTCGCCGAAGGCGCCGCCGCCGGTCTCGCAAATTATCCCATGACGGCCGGCGTTCCCGCGTTGCGTGAGGCGATTGCGCGGTGGCTGGCGCGCCGCCATGACCTGCCTGCGCTCGACCCCGCGGCGCAGGTGCTGCCGGTGCTGGGCAGCCGCGAGGCGCTGTTCGCCTTCGCGCAGGCGATCGTCGACGCCAGCCGGCCCGGTGCCACCGTCGTCGTGCCGAATCCGTTCTACCAGATCTACGAGGGGGCCGCGTTGCTCGCCGGCGCCCTGCCCCATTGCGTCAATGCCGATCCGGAAGGCGGCTTCGCGCATCGCTGGCGCGACGTCCCGGAGGCGGTGTGGTCGCGCACGCAGCTGCTGTACGTCTGCTCGCCGGACAATCCGACGGGCCGCGTGCTGCCGCTCGATGAATGGCGGAAGCTGTTCGAGCTTTCCGACCGGCATGGTTTCGTCATTGCGTCGGACGAATGCTACTCGGAGATCTATTTCGACGAAGCGACTCCGCCGCTCGGCGCGCTCGCCGCCGCGCACGCGCTCGGCCGCAGCGGCTTTCCGCGGCTGGTGGTGTTCGGCAGCCTGTCGAAGCGCTCGAATGTCCCCGGATTGCGCTCGGGTTACGTCGCGGGGGACGCCGAGCTGCTGAAAGCGTTTCTCCTTTATCGTACTTACCACGGGTCGGCGATGTCCGGCGTGGTCGCCGCGGCCAGCATCGCCGCGTGGGACGACGAGGCGCACGTCGTCGCCAATCGCGCCTGTTACGCCGCCAAGTTTTCCGCGCTGCAACCACGGCTCGCCGGATCGCTGGACTGTTCGATGCCTGACGCCGCGTTTTACCTGTGGGCGCGTACGCCTGGCGACGACGCCGCCTTTGCCCGCGGGCTGCTCGCCGCCGAGAACGTGCTGGTGCTGCCGGGGAGCTTTCTCGCGCGCGACGCCCACGGCACCAATCCCGGTCGCGGGCGCATCCGCATCGCGCTGGTCGCCGAAGCCGCCGAATGCGCCGAGGCGATCGAGCGGATCGTGGCGTTCGCGCGTCGCACCGAATCGTCCGGCGTCTCCGCTGCCTGACGGGGGCCAGGCGGCCGGTGGCGTCTCGCGCCGGCCCGGGGCGCCCGGTCGGCACGCCGGGCGTTTTGTCGCGCCAGCCAGGTCGCGCAGCGCCTCCGGCCTAGAATCCGCCCCATGGTCCGGACCGCCGCGACGCCGAAGCTGCACCTGCTGCTCGCCGGTTTCCACGCCTCGTGGGCGACGATCCTGCTGATCGCAGCCATCAACACGGGCATCGCGGGCGTGCTGTGGATCGACGATCCGCGGCCGTTCTGGCACCCGCTCGTGACGGTCCAGATCTACGGCTTCTCGATCGCGTATTGCGTCAACGTCGCGCAGCCGTGGGACAAGGATTCTCCGATCATTCGCCTTGCGCTCGCCGCCGCAGTCGGCGCGGTGATCGGCGTCGCGCTCGTGATCCTCGTCAAGGGCTATACGACGCCCTACGTGAGCGCGCGGGCGATGTTCTTCGTCTACAACGCGTTCACCGCCTTCGGCAACGGCCTGCTCATCAGCCTGATCTTCTACGTGAAGTTCAAGGAGGCGCGCGCCACCGCCGCGCTGCACAAGGCCGAGGCGGAGCGCCACCTGCTGTCCAAGCAGGCGATCGAGGCGGAGCTGAAACTGATGCAGGCGCAGGTCGAGCCGCACTTCCTGTTCAATACGCTGGCGTCGGTGCAGTACCTGACCGAGACCGATCCGGCGCGCGCGGGCGCGCTGCTCGGCCATCTGATCGACTACCTGCGCGCGGCGCTGCCGCAGCTTCGCGCGGCGTCGACGACCCTCGGCCGCGAGGCCGAGCTCGCGCGGGCCTACCTCAACATCCTGAAGATGCGCATCGGCGCGCGCCTCGATTTCGCGATCGACATCCCGCCCGACCTGGAGTCGCATCGCTTCCCGCCCAACCTGCTGATCTCGCTCGTCGAGAACGCGATCAAGCACGGGATCGAGCCGTCTGCCGATGGCGGTCGCGTGACGGTCGCCGCGCACCGTGCCGACGACGCGGTGGTCGTGACGGTCGCCGACACGGGCCGCGGCTTCGCCGGGTCCTCGCCTGCGCAAGGCGGGGGCGTCGGGCTTTCCAACATCCGCGAGCGCCTGGCGGCGCTGTACGGCAGCCGCGGCCGGTTTACACTCGAACCCATGGACCCGCGGGGCGCGCGCGCGACGCTGGCGCTGCCCTACGAGGGTTGCTGACCTTCACCGAACGCCAATGGCCGCTGCACCCACAGCGCTGATCGCCGAGGACGAGCCGCTGCTGCGCGCGCAGTTGAAGGCGCGCCTCGCCGAGGCCTGGCCCGAGCTCGCCATCGTCGGCGAGGCCGGCAACGGCGACGAGGCGCTCGCGGCGATCGTCGCGCGCCGTCCCGACGTCGCTTTTCTCGATATCCGCATGCCGGTGCGCTCGGGCCTCGACGTCGCGCGCGAGCTCGACGGGATGACGCACGTCGTGTTCGTGACCGCCTACGATGAATACGCGGTCGCAGCGTTCGACGAGGGCGCCATCGACTACGTGCTGAAGCCGGTCTCGCCGGAGCGCATCGCCAAGCTCGTCGCGCGCGTCAAGTCCCGGCTCGCAAGTCCGCCGGAGGACCTCACCGCCCTGCTGGCTCGCCTCGCCTCGCGCGACGGCGCGTCCGAGGGTGCACGTCGCCCGCCGCTCAAGTGGATCCGCGCGTCGCTCGGTCCGACGATGCAGATGATCGCGGTCGACGACATCCTGTACTTCCAGGCCGAGGACAAGTACACGAAGGTCGTCAGCGAAGCGAGCGAGGGGCTGATCAAGAAGCCGATCAAGGAACTCTACGAGGAGCTCGACGCCGACGCCTTCTGGCAGATCCATCGCGGCACGATCGTCAACCTGCGCGCCATCGGCAAGGTAGAGCGCGACTGGCGCGACCAGCCGGTCATCACGCTGCGCAATCGCCCCGAAAAGCTGACCGTGTCGCGCACCTTCGCGCATCGGTTCAAGGCGATGTAGCGTCGCGAGCGCCGGCGAGGGGCCCACCCCGAGCCCCAACCCCGATCCCTCCCCCGGCCACCGGCCGCCTTCGCCGGCCCGTGTAAACTTTCACTTTTTGCACCGGTTCCAATGACCGATCTTCAATCGACCATCGATGCCGCGTGGGAGACGCGCGCCGGGCTTTCGCCGCGCAACGCGCAAGGCGCGGTGGCCGACGCGGTGCGCCATGTCATCGGCGAGCTCGACGCGGGCCGCCTGCGCGTCGCCGAAAAGACCCCTGACGGCTGGCAGACGCACCAGTGGATCAAGAAGGCGGTGCTGCTCTCCTTCCGGCTCGCCGACAACGCGGCCATCGGGCCCGACGGTCCGCAGGCGCCGTTTCGCTTCTACGACAAGGTCGCGACGAAATTCGCGATGTTCGACGACGCCGCGTTCGCGCAGTCCGGCGTTCGCGTGGTGCCGCCCGCCGTCGCACGGCACGGCGCGTTCGTCGCGCGCAACGTGGTGCTGATGCCGTCGTACGTGAACATCGGCGCCTATGTCGACGAAGGCACGATGGTCGACACGTGGGCGACCGTCGGCTCCTGCGCGCAGATCGGCAGGAACGTGCACCTGTCGGGCGGCGTCGGCATCGGCGGCGTGCTGGAGCCGCTGCAGGCGAACCCGACGATCATCGAGGACAACTGCTTCATCGGCGCGCGTTCGGAGGTCGTCGAGGGCGTGATCGTCGAGGAGAACTCGGTGCTGGGCATGGGCGTGTTCATCGGCCAGAGCACCAAGATCTACGACCGCGCGACCCGCAGTGTCACGTACGGCCGCGTGCCGGCAGGATCGGTCGTCGTCGCCGGCAACCTGCCCGCCGCGGACGCCAGTCACAGCCTCTACTGCGCGGTGATCGTGAAGCAGGTCGACGCGAAGACACGGTCGAAGACCAGCATCAACGAACTGCTGAGAGCGTGATGGCGGTCGAGCTCAAGTCCGCGCAGGACATCGCGGGTATGCGTGCGGCCGGACGGCTTGCGTCCGAGTTGCTCGATTATCTGGCGCCGCAGGTGAAGGCCGGCGTCACGACGGCCGCGATCAACGCGCTCGCGCACGATTACATGGTCAACGTGCAGGCGACGATTCCCGCGACGCTCAACTACGCGCCGCCCGGACATTCCCCGTATCCCGCATCGCTGTGCACGTCGGTCAACCACGTCGTCTGCCACGGCATCCCGGGCGACAAGAAGCTGAAGGACGGCGACATCGTCAATGTCGACGTGACGGTCATCAAGGACAGCTATCACGGCGACACGAGCCGAATGTTCTACATCGGGAAGCCGTCGATCCAGGCGAAGCGCCTCGTCGACGTCACGTACGAGGCGATGTGGCGCGGCATCCGCGCCGTGCGCTCCGGCGCGCATCTCGGCGACATCGGCGCCTCGATCCAGCGCTTTGCGGAGAGCAGCGGCTATTCGGTCGTGCGCGAATTCTGCGGCCACGGCATCGGCAGGAACTTCCACGAGGAGCCGCAGGTGCTCCACTACGGCCGCCCCGGCACCGGCGTCAAGCTGCAGGCGGGCATGATCTTCACCGTCGAGCCGATGATCAACGCGGGGCGCGCCGGCATCCGTTGCCTCGCCGACGGATGGACCATCGTCACCGCCGACCATTCGCTGTCCGCGCAATGGGAGCACACGGTGCTCGTGACCGAGGACGGCTTCGAGATCCTTACGCAGTCGGCAGGCACGCCGCCGCCCCCGGCCGCGGCGCCTTGACCGAGCGGGCCGGCGTGGGCACCCTGCCCGCCGCGATTCAAGCCGCGACGCCTGCGCCACCGCGCCCGCGTGTCGTGCACTGGCGCAACGAGCTGACGCGCGGCCGCGATGAGCTGAAGGACGCGTTTTTCGACGATCCCGACACGGCGCGCCTCCTGCGCGAGCACGCGCGGCTCGTCGACCGCGTCGTCACGGGTGTCTGGACCGAGGCGGGCATGCCGGCGGATTACGCGCTGCTCGCCGTCGGCGGGTACGGTCGCGGCCAGCTCTATCCGCATTCGGACGTCGACGTGCTGGTGCTGTTGCCGGCGCCGACGGATGCGGCGGGCGCATCCGCCATCGAGCGCTTCTTCGCCGCGCTGTGGGACAGCGGCCTCGAGCTCGCGCACGCAGTGCGCACGATCGACGAATGCGCAACCGAGATGGCCGCCGATGCCACCGTGCGCACGAGCCTGCTCGAGCATCGCCACCTCATCGGCGTGCATCGCCTCACGCAGCGCTTCCGCAAGACGTTCGCGGCGGCGCTCGATCCGCGCGCGTTCTACGCCGCCAAGGCGCTGGAGCAGCAGCAGCGCCACCTCAAGTATCACGATGCCGCGTACAACCTCGAGCCGAACGTCAAGGAAAGTCCGGGCGGCCTGCGCGACCTCCAGACGGTGCTGTGGATCGCCCGTGCCTCGGGCCTCGGCAGCAGCTGGCGCGAGCTCGCGCGCCACGAGCTGATGACCGTACCCGAGGCGCGCGCGGTCGCGCGCCACGAGCGCTTCATCGGCGGCTTGCGCGTGCGGTTGCACTATCTCGCCGATCGCCGCGAGGACCGCCTGGTATTCGACCTGCAAGCGGCGCTCGCCCGGCAGCTCGGGCTGGCGGACACGCCGACGCGGCGCGCCAGCGAGCAGCTGATGCAGCGCTATTACCGCGCGGCCAAGCTCGTGCGCCAGGTCAACATCATCCTCCTGCAGAACATCCACGCGCGCCTTCATCCGGCTGCGACGTCGCCGGTGCCGATCGACGCCGAGTTCCAGCGCGTCGACGAGCTGCTCGACATGCGCGACGACGACCTGTTCGCGCGGCGACCCTCGGCGATGCTCGACGCGTTCCTCATGCTGCAGCGTTCGTCCGACCTGACCGGCATGAGCGCGCGGACGCTGCGCGCGCTGTGGCGCGAGCGCCGGCGCATCGACGTCGCGTTCCGCCGCGATCCCGGCAATCGCGCGCGCTTCGTGCAACTCTTCCGCGAACCGCGCGGCCTGACGCACGAGCTTCGGCGGATGAACCTGTTCGGCATTCTCGGCCAGTACCTGCCGGTGTGGGGCCGCATCGTGGGCCAGATGCAGCACGACCTCTTCCACGTGTACACGGTGGACGAGCACATCCTGATGGTGATACGCAACCTGCGCCGCTTCACCGAGGCGCAGCACGCGCACGAATACCCGCTGTGCTCGCGGCTGATCGCCGATTTCGAGCCCAAGGAGGCGCTGTACCTCGCCGGACTGTTCCACGATATCGCGAAGGGCCGCGGCGGCGATCACTCGACGCTCGGCGCCCGCGACGCGCACCGCTTCTGCGCGCAGCACGGCCTTCCGAAGGACGACTGCGATCTCGTCGCCTGGCTGGTCGAGCGTCACCTGTTCATGTCGCAGACCGCCCAGAAACAGGACATCACCGATCCGCGCATCGTCGCCGGATTCGCGCACGCGATCGGCACCGAGCGGCGCCTGTCCGCGCTCTACCTGCTGACCGTCGCGGACATCCGCGGCACCAGTCCGCGCGTATGGAACGCGTGGAAGGCGAAGCTGCTGGAGGATCTCTTTCGCGCGACACGCCGCGTGCTGGCGGGCGAGTCCGCCGCGCAGACGATCCAGGACAGCGTGCAGGCGCGACAAGTCGAGGCACAGCGCCTGCTCCGGCTTTATGCCGTGCCGGACAACGCCGAGCACGCGCTGTGGCGCCACCTCGACACACCGTATTTCCAGCGGCATACCGCCGACGAAATCGCGTGGCACGCGCGTCACCTGTACTGGCGCGTCGAGCGCACGGCGCCGGTCGTCAAGGCGCGCCTCGCGCGCGACGGCGCGGGATTGCAGGTGCTCGTCTACCTTCCCGACCAGAAGGAGCTGTTCGCGCGCGTGTGCGGCTTTTTCGGCCGCGCCGGCCTGTCGATCCTGGAGGCGAAGGTGCATACGACGCGCAACGGCTACGCGCTCGACACGTTCGCGGTGCACGAACCTTCGAACCCGCTCGCGTCGTACCGTGACACCATCCAGCGGATCGAGTTCGAGCTCACCAAGCTGACCGGCGCGCACGCGCCGCTGGAGGCGCCCCCAGAAGGCCGCATTTCACGCCAGCTCCGGCATTTCCCGCTTACGCCGCAGGTGCAAATCTTCCCCGACGAGCGCGGCACGCATTACATCCTCGAAGTCGTCGCGGGCGATCGCCCTGGCCTTCTTGCGCGCATCGCCTACGTGCTTGCGCGCAACAACGTCAACGTCACCAGCGCCAAGATCAACACGCTGGGCGAGCGGGCGGAGGACGTGTTCCTGATCGACGGCGCGCGCCTGCACGACGAGCAGGCGCTGCTGCGGCTCGAGACCGCGCTGTTCGAGCAGCTGCGGACCTAGCGACGCGGGCGGCGAACGCGGTCGGTCGCGCTCAACGGCGCGGGTCGAGGCTCTGAAACGCGCCGGGGGTCCACGTTTGCTGCGGCGCGAGGTCGCGCGTCCCGACCGGCAGGCGGAACTCCCGGGTCGGCGCCAGCGACACGCCGTCGAGCGACGGTGGCGTCTCGCCGCTCCCGCGCAGCCACGACCCCTTCCCGAGCGTGAAGTCGAGCGTCGCGAGATCGCCGAGCGACCCTGCGAAAACAGGGAAATTGCCTGCGAAGGTGCCACTGGCGCCCAGGCTGAAGATTCCCGCGCCGACGGTGAGATTGTTGACTGCGACGAGCGGCACGCCGCCGGGAAAGTTGGCCGGGAACACGCGCAGGAACCACGCGCCCCAGCGGCGATCGCTGACGAGCGTGTTGTGGACCAGATAGAGCGCGTTGTCCGGCCAGACCGCGCCTTCGGCGCCAAACGAAACGACGACGGGATTGGTCGTCGTCGCACTCTGGCCGATGACGTTGCCCACGACGATCGCCTTGCCGCCATTGGGAAACTCGAGCTCGTAGGCGGCGCGCCCCTCCGGACCGTCGTACAGCAGGTTGTAGCGAACGTCGCTCGTCCGGGCGCGCGACTTCACGAGATGCCCGTCGAACGCCTGATGCAGCCGGCTGCCGGTGATGGCAAAGCGCGCGATGCGCCCGACATAGAGGAGGTGCTTCAGCGCACCGCGATCGCGCGGTGCCTGCGAGAATTCGCTGTCCTCGACGAGCAGCTCCGCCGCTCCGTCGTTGCCGGTGAGGATGCCGTTCTCGTTGTCGGCGAACGTGCAGCGGCGAACGGCGAGCTTCCCACGCTCGAAGCGGATGCCGGCGCCGTTCTGGTCGTCCGCGCGCGCGCCGCGGAACTCGAGGCCCTCCACGGCGTAATCGCCGTCGCGCAGCACGAAGATCGCCTTGCCCTCGGCGACCCGCCCCGCCGCATCGAGCACGACGCGGCCGCCAACACCCCGAATCGTGAGGCGCTTCTGCGTGAACACCGCCACGTCCTCGCGATACGTCCCGGCGGCAATCTCGATCGTGTCGCCGTCGCGTGCCGCCGCAGCAGCCGCGGCGACCGAGCGATAAGGCGCGCCCGGTCCGACGTCAAGCGTCGCGGCCGCTGCGCCCTGCCCGCTCAAGGTCAGCGCCAGCGCGGCGAGCGCGCAGCACCCGCGGCGCGCGCCCTCCCGGAAGCCTGCGCGGGGGCGCAGCAAGCGCGTCAATCCGCGGGCGGCGCGTCGGCGAGATCGGGAAACAGCACGTCCGTATAGCCGAACTGCGTGAAATCCCGCACGCGCATCGGATACAGGACGCCGTCCAGGTGATCGCATTCGTGCTGGACGACGCGTGCGTGAAAGCCCGCCGCCTCGCGCTCGATCGTGCGGCCCTGCGGATCGACGCCCGAGTAGCTGATGCGCAGGAAGCGCGGCACCACCCCGCGCAGTCCCGGCACCGACAGGCAGCCTTCCCAGCCGTCCTCCATCTCGTCGCCAAGCGGGACGATGAGCGGATTGACGAGCTCGGTGTAGAGAACGGGCTCCGCGTCCGGATAGCGTGGATTTTGCTCGACGCCGAAGATCACCACCCGCAGAGGGACGCCGATCTGGGGTGCGGCGAGCCCGGCGCCGTTTTGCGCGTGCATCGTGTCGCGCATGTCCTCGAGCAGCGCCTGGAGCGCGGGCGTGGCGAAGCGCTGCACCTCGCGCGAGCGCTCGAAGAGGCGTGGATCGCCCATGCGAAGCACGTCGCGAATCATGGCCGCATCATCGGCGCGAGTCGAGTGAGCAGCGCATGCACGCGATCCATGCCTTTCTCCAGGACGTTCGCGATCCGATCCATCGAGATCTGCTGTGCGCTGTCGCCGCGCCCCGCGGCATGATTCACGACCACGCAAACCGCGGCATAGGGCAGCTCCAGCTCCCGCGCCAGCACCGCCTCCGGCATGCCCGTCATGCCGACGAGCGTGGCGCCATCGCGCTCCATCCGGTCGATCTCGGCCGCGGTCTCGAGGCGTGGACCGGACACCGCCCCGTAGACGCCGCCGTCGAC
>JBDSLT010000136.1:0-9317 GCA_039916265.1 Casimicrobiaceae bacterium | reverse complement strand
GGAACGCGATGTTCGCGTCCGAGTACTCTTCGATGTGCTCGGCGGGCGTCGTCGTCGCGAACTCGCCGAACATCGTGCGCAGGCTCGCGATCTCCGGGTCGGATGCGTTGGTGGTGGCGAGCCGCGCGGCCATGCTCTCGATGGCCGCCCACATCTCGATCATCTCGATGATCTGCTTCTTGGTCTTGCGGACGATGAAGATGCCGCGTCGCGGCACGGTCCGCAGAAAGCCTTCCTGCTCGAGCAGCGTCATCGCCTCGCGGATCGGCGTGCGCGATACGCCGAGCGACTGCGAGAGTTGCCGCTCGTCGAGCCGCAATTCCTCGTCGTGCGAATAGATGTCGGCGTCGATGATCGCCTGCTTCAGCGCGGCGTAGGCCTGGTCGCGCAGCGAGACGCTCGTGTTGATCGGTTGCAGGTTGAGCGTCGCCGCTGCGCCCGCGCCCGCAGTCGGATTCGCTGCCCTGGGGCGGCGATTTTCCTGTTCGGCAGCGCCCGCGGGCAGTTCGGTTTGCAGCGCACCGGCCCTCATGACCCGTCCTCCCGGATTTCACGCGTCGGACCTCGATGTTGATCCGCCGTTGGTGTGAGGTATGTTATATACCAGAAACCAATCACGCGGACGCAAACCGCGCTGAACGAGAACTCGGCAATGCTCGTTGACGGATGGTGATATATCACATACCTTATGGCGGATACTTTCAACCGCCACCGGATAGTCCATTGGGGGTGGATCCTCGGGGCCGTTGCGCCTCCTCCTTGATCACGGGGTAACAACCATGCTCGAGACAACGACCAAGCCGTCCACGACGGCACCCGGCGCAACGCCGGCGATCGAGAGCAACGCCGAAGCCAGCGCGCCCTCGCGCGAGACCGACGGCTTCACATTGGTGATCGAAGCGCTGAAGCTCAACGGAATCGATACGATCTTCGGTCTGCCGGGCATCCCGATCACCGATCTCACGCGCAAGATGCAGGCCGCGGGCATGCGGGTGATCTCGTTTCGCCACGAGCAGAACGCCGGCTACGCCGCGTCGATCGCCGGTTTCATGACCCAGAAGCCGGGGGTCTGCCTCACCGTTTCCGCGCCCGGCTTTCTCAACGGTCTGGCTGCGCTCGCCAATGCGACGACCAACTGCTTCCCGATGATCCTCGTCAGCGGCTCGAGCGAGCGCGAGATCGTGGACCTGCAGCAGGGCGATTACGAGGAGATGGACCAGCTCGCCATCGCCAAGCCGATCGCCAAGGCGGCGTTCCGGGTGCTTCACGCCGAGGACATCGGCGTGGGCGTGGCGCGGGCGATCCGCGCGGCGCTCTCCGGGCGCCCCGGGGGCGTGTATCTCGACCTGCCCGCCAAGCTCTTCCCGCAGACCATCGACGCGGAAGCGGCGAGAAAATCGCTGATCAAGGTCGTCGATCCGGCGCCGCGCCAGATCCCGGCGCAAGACGCCGTAAAGCGCGCGCTCGACTTGCTGAAGAGCGCCAGGCGGCCGCTGATCATCCTCGGCAAGGGGGCGGCCTACGCGCAGGCCGATGCGGACATCCGCGCGCTCGTGGAGCGCACCGGCATCCCCTACCTGCCGATGTCGATGGCCAAGGGCCTCTTGCCCGACACGCACGAGCAATCGGCATCGGCAGCACGCTCGTACGTGCTGCCGGAGGCCGACGTCGTGATGCTGATCGGTGCGCGCCTCAACTGGCTGCTGTCGCACGCCAAGGGCAAGACGTGGGGGGCTGGCAGCGCCAAGGAATGGGGCGGGCAGAAATTCATCCAGATCGACATCTCGCCGCAGGAAGCGGACAGCAACGTGCGCATCGATGCGCCGGTCGTCGGCGACATCGGCTCGTGCGTAGCGGCCATGCTGGTCGCGATCGGTGACGGCACGGGGGGCGCCGCGGCGAAGCAATGGCCGAAGCCGCCCGCCGAATGGCTCGACGCCATCGCCGAGCGCAAGACCAAAAACGTCGCAAAGATGGCCGAAGCGCTGGCGAAGAACCCGGCGCCGATGAATTTCCACAGCGCGCTCAACGTCGTGCGCGACATCATCGCCGCGAACCCCGACGCGATCCTCGTCAACGAGGGCGCGAACGCGCTCGACTTCACTCGCAGCATCGTCGACATGCACAAGCCACGCAAGCGGCTGGACGTCGGCACGTGGGGCGTCATGGGCGTGGGCATGGGCTTCTCCGTCGCGGCGGCCGTGGTCAGCGGCGAGCAGGTGATCGCCGTCGAGGGCGACAGCGCCTTCGGCTTCTCCGGGATGGAGGTCGAGACGATCTGCCGCTACGGCCTGCCGGTCTGCGTCGTGATCCTGAACAACAACGGCGTCTACCGCGGCGACGAGGTGAACCCGCTGGGAGGAAGCGATCCCTCGCCTCTGGTGTTCGTCAAGGACGCCCGCTACGAGAAGATGGCGGAGGCCTTCGGCGGCGTCGGTGTGCGCGCAACGACACCGGCGGAGCTGCGCAGCGCAATGGAGGAGGCGCTGCGCTCGCGCAGGCCAACGCTGATCAACGCCGTGATCGACGAAAAGGCGGGTACGGAGAGCGGGCGCATCACGAGCCTCAATCCGGCCGCGAAGAAGAAGGTCTGAAGGCTGACCGGGCGCGTTTGGCGCGCGCGGGCATTCACGGAACTGCGGAGGGGAACGTAATGGGCAAGGCGTTAGACGGCGTGAAAATCCTGGATTTCACGCACGTGCAATCGGGTCCGACCTGCACGCAGCTTCTCGCGTGGTTCGGTGCGGACGTCATCAAGGTGGAGCGCGCCGGCGAAGGCGACATTACGCGCGCACAGCTGCGCGACATCCCCGACGTGGACAGCCTCTACTTCACGATGCTGAACCACAACAAGCGCTCGATCACCATCGACGCCAAGAACGCGAAGGGCAAGGAGGTACTGGAAGCGCTGGTGAAGAAGTGCGACGTGCTGGTCGAGAATTTCGCCCCGGGGGCGCTCGACCGGATGGGTTTCACGTGGGAGCGCATACAGCAGCTCAACCCGCGGATGATCGTCGCGTCGGTGAAGGGCTTCGGTCCCGGACCCTACGAGGACTGCAAGGTTTACGAGAACGTCGCGCAGTGCGCCGGCGGTGCCGCATCGACGACGGGCTTCGACGACGGTCCGCCGCTGGTCACCGGCGCGCAGATCGGCGATTCGGGCACCGGTCTGCATCTCGCGCTCGGCATTGTTACCGCGCTCTACCAGCGCAACACGTCGGGCCGCGGCCAGCGCGTGCTGACCGCGATGCAGGATGGCGTCCTCAACCTTTGCCGCGTCAAGCTGCGCGACCAGCAACGCCTCGATCGCACGGACGTGATGGAGGAGTATCCGCAGTATCCGCACGGCAAGTTCGGCGAGGCGGTGCCGCGCGCCGGCAACGCGTCGGGCGGCGGCCAGCCGGGATGGATCCTGAAGTGCAAGGGCTGGGAGAGCGACCCCAACGCGTACATCTACTTCATCACGCAGGCACCGGTATGGAAGGACATCTGCAAGGTGATCGGCCGCGAGGAATGGTTGACCGATCCCCGCTATGCCACACCGAAGGCGCGGCTGCCGCACCTGATGGAGATCTTCGGCGAAATCGAGAAGTGGACGATGACCAAGACCAAGTTCGAGGCGATGGATCTGCTGAACGAGCACGACATCCCGTGCGGCCCGATCCTGTCGATGAAGGAACTGGCCGACGAGCCGTCGCTGCGGAAGTCCGGCACCGTCGTCGAGGTCGATCACCCGAAGCGCGGCAAGTACCTCACGGTAGGCAACCCGATCAAGATGTCGGACAGCCCCACCGACGTGAAGCGCTCTCCGCTTTTGGGCGAGCACACGGACGAGGTGCTGGGCGAACTCGGCTATAGCCAGGAGCAGGTCGCGGCGCTTCGATCCGCGGGTGCGATTTGAGCGCGGACGAAAGGATCGATCTCATGGCGCACGACAAGACGGCGGTTCGCGGCATCCTCGACAAGGTCAAGGGCGAAGGCCGCACGTCGCTGACGGCGCCGGAGGGCAAGCTCGTCTGCGACGCGTACGGCATCGCGGTGCCCAGGGAGGGCGTTGCGGCGAGCGCGTCCGACGCGGTGAAGCTCGCCGACGGGATGGGCTACCCGGTCGTGCTGAAGATCGTCTCGCCGGAGATCCTGCACAAGACCGAAGCGGGCGGTGTGATGGTCGGCGTGCGCTCGGCCGCCGACGTCGAGCGCGGCTTCGCGACGATCATGGCCAGCGCGAAGAAGTACGACGCGAAGGCAAATCTGCTGGGCATTCAGGTGCAGCAGATGCTGATGGGCGGCCAGGAAGTCATCGTCGGCGCCGTCACCGATCCGTCGTTCGGCAAGCTCGTTGCGTTCGGTTTGGGCGGCGTGCTGGTCGAAGTGCTCAAGGACATCACGTTCCGGCTCGCGCCGGCGACGAAGGACGACGCGCTGTCGATGCTCGACGGCGTCGCGGCTGCGGAAATCCTGAAGGGCGTTCGCGGCTCCGACCCGGCCAATCGCGATGCGCTGGCGGCGATCATCGTCAACGTGTCGCAGCTCGTCAGCGACTTTCCCGAGATCGCGGAGATGGACCTGAATCCCGTCTTCGCGACCAAGAGTGGCGCCATCGCCGCCGACGTGCGCATCGTCGTCGATTTCAACCCTGCCGAAGCACGCTATCGCCCGAGTCACGACGACATCGTGAAGTCGATGAACCGGATCATGAAGCCCGACGCCGTCGCGGTGATCGGCGCGTCGTTGGAGGACGGCAAGATCGGCAACTCGGTGATGAAGAACCTGATCAACGGTGGCTACCAGGGCGAGATCTACCCGATCAACCCGTCGGCGTCCGAGATCATGGGCCGCAAGGCGTACAAGAGCGTCAAGGACGTGCCCGGTGTGATCGACGTCGCGGTGTTCGCGATTCCGGCGAAGTTCGTCGCGGCAGCACTCATCGAGGTGGGCGAGAAGGGCATTCCGGGCGCGGTGCTGATTCCCTCCGGCTTCGCCGAAACCGGCAACGTCGAGGGCCAGAAGGAAATCCAGCAAATCGGCCGCAAGTACAACGTGCGCCTGATGGGCCCCAACATCTACGGCTTCTATTACACGTGGAAGAATCTCTGCGCGACGTTCTGCACGGCCTACGACGTCAAGGGCCACGCGGCGCTGTCGTCGCAGTCGGGCGGCATCGGCATGGCGATCATCGGCTTCTCGCGCTCGGCCAAGATGGGCGTGTCGGCGATCGTCGGCCTCGGCAACAAGTCGGATATCGACGAGGACGATCTCCTGACGTTCTTCGAGCAGGACGAGAACACGCACATCATCGCGCAGCACTGCGAGGACCTGAAGGACGGCCGCGCGTTCGCCGAAGTCGCCAAGCGCGTGTCGAAGAAAAAGCCCGTGGTCGTGCTCAAGGCGGGACGCACGGCGATGGGCGCGCGCGCCGCGAGCTCGCACACGGGTGCCCTGGCCGGCAACGACAAGATCTACGAGGACGTGCTGAAGCAGTCCGGCGTGATCCGCGCGCGCAGCCTGCGCGACCTGCTGGAGTTCGCGCGGGCGATACCCGTCCTGCCGACGCCCAAGGGCGAGAACGTCGTCATCATCACCGGCGCCGGCGGCTCGGGCGTGTTGCTCTCCGACGCGGTCGTCGACAACCACCTGTCGCTGATGACGATGCCGGCGGATCTCGACGCGGCGTTTCGCAAGTTCATCCCGCCGTTTGGCGCCGCGGGCAATCCGGTCGACATCACCGGTGGCGAGCCGCCGAAAACGTACCAGAACACGATCCGGCTGGGGCTCGAGGATCCGCGGATCCACTCGCTGATCCTCGGCTATTGGCATACCATCATCACCCCGCCGATGGTGTTCGCCAAGCTCGTCGCCGAGGTGGTGGAGGAATTCAAGGCGAAAGGCATCTCGAAGCCCGTGGTCGCGTCGCTCGCCGGCGACGTCGAGGTCGAGGAAGCCGCCGAGTACCTGTTCGACCACGGCATCCCGGCGTACCCGTATTCGACCGAAATGCCGGTCGCGGTGCTCGGAGCGAAGTACCAGTGGGCGCGCGGCGCGGGGCTCATCTGAACGTTCACCGCGAGCGGCGATCGAACGTTAGGCGCGCTTGACGTAACGACGGTCCTGCCGCCACCGGAGCGTCCCGGCGGCGGCAGCTAATCCCATAAGACGCTTGCCACAGTTAGGAGGATTCATGACACGCAAAGCGAACAGTCGCGCATGGGCGGTTTCCTGTGCAATCGGCGTCCTGGTCGGCGGCCTTCCGGTTGCGGCGATGGCCGCCTGGGAGCCGACCAAACCGGTCGAATTCGTGGTCCCCGCCGGCACCGGCGGCGGCGCCGACCAGATGGCGCGCTTCCTGCAAGGCGTCATCGCCAAACACAACCTGATGAAGCAGCCGCTGATCGTCGTCAACAAGTCGGGCGGCGCCGGCGCCGAAGGCTTCCTCGACATCAAGGGTGCGAAGGGCGACCCGAACAAGATCATCATCACGCTTTCCAACCTGTTCACGACGCCGCTCGCGACGGGCGTTCCGTTCAACTGGAAGGACCTCACGCCGGTTGCGATGCTGGCACTCGACGAGTTCGTCCTCTGGGTCAACGCGGACACGCCCTACAAGACCGCGGGCGACTACATGAACGCCGTCAAGGCGGGGACCGCGGGCCAGTTCAAGATGGCGGGAACAGGGTCGAAGCAGGAAGACCAGATCATCACCGTCGCGCTGGAAAAGAAGGTCGGCAAGAAAATGACCTACGTGCCGTACAAGGGCGGCGGCGACGTCGCGGTCCAGCTCGTCGGCAAGCACGTCGACTCGACGGTCAACAATCCGATCGAGGCCGTCGCGCATTGGCGTTCGGGCGCGGTGCGGCCGCTCTGCGTGTTCGATTCGACGCCGATGCCCTATCCCAACAAGGTGACGGCGACGCAATCCTGGCAGGACATTCCCACCTGCAAGTCGCAGGGACTCGACGTCGAGTACCTGATGCTGCGCGGCATTTTCATGCCGGGCGGCGTGACGCAGGAACAGGTCGACTATTACGTCGACGTGTTCAAGAAGGTGCTCGCGCTTCCGGAGTGGAAGGAATTCACCGAGAAGGCCGCCTTCAACAACACGTTCATGACCGGCAAGCAGTACGCAGACTGGGTCGGCAAGGCCGAAGTCGAGCACAAGGGGCTGATGCAGGAAGCCGGCTTCATCGCCAAGTAAGAAGCGATGAGCTCACCAGGGAGGGAGGGGGGCGGCGACGTGCAGACCCGCTGGGTCGAGCTCGTCGTCGCGCTGCTGGTCGTCGCCGGCGGCATCGTGGTCATCGTGGACGCCCTGCGCGTGGGAATCGCGTGGGGTGAATACGGTCCCAAGGCCGGCTATTTTCCGTTCTATATCGGCTGCATGCTCGTCGCCTCCGGCGGGTGGATCGCCGCCAGGACCCTGATGGCGTGGGGCAAGCTCGCGGGCGAGACCTTCGTTACGCGCGCAGAACTGCGGCCGGTGCTGCAGATGCTGCTGCCGACGGTCGTCTACGTGATCGTCATCTACTTCCTCGGCATCTACGTCGCGTCGGCGATCTACATCGCCGGCTTCATGCTGTGGCAGGGCAAGTTCAAATGGCCGATCACGCTGGCGACGAGTCTCGGCGTGCCGATCGCGCTGTTCCTCCTGTTCGAAGTCTGGTTCCTGGTCCCCCTCCCGAAGGGACCGTTCGAACAGTTCATCGGCTATTGACGCTCGCCGCTCGCGAGTAGCGCCGGAAAGGTCGCCCCGTGTTCGATGATGTCGGCAATCTGATGCAGGGGTTCGCGGTCGCTCTGACCTGGAAGAATCTCCTGTTCATGCTGGTGGGCATCGTGCTCGGCGTGCTGATCGGCGTCCTGCCCGGGCTGGGCGGGGCCAACGGCGTCGCGATCCTGCTGCCGCTGACGTTCTCGATGTCGCCCACGTCCGCGATCATCATGCTGTCCTGTATCTACTGGGGGGCGCTGTTCGGCGGCGCAATCACGTCGATCCTGTTCAACATACCGGGTGAGCCGTGGTCGGTGGCGACCACCTTCGACGGCTATCCGATGGCGCAGCAGGGACGCGCCGGCGAGGCGATGACCGCGGCGTTCACCTCGTCGTTCGTCGGTGCGCTGTTCGCTGTGATCCTCATCACGTTCCTCGCGCCGCTGGTGGCGCGCTTCGCGCTCAAGTTCGGCCCACCCGAGTTCTTCGCCGTGCAGTTCCTCACGTTCTGCAGCTTCATCGGCATGGGGCGCGAACCGCCGGCGAAGACGCTCGTGGCGATGATGCTGGGCTTCGCGCTCGCCGCCGTGGGCCTCGATACCGTCACCGGCACGCTGCGGATGACCTTCGGGCAGACCGAGTTGCTGCAGGGCTTCGACTTTCTGGTCGCGGTGATCGGCCTGTTCGGCTTGGGCGAGATCCTGCTTACGATGGAGGAAGGCCTCGCGTTCAAGGGCACCAAGGCAAAAATCGACCCGAAGGTTGTCTGGAGGACGTGGAAGATGCTTCCGAAATACTGGATGACGTCGCTGCGCGCCTGCCTGATCGGCTGCTGGATGGGCATCACGCCGGGCGGCGCCACGCCCGCATCGTTCATGAGCTACGGGATGGCCAAGCGCTTTTCCAAGAGCGGCGACAAGTTCGGCGAGGGCCAGATCGAGGGCGTGGTCGCGCCGGAAACCGCGGCGCACGCCGCGGGCACCAGCGCGTTGCTGCCGATGCTGACGCTGGGAATCCCGGGCTCGCCTACCGCGGCGGTGCTGCTGGGCGGCCTGCTGATCTGGGGCCTGCAGCCCGGACCGCTGCTGTTCACCGAGCAGAAGGACTTCGTCTGGGGGCTGATCGCGAGCATGTACCTCGGCAACATCGTCGGCCTCATCATCGTGTTGACCACCGTGCCCTTCTGGGCGGCGATCCTGCGCATTCCTTTCGCGATCATCGCGCCGGTCATCGTCGTCATCTGCTCGATCGGCGCGTACACCGTCCACAACAAGATGTTCGACGTGGCGATGATGCTGGTCTTCGGCGTCGTCGGCTACGTGTTCAAGAAGCTCAAGTATCCGCTGGCGCCGCTGGTGCTGGCGCTGGTGCTGGGTGACATGGCGGAGACGGCGTTCCGGCAGTCGATGCTGCTGTCGGGCGGCACCGTCGGCGTGTTCTTCAGCAACGGGCTCGTCGGCTCGATCATGGCGCTCGCGCTGTTCATCCTGTGCTGGCCGCTGATCGGCCGGGTGCAGGCGTGGCGACGCGCGCATTGACGGGACGGGTCGCGTGGATTGAAGGGCTGAGTTCGCGGCGAGTGCCCGGCGGTGCGCCGCACGGCCTTCAGTGT
>JBDSLT010000135.1:0-6721 GCA_039916265.1 Casimicrobiaceae bacterium | reverse complement strand
CGCCGCGTCACCCTCGGCACGACGCAGTTTTTCTCCGCCAACGCGGCGCCGTGCGATCCGGCGTTGCAGCGCTCGCTCGCCGACGCGATCGCCGCGCACGACATCGAAGTGCGTCATCTGCCGAGCGGCGCAGGTCATGACGCGATGGAGTTCCCCGCAGTCGCGCCGACCGCGATGCTGTTCGTCCGCTGTGGCAACAACGGCATCAGCCACCATCCCGACGAAACGATGAGCGCGGAAGACGCCGACATCGCCACGTCGGTATTCCTGCACTTTCTCGAGAACTTCAGGCCGCCGCGATGAACGCCGAGGAGGGCGCGTACGGGCGACTGGGGGGTTTCATCGATGCCCGGCATGCCGAGCAGATCGAGTTCCTGCGCGGGATCGTCCGCGTGCCCTCCGATACGCCGCCCGGCGACAACGCGCCGGCGGCCGAAAAAGCCTGCGAGCTGCTCGCGCGCCTGGGCTTCGAGGTCGAGCGGCATCCCGTGCCCGCAGCGCTCGTGCGCGCCAGCGGCATGCAATCGATCACCAACCTGATCGTCCGCCAGCGCTTCGGCGCTGGTGGTCCGACAATCGCGCTGAACGCACACGGCGACGTGGTTCCGCCCGGCGACGGCTGGACGAAGCCGCCGTACGAAGGCGTCGTCGCGGAGGGGCGCATGTACGCGCGCGGCGTCGCCGTGTCGAAGTCCGACATCGCGACCTACACCTACGCGCTTTGCGCGCTGCGCGAGCTCGCGCGCGAAGGCGCTTCGATCAACGGCGCCGTGGAGCTGCACTTTACGTACGACGAGGAGTTCGGCGGCCTTGCCGGCCCGGGTTTTCTGCTCGACAACGGGCTTACGAAGCCCGACTTCGCGATCGCCGCGAGCTTCAGCTACGCCGTCGTCACCGCGCACAACGGGTGTCTGCAACTCGAGGTCACCGTGCACGGCAAGTCCGGTCATGGTGCGATGCCCGAAAGCGGCCGCGACGCGTTTCGTGCCGGCGCGGCGATCCTGAATGCGATCTACGCCGAAGCCGACGCGCTGAAAGCGACGAAGTCGCGCGTGGCCGGCATCGACCACCCCACGATGATCGTCGGTCTCCTCAACGGAGGCATCAACACCAACGTCGTCCCTGACCGGCTCGTGCTGAAGCTCGACCGGCGCATGATTCCAGAGGAGGATCCGGCCGCGGTGGAGGCGCGCGTCCGCGCGTTGATACAGGCTGCGGCGGCTGCGCACGACGGCATTCGCGTGGAGGTGCGGCGCCTGCTGCTCGCGCGCGCTCTGGCGCCACGGCCGGGACACGAGGCGCTCGTCGCGGCGATCCAGCACCACGGAAGGCGCGTATTCGGCGCCGAAATTCCCGCGGTCGGCGTTCCGCTGTATGCCGACGCGCGCCTCTACGGCGAGCACGGCGTGCCGATCGTCATGTACGGCGCCGGCCCGCGGACGATCGCCGAGTCGAACGCCAAGCAGCCGGACGAGAACCTGCTGCTCGAGGACCTGCGGCGCGCCACGCATGTCGTCGCGTACACGGTGTACGACCTGCTGCAAGGCGTGCGCGCGCCGAGCGCGCAGTCCTGACGCTGCGCGTCAGACGAAGGGCGGTGCAAGCGCCTCGGTTGCGAGCGCGCGCCGGACGGCGGGCCGCTCGAGCATGCGCTGCAGGTACGGGCCGACGTGAGGCAGGCTGCGCGCGGGGCGCCCGAAGCCGCGCGTCCAGCGGCACAGCACGAAGACGTAAGCGTCGACTGCGCTGAACGCTTCGCCGAGCAGCCAGTCGCGGCCGTGCGACGCGAGTTGCGCATCGAGCTGGTCGAGCAGGCTGCCGACCCTCGCCTCGGCGTGCGACTTCACCTGCGCCGCGCCGGCTGCGTTGCCCTCGTCCACCATCCGCTCGGGGTAGAAGTAGTGAATCAGCGTCGCCTGCAGCGTGCTGGACGACCAGACGAGCCATTTATAGAACTGCGCCCGCTCGGGCGAGCCGCCGGGAGGCGCCAGCCGCAGGTCGGGATGGCGCAGGGCGAGGTGCAGGCAGATTGCAGCGGTCTCGTAGAGCACGGTGTCGCCGTCGACCACGACGGGAATCAGCCCGTTGGGGTTGAGTTTCAGGTAATCCGCGCGCTTGTGCGCGCGCTGCGCACGATCGACCAGCGTGAGCTCGAACGGAGCGGCAATCTGCTCGAGCAGCAGGTGAACGATCAGGCTCGCGTTGCCGGGGAAGTAATAGAGCTGGATCATGGAAGTGCGGGCCTCTGCACCCAGAATTCGTACATGCCGGCGAACGCCGCGGGGACGGCAGTCTCGAACGCGTGCCATGCATCGAGGTTGGTGCGCGCGACATCGTCCGGACGGCGGCGCGCATACTCGGCGGCGATCGCCGGCGGCACCTGGAAGCCGACGAATCGCAACCCCAAGTCGGTCAGGCGCGCCTTGATCGCCGGCAGCGTCGTCCGGTGCTCCTCGACGTGGAACAGCATGTCGCGGCATTCGGAGGTCGAGTGGAAGTCGCGATACGACGCCAGCCGGGAAAGCTGCGAATCGGCCGGCGCGCTTAGCGCGTCCTGGCGAAAGCGCCGGATGTCGGACGCGGTCGGCCCGTATCCGTGCGCCGCTGCGTAATCGCGTCCCGCGACGATGGCGTCGCGTGCGCGCTCGCCGTAGATCGCCGCGAGCATGAAGCCGCCGGGCCGCAGCGCGGCGGCCAGGCTGCGCCACCCCGCGCCGGGATCGGCGAGGTGATGCAGCACGCCGGCAGCTTCGATGACGTCGAAAGTCCTTCCGGTGGCCGCAAGCCCCAGCAGGTCGCCCTGGGCGAACTCGACGTTGGCGATGCCGACCTCGCGCGCCTTGCGTGTGGCGTAGGCCAGGCTGGTGCGCGACAGGTCGAGCGCGACGATGCGCGCGCGCGGAAAGCGACGCGCCGTCTCGACGACATGCTGTCCGGTGCCGCAGCCGGCGATCAGGAGATCGACCGCGCCAGCGGCGTCGCGCAGCGGCTGGAACGTTGCACCGGGGAATCGGGCGTGCAGCCACGCATCGAAGGAACGCGCGGCCTCGACCGGCGCAGCGCGCACCCACCGCGGGTAAGGATGCTCTTCGTACTGTTGCCGGACGCGCCGCGACGTCGCGTCGTCGATCGCCGTCAGCATGGGCAGCGAGGCAGCGAGGGTCGCTTCTTCGAGTGGCTCGGCGATGACCTGCACCATCAGCGCGGACATCTCCCGAGGCCATTCGCGCTCGAGCAGTCTCTCCTTTCGCGGCAATGCGGCCAGCGGAACGTAGCAGGCGAGTCGCGCGAGCGCGAATGCCGCGACGTCATGCCCGGCGGCCAATGCGTCCGCGATCTTGGCCATCGCCGCGTCGGCGTGGGCGTCTTCGGCGCTGCTCGTCGCGAACACGTAGTCGTTCAGGTGGCACTGGCGTGCGAGCAGCGCGGCGAAAGTCGTGGTATCGCCAGGCGCCTCGGCGGCATCGACATTCCACAGCGCCGCGCGCGCCTGGGTCAGCAGGCGCTCGATGGCGACGTCGCCGACCGGTGCGCTCGTCAGCAGCGCCGCGAGCAGCGTGTCGCCGGTCGCGGCGCCGACGCCGACCGGGGAAAACAACGTCTCGAGCGAAGCGGCCTGCGGCGTAGCCGCCGCGCGGGCGATGCACGGGCCGAGCAGGGGGTCGGCGCGAAGGAGGCTTGCCGCCGCACGCGCGAGATCGGCGGGCCGCGCCCACGGTTCGCTGATCGCCTGCAAGACGAGCGGGCGCAAATCGGCGTCGGCGCGCGTGTACGGGTACGCCGCGAGCGCGCGCGCAAGCCCCGCCTTGAACGCAGGCAGCGGCTGCAGGGAAAGTGCGCGGCGGAGGCTGGCGACGCCCGCGTCGTAGCGGCCCATCGCGAGCAGGAGATTGCCGAGGTTGGCGTGCGCTTCGGCAAAGTCCGGCCGCAGCGCGAGAGCTCGAGCGTAGCCTTCGAATGCTTCGTCGGCGCGGCCGCGGGAGGCGAGCAGGTTGGCGAGATTGTTGTGCGCGTCCACGCTCTCCGGGAACGCGTCGAGCGCTGCACGGTAGCCCGCGATCGCCTCGTCGGCGCGCCCCTCGGCCTCGTTCAGCCCGGCGAGGTTGAAATGCGCGGCGGCGAAGTTCGGCTCGAGCGCGAGAACCCGGCGATAAGCGGCGGCGGCTTCGACGACCGCGCCGTTCACCTGCAGCACGTGAGCGAGATTGAACAGCGCGGGCCAATGTCTCGGCTGGAGCGCGAAGGCGCTGCCATAATGCGTCGCGGCAGCGTCGATCTCGCCGAGGTCGCGCAGCGCGTTGCCCGCGTTGTAGTGGATGTCCGGTGCGCCCGGTTGGAGCGTCAGCGCGCGCTCGTAATGCGCGACGGCTTCGACAAGGCGTCCCTGCTGCGCGAGCAGCGCGGCGAGGTTGACGTGCGACTCGTGGAGGTCGTGCTTGAGCGCGATCGCCTCGCGATAGCTTTCGACCGCCTCGTTGCCTCGACCCTGCGCGCGGAACACGTCGCCTAGATCGTGGTGATATTCCGGCTTGGCGGGATTGAGTCCGATCGCCCTGCCGATCAGCGTGGCGCCTTCGCTGTCGTTGCCCTGCTGGAACGCGACGACCCCGAGGAGATGCGTCGCGTCAGGGTCGTCGGGCGCGAGCGCGAGGGCCTGCCGGTAGATTTCGGCGGCTTGCGCGAGACGGCCGGCGCGGTGGTGGGCCAGGGCGTCGTCGAGGAGTTCGGCGGTGGACATCCGGGCGATTCTAGGCCATCGCGAGCGACCGGTTCCTCACTCTGCGCGTGCGGGCGCGCGCCGGACGGGGGCGCGCAGTCACGCTTGCGTGTAGGGGTGCCGCGCGATCCAGTGGCGCGCGATGTCGACGCGCCGGCACACCCACACGCGATCGTGGCGCTCGACGTGGTCGAGAAAGCGCTGCAGCGCCGCGAACCGGCCCGGGCGGCCAAGCAGGCGGCAGTGCATGCCGATCGACATCATCTTCGGCTTGTCGGAGCCCTCGGCGTAGAGCACGTCGAAGGCGTCCTTCAGATACGTGACGAACTGCTCGCCGGTAGCGAATCCCTGTGGCGTTGCGAAGCGCATGTCGTTGCAGTCGAGGGAGTACGGGACGACGAGATGCGGCACCGTCGCACCGTCGCTCCTGCGGACTGTCATCCAGAACGGGAGATCGTCGCCGTAATAGTCGGCGTCGTAGAGGAAGCCGCCGTGATCGGCGACGAGCCGCCGCGTATTGGGGCTGTCGCGCCCGGTGTACCAGCCGACCGGCGGGGCGCCGGTCATGCGTCGAATGATCTCGACGGCAACGCGCATGTGCTCGCGCTCGGTCGCCTCGTCGACGTTCTGGTAGTGGATCCAGCGCCAGCCGTGGCAGGCGATCTCGTGCCCGAGGTCGACGAACGCCGCCGTCAGGTCGGGATGGCGCTGGAGCGCCATCGACACGCCGAAGACCGTCAGCGGCAGCGCGCGCCGCTCGAACTCCCGCAACAGCCGCCAGACGCCCGCGCGCGAGCCGTACTCGTAGATCGACTCCATCGACAGATGGCGCGCGGGGTACGCCTGGGCACCGATGAGTTCGGACAGGAATTGCTCCGAGACGGCGTCGCCGTGGAGCACGCTGCTCTCGCCGCCCTCCTCGTAGTTGAGGACAAACTGGACGGCGATGCGCGCTCCACCTGGCCAGTCGGCAGACGGGACGTCGCGCCCATAGCCGACGAGGTCTCGCGGATAGTCCATGACGGCGGCGATACTACCGCGTCGCACCAACGGCCGCGCAGGCGGGGACTGCGTTCGGGCTTTTACAGCCGTTTCGCAGCGCCCGCCCGCGCCAGCCTTGGCGGGGGTCAGCCGCTATACGTGGTTAGCGCCTATCCGCGCGGCTCGCCGTCGCGATTGACGGTGATCGTCGGACCCGGGGGCTCGGCGGTCTGAATGCGATGCGTCGCGCCGCGGAACGCGTAGGTGACGTCCCAGAAGGCGGGACGCGCATCGCGGGGCACGTCGGTGCAACGCTGGACGTCGCGGTCCTGCACGGTCGTGCCGCCGCCGGAGCCTCGATTTACGTTGGCGCCGATCGCTGCGCCGGCCACCGCGCCGCCTGCCGTGGCGACGTCCTTGCCGCGGCCGCCGCCGACCTGGTGGCCGAGAATACCTCCGATGACCGCCCCCACGATCGCGCCGGGAACGTTGGCGTTGCCGCGATCCTGCTCGACGACCTGCTGACGCTCGACCCAGCAGCGTGTCTCGGGCGGCCCGACGACGGCACGCACCGAGACCACCTGCGCCTCGTACAGGCGCTCGCCTTCACGGGGGCCGTAGGCATATGCGCCACCCGTGTTGTCGTACGCCGAGCGCGGGCGCCGGTCGTCACCCGCAGCGCGCGTGTCGACCTCGCGCAGCGACGCGATCCTCTCGAGCCCTGTGTCCCACAACGAATTGTGCTGGCCCGGGCCGAGCACGACGCAGCGGCCGCTGAAGCCCGCGTCCTCGCAAACCTGCCAGTTACCCGTTTCGACGACGATCGACGCCGCACGGCGGTCGAATGCGGTCTGCCCCAGGTTGCGGACATTGCGGTCGGTCGTGAACGATCGGCCCTGGAAGTCTTCCCGGGCGTAGACGGTGACCTGCGCCGCGGCCTGCGCGGCGATCGCGACGCCTGCGACACCTATCAATGTGTTGAGCGAATGCTTCATGCGTACCTCCGGTCGGTGGGCCCGCGGG
>JBDSLT010000134.1:0-11117 GCA_039916265.1 Casimicrobiaceae bacterium | reverse complement strand
CGTGAGACCGATCGAGCCGAACGGGACGAGGCCGAGCTCGACCTTGCGGCCGGACATCTTCTCGCACAGCAGCGACCCGACGCCGATGCCGACCGAGAACGTCGCGAGCAGGAACGTGAATACGTGCTCGTCGCCGCCCAGCACCGAGCGCGTGAACACGGGCAGCTGTGCAAGGTAGATCGCACCGTAGAACCAGAACCACGAGATGCCGAGCATCGAGCGCCAGACGACGATCTCGCCTTGTGCAAAGCGCAGGTTCTTCCACGTCTCGGTGACGGGGTTCCAGTTGATGCGAAGCTCCGGCGCCGCGGCGGGCGTCGCGGGGATCGCGCGGCTCACGAGCCACCCGGCGATCGCGACGGCGATCGCGAGCGCGCCCGCGAGCTCGGGTCCCCACGGCCGGATGGCGACGACCAGGCCGCCGGCGATCGTTCCGAGCAGGATCGCGACAAAGGTCCCCATCTCGACCAGGCCGTTGCCGCCGACTAGCTCCTCGCTCTTCAGCGTCTGCGGCAGGATCGCGTACTTGACCGGCCCGAACAGCGTCGAGTGAACGCCGAGGAGCGCCAGCGCGACGAACAGCAGCGTGACGCTGCGCAGCGCAAAGCCGGCGAGGCCGACCGCCATGATCGCGATCTCGAACAGCTTGATCAGCCGGATCAGGCGCGCCTTTTCGTACTTGTCGGCGAGCTGTCCCGCCGTGGCCGAGAACAGCATGAACGGCACGATGAACACGGCGCCTATCAGGTTGACGACCATGCCGGCGTCGATCGACGACGTCGTCGCCGCGGCGAAGGCGACGAAGACGACGAACGCATTCTTGAACACGTTGTCGTTGCCGGCCCCGAGGAACTGCGTCCAGAAGAACGGCGCGAAGCGGCGCTCCTTCAGAAGGTCGAACTGGTTCTGCGGGTGTCCGGGTGACGGGGTCATGAGGTCGACGATCCGGTGGTGGCGACGAAATGCGGGCGTCGACCCGCGGGGAACTGCTTGTCCAGATACTCGCGCACACCCGCGAGCGCCGCGCGCACCGTATCGGGATCGGGCCGGTAGAAGACCTCCTTGCCCTCCTTGCGGCAGCGGAGCACGCCGGCGACCCGCAGCACGCGCAGGTGATGCGCGACCGCGGAGCGCGACAGCGTCGAGGCGTCGACGATGCGCCCCACCGACAGCTGCTCGCCCCGCTCGAACATCAGCAGGATCCGCTGGCGGTGAGGATCGCCCAGCGCGGTGAAGATCAGCGCGTTGCGTTGCCAGGTGCGGGGCAACGCGCGTGAATACGAGGGATGCACCGTGGTTGTTGTGGCTAGACTAAATAATTAGTTATGTTGTTGCATAGTCTACGCAGGGCGCACCGCGTGTGCACGTGCCGTTCGTCGGCCGGAGGACGCCGTCGGTTGCGCTACAATCGCCGGCTCGCGACCCGCGATACCGTCGTCCGCCCCATGCAGGCCTACCTCGATTTCATGCGCCACGTGCGCGACCACGGTCAGCGCAAGGACGACCGCACCGGCACGGGCACGCTGTCGGTATTCGGCTATCAGATGCGCTTTGACCTCGCCCGCGGCTTTCCGCTGCTGACGACGAAGATGGTTCACACGAAGTCGATCGTCCACGAGCTCCTGTGGTTTCTGCGCGGCGAGACGAACGTGCGCCCGTTGCAGGCCGAAGGCGTGACGATCTGGGACGAATGGGCAGGCGCCGACGGCGAACTCGGGCCGATCTACGGGCATCAATGGCGGAGCTGGCCCGCGCCCGGCGGCGGCACGATCGATCAGATGACGCAGCTGCTGGCGGAGATCCGGCGCAATCCCGATTCGCGGCGCCTCATTGTCTCGGCGTGGAACGTCGCCGACATCCCGCGAATGAAGCTGCCCCCCTGCCATGCCTTCTTCCAGTTCTATGTCGCGAACGGACGGCTGTCCTGCCAGCTCTACCAGCGTAGCGCCGACATCTTCCTCGGCGTGCCGTTCAACATCGCTTCCTACGCGCTGCTGACGCACATGATCGCGCAGCAATGCGACCTCGACGTCGGCGATTTCGTGTGGACCGGCGGCGACTGTCACCTGTACCTCAACCACATGGCGCAGATCGAGACGCAACTCGCACGCGCTCCGCTCGCCGCGCCAGAGCTCGTCATCCGCCGCAAGCCGCCGACGCTGTTCGACTACGCGTACGCGGATTTCGAGATCGCGGGCTACGCGCACCACGCGGCGATCAAGGCGCCGGTCGCGGTCTGACCCACGTCGTCAGCCATCGAGCGGCGCGGACGAGCGCGCAAAAAAAAACCCGCCGGGAGGAATTCAGCGGGCAAGGGGGAGCGGTCTCGTCGGGGCGCGCTTGCGCCGCGACGGTCAGCGGGGCGCAAAGGCGCCCGGCAGGGATTCGTCAGGTCACGCTGCGTGCCAGTGAAACGCGCTCGGCGAGCTCTTCCAGGGCTGCCTGTTGCGCGGGCGTGTCGTCGTCGCGGCCGTCGGCTTTCGCGTCACCCGCGCTCACTCCCTGGCTCGAAAGCCAGAAGCGCGCGAATTCGGGTGCGAACGATTGCATGAAGTCCCTCGACGTCAACTGATACGGCGGCTTTACCTGCAGTTACCTAAGCAAGTGACATGCCACCGACTAGTCGCCGACGCCAACCCGCGACTTACGCTCGCCTTTCATATGATGAACGGTGCTTTCGTGCCACGTTTCGGGGTGAGAAGCGGACTGCCGGCACCCGAAGTGTCGCCAACCAAAGACACGCTATGTTGCAACTGCGTTAAGCAGATGATTCCGTGCTGAAAACGTTGTCGTCTTCCGGCGACGTCATGCCGTTGTCATGACCACCCGCGGCAGTGCGAAATCACGACTTCGCCTCCTTGAACTGGGCAGGCTCGAGCCGGTGTCGCTGCAACAGCTTGTAGAACTCCGTGCGGTTGCGCTTCGCAAGCTGCGCGGCCTGCGTCACGTTGCCGCCGGTGATCTTGAGGAGGCGCGCCAGGTAGTCGCGCTCGAACGACTTCCTCGCCTCCTCGAACGGGACGAGCGCCGCCGCGTCCTCCTTCAGCGCATTGGCGACCAGCGACGCCGGGATGACCGTCGTGGGCGTGAGCGCCACCGCCTGCTCGAGCAGGTTCAGGAGTTGCCGGACGTTGCCGGGCCACGGTGCGGCCACCAGCAGCGCCATCGCGTCGGGCGCGAGCGTGGGCACGGGTTTGCGATAACGCTCGGCAAGCCTGCGCAGGATGTGCGCCGACAACAGCGGGATATCTTCCCGCCGCTCGGAGAGCGTCGGCAGGTTCAGTGAAACCACGTTGAGCCGGTAATAGAGATCCTCGCGGAAGCGCCCTTCGGCGCGCTGCACCTCGAGGTCGCGATGCGTCGCCGAGATGACGCGTACGTCGACGGGCATCGACTGCGTCGCCCCCACCGGACGCACCTCGCCTTCCTGCAACACGCGCAACAGCTTGACCTGCAGCGACAGCGGCATGTCGCCGATCTCGTCCAGCAGCAGCGTGCCGCCATCGGCGGACTGGAACAGGCCCTTGTGCGCGACGACGGCGCCGGTGAAGGCGCCGCGGGCGTGGCCGAAGAGCTCCGATTCGAGAAGCTCGCCCGGGATGGCGCCGCAGTTCACCGCGACGAACGGCCGCAGCGCCCGCCGGCTGGCACGGTGGATCGCGCGGGCGAGCAGTTCCTTCCCGGTCCCCGAATCGCCATAGATAAGCACGCTGGCATCCGACTCGGCGACGAGCCGCGCCTGGCGCAGCAGGTCCTCCATCTTCGCGCTTCGCGTCAGGATGCCTTCGCGCCAGTCGCCAGCGGCAGCGTCGCCTTCGACGGGAGCATTGCCGGACAGCCTGAGCGACGCGGCAACCTTCTGCAGCAGTTCCTGGCTGTCGAAAGGCTTGGTCAGGAAGCCGAAGACGCCGCGCTGCGTCGCGCTCACGGCATCGGGAATCGTGCCGTGCGCCGTCAGAATGATGACGGGCAGCGCCGGATGCTGGCGGTGGATCGCCTCGAAGAGCTGCATACCGTCGATGCCGGGCATCCTGAGATCGGTGATCACGAGCCCCGGCCGGGCGAGCGCCAGCGCGGCGAGCGCCGTTTCGCCGCTGTCGGCCGTGCGCACGCGATAGCCGGCCGAGGTGAGCCGCAGGCTGATCAGCTTGAGGAGGTCGGGGTCGTCGTCGACGAGAAGAATTTCGCCAAGGTTCATGAAGGCTCCCTTCGTTTCGGATCAATGTCCGCTGCCACCGCCACCGCCCCCGCCGCCACCGCCGCCTCCACCTCCGCCGCTGCGCACGCGGTCGCGCAGCAGGCTGCGTTCCATCTGCCGCAGCGCTTCGAGCTTGTTGATCGCCGCGTCGGCCTTCTGCTGCTCGTCGCGCACGGCCTTCTGCCGCTCGCTCACCTGCATCTGCAGCACCGCGGCGAGTTGTTTGAAGGGGGACAGCGCGGGACCGTTGCGCGCGACGTTGTCGAAGAGCTGCTGGGCGCGCAGGTCGTCCTGCGGCGTCGCGCGCACCAGCGTGTAGAGCACAGCCAGGCGGATGCGGTTCGAATCCGTGCGCTGTCGCGCAAGCGCCGCGGTGGCGCTGGCGAGTTCGCGGCGCAGTTCGTCGGAGGGCATGGCGCCGTAGCGCTGCAGGTCCGCCAGCAGGGCGAGCAGTTGCTGATCCTCGGTCGGGTCGGCCGCGGCGGCGTTGCCGCTTGCCGCAGCCGCGGCTCCCTGCGGCGGCTCGGTCAGCGGGGGGGTCGACGGGGGCACGGCCGGCGGGGTCGACGGCGGCAACGACGGCGCAGTCGAGGGCGGGTCGGGCGGCGCCACGGGCGGGGTCACGGGCGGCAGCGGGGGCTCGACCGGCTCGATCGGCGGATACTCGACGAGCGGCGTGACGGGAGCAACGGTGACGAGCTCGGGCTCGTACTGCTCCTGCGGCGTCAGGATCACGGCGGGCGGCACCGACGCGCAGCTCGCGAGCAGCGTGGCGAGCGCGAACGCAGCGCATCGCCAGAACCGGGGCCGCGCGGCGCTCACCGGATGTCCGCCAGCGTCGCGGCCCTTGCCGAGCCGCGCACGCGGGCGCCGCCGGCAGCGAGCGGGAGCCACAGGCGGAAGCGCGCGCCGTGGCCGCCGTCGGCACGATCGACGAGCTCGATGCGCCCGCCATGCGCGTTCGCGTACTCGCGTGCAATCGCGAGGCCCAGCCCCGAGCCTTTCACGCGACCTTCGGCAGGCGCCGGTCCCTGGTAGAACGAATCGAATATCTTCTCGCGGTGCGCGGGCGCCACCCCCGGTCCCTGGTCGGCGACCTCCAGGATCGCGTAGTTCCCGTCGACACCGAGTGCCAGGCCGATCGCGCCCGCGCGTGGCGAATACTTGATCGCGTTCGACACCAGGTTGTCGACGATCGTGCGGATGCGCTCGGCGTCGCCGATCACGGTCGCGGCGTTGAGCGACGTGTCGAAGGAGACCATCCGCGCCAGCGCGGCAAGCTTCTGCTCGCGCAGGACGCGCGTGACGACGTCGGCAAGCGGCACCGGTCCGTGCGTCGCCGGCTCGAGCGCGCGCGTCTGGTGATACGCGAGCAGGTCCTCGATCAGCTTCTGCAGCTGCAGCGTGTTCTCCCGCACGATGCGCACGATGTCGCGCTGCTCGGTCGACAACGGCCCGCCGACGCTGTCGCGCAGCAACTCCGCGCCTTCGCGCACCGCGGTAAGCGGCGTCTTCAACTCGTGCGAGACGTGACGCAGGAACCGCGTCTGCTGCTGCTCGAGCTCGGCGAGCCGAGCGCGCAGCCATTCGAGCCGCTGCGCGAGGTAACGGATGTCCTGCGGCCCGGTGACGCGGATCGCATGCGTGAAGTCGGCGGTGCCCATCTGGCGGATCGCGAGGTCGAGCTGGCGGATCGGCCGCGCGATGAGGGTGGCAAAGAAGATCGCCAGCGCGATCGCGATGAACACGGTTGCGAGGCCGCCGAAGAGCCACTTCTCCCGGCCCTGCGCCGCCGTTTCCTGCAGCCGCTCGATCGCCCGCTGCGTCAACTGGTTCGTCGCCGCGAGCATCGCGCGCGTGCCGTCGACGAGCCCGCCGTAACCGTCGGCGATCTCGGTGGCGACCCGCGGAGTGCGTCCGGGGGCCCGCAAGCGCTCGAAGAGGCGCGATTCACGCTCGACGACGTCGTTGAGCGTCTGGACCTGCGTGGCCTCGAGCGGCAGCGCAGCCAGTTGCTGCGCGGTCTGGCGGAAATCCTGGCGCACCGGTTGATAATCGTCGAGCAGCGCGCTGTCCTCGAGAATGAGATGCTGCCGCGCAATGCGCTCGAGCGTCGTCGACTGCTCGAACAGCACGCGGCTCTCGCGGCCCGCCTGCGCCGCCTGCAGCACTTCCGTGCTCGCCTGCGAGGCAAGACGGTCGAGCGACAAAATAAGTTCCGCAAGCGCATAGATCAGCGGCAGGCTGACCAGCAGAAAGCCCAGCAGGATGAACTTGAGGAAGGAGCGCGGGTAATACACGCGTAGGAGCGTTGATGACGCCGCTGGCTATAATCGGCGCGATTATGACACTCCCCTTGCGCCCGGAACGTCGCGCCAACGCTGCGCTCCGGCACGCGGCGTGACCCTTCGCAGCGGCACGCCCGCGCTCGCGCTGCTCGCCGCGCTCGCGCGCAATCGGGTGATCGGCGTTGCCAACGCGCTGCCCTGGCGCCTGCCCGCCGATCTCAGGCACTTCCGCACGCTGACGACCGGACACACGATCGTCATGGGCCGCAAGACCTGGGAGTCGATTGGGCGCGCGCTCCCCGACCGGCAGAACATCGTGGTTACACGGCGCCCCGACTACGCCGCCGCGGGCGCGCAGGTCGTCGCATCGCTGGACGGAGCGCTCGCGGAGGCTGCGCGCCCTGCGCCGGTCTTCTGCATCGGCGGCGGCGAGTTGTACCGCGCTGCATTGGACCGGGCCGACGCGCTCTACCTGACGGAAATCGACGCCGATTTTGCCGGCGACACGACGTTTCCAGAGTTCGATCGCAGCGCCTGGCGCGAGACCGCGCGCGAAGCGCACGCGGCAGACGCGCCCGGCGGGCTCGCCTACGCGTTCGTGACGTACCGGCGCGATTGCGCCGCGGCGCCGGCGTAGCGAACCCCGCAGGAGGTCTACGCGAGGTCGTCGGCGTCCGCGTCCGCAAGCGCGTCCGAAGGCTCGCGCTTCGGCTCGTCGCCCTCGGCGACCCAGCGTTCGAGCAGGCGATACGTGACCGCCAGCACGACGGGTCCGACGAACAGGCCCACGATGCCGAACGCGAGCAGCCCGCCCAGCACACCGGCGAAGATCAGCAACAGCGGTAGGTCCGCGCCCTTCTTGATCAGCGCGGGGCGCAGGAAATTGTCGAGCGAGCCCACGCCGACCGACCAGACGATCAGCGCAATTCCCCAACCGGTGGCGCCGTTCCAGAAGAGCCAGATCGCGGCCGGCAGCAACACGGGCAGCGGTCCGACCTGCGCGATGCAAAGCACGAGGATCAGCGCGGTCAGCAGCGATGCGAAGGGGATCCCCGCGACGGCGAGGCCGATGCCCGCCAGCAACGTCTGCGCGACCGCGGTGACCACGATGCCGAGCGCGACGCTGCGCACGGCCTGGCCGGCGAGGCGCACGACCTCCTCGCCGCGATCGCCGGCGAGGCGCCGGCCGAAGCGGATCACGCCGCGGCTCGCCAATTCGCCGTTCGCATAGAGGATCGCCGCGATCAAGACGGTAAGGAGCATCTGGATCGCCGTCAGCCCGAAGCTGCCGAATTCCCCGCCCAGCCACTTGGCGGCATCGGCTGCGTACGGGGAAAAACGCGTGACGAGCTCGGTGCCGCTCGCGTCGGCCAGCGCCGTCCAGTGATCGGCGACCATCGCTCCGACGACCGGGATGCGGCGCACCCAATCGGGCGCCGAGGGGAGGCCGTTGGTGGCAATCGCCTGCACCCACCCCTTGATCGTGTCGAGGTTCGACACGATCGCCTGGACCGCGAGGAACAGCGGCGCGACGATCAGGACCAGCATCGCGCAGGTCATCAGCGCCACCGCCACGTAGCGTCGCCGCACGCGCGCCTGCAGCACGAGCAGCAGCGGCCACGTGGCGACGACGATCATCGTCGCCCAGACGGTCGCGAGCAGAAACGGACGCAGCACCCACAGCGACGCCGCGATCAGCGTCGCGATCAGCAGCACCGCGAGCTCGATCCGCGTCAGGTCGCGCATGTTTTGCATCGGCGCATTCTAAACTGCACGCAATCGGAGAGCAGCGTGCGCGTCGTTGCGCGGCGTCTCCATCGCCGCGATAATGGCGCCCTCGCCCGCCGCGCGACCCGCGACGCCCGCGAGCCATCCGGCCGGGGTGGCGGAATGGCAGACGCAGCGGACTCAAAATCCGCCGGTGGCAACACCGTGAGGGTTCGACTCCCTCTCCCGGCACCAGTCGTACAGCCCTCATGCCTGCCGGTGCCCCGTCACTCTCGCTCGCCGATTTCGACTACGCGCTTCCCGCGCAGTTGATCGCGCAGGCGCCGCCGGCGACGCGTAGCGCGAGCCGCCTGCTGCACGTCGACGGCGTGGCGCGTGCCGACCTGCGCTTCGCCGATCTGCCGGCGCAGGTCGCGCCCGGCGATCTCGTCGTGTTCAACGACACGCGCGTCATCCGTGCGCGACTGCACGGCAGGAAGCCGACCGGCGGACGCGTCGAAGCGCTGATCGAGCGGGTGATCGCGGACGACGAGGCGTGGGCGCAGCTCAAGGCGAGTCACCTGCCGCAGCCGGGCACTGCCGTCACCTTCGACGGAGGAACGACGGCAACGGTCATGGCCCGCGACGAACGACTCTTCCGCCTGCGCTTTTCCATCGACACGCCGCTGCTCGAATGGCTGGAGCGGCACGGCGAGGTGCCGCTGCCGCCCTACATCGCCCGTCCGGCCGGCCCGCAGGACGCGGAGCGCTACCAGACCGTGTACGCGCGGCACGCGGGCGCCGTGGCTGCGCCCACGGCCGGGCTGCATTTCGACCCGGCAACGCTCGACGCATTGACGGCGCGCGGCGCGACGCTCGCATACGTCACGCTGCACGTGGGCGCCGGCACGTTCCGGCCGGTCGATGCCGACGACATCTCCCTGCATACGATGCACGCCGAGCGTTACGAGATTCCCGCGGCGACCGCTGCCGCGATCGCCGCGGCGCGGCGGCGCGGCGCCCGCGTGCTCGCCGTCGGCACAACGTCGCTGCGTGCGCTGGAGTCCGCCGCCAACGACGATGGCACCGTGCTCGCAGAGGCGGCGGAGACAACGCTTTTCGTCACGCCCGGCTATCGCTTTCGCGTCGTGGACCGCCTGCTGACCAATTTCCACCTGCCGCGCTCGACGTTGCTGATGCTGGTCTGCGCGTTTGCCGGCACCCCGGCGATCCGCGCCGCCTACGCCCACGCGATCGAGCAGCGCTATCGCTTTTTCAGCTACGGCGACGCGATGCTGCTCGAGCGCGCGCCGACTGCGGGCGGCATCGGCATTCCTTGAGCTTGCCGCCCGCAGCATGAAACTGTCGCCCCTTGGCGACACCTTTGCCGCCGACTCGCGTTATTGCCAACGTTTCTCCGTCGATGCGTGCCTCGGCGCCGCCGTTTCGCTTGGCATAAGCGTGCAAAAGCGCTACTCTGGAAGCATCGCAATTCATTGCGGAAATCGGCTTCGCGGCGACGCCGCGAGCGAAATCCGTGTTTCCATGCAGAGTCAATGTTACCGGCATTTCGCGGCCTCCATCGTTGTCGTCCTGGCGGCGCTCGCGGCCGCCGTATCCGGCACCGCCTCTGCAGCCCGCGTCGCCGTCATCTCGAACTTCTATCAGAACGAAACGGCCACGGCCTTCGGCGCGAACATCGGCGGTCATAGCTTCACCCCGATCGACGTCAGCGTGAGCGTTCCGTCGCTCGCGCAGCTGACGGCCAATTTCGACGTCGTGCTGCTGTTCGAGGACGCCACCTTCGGCAACGCCCCCGCCGTCGGCAACGTCATCGCCGCGTTCGCGAAGTCGGGCCGGGCCGTGGTGCTCGGCACGTTCTACGACCAGGATCGAACGGACGGTCCGGCGTCCTTCACGCCGCACGGCTGGGGCGCGCTCGAATCGATCGACCCGAACGTCACCGACGGCACGGGCACCGCCTACGCGGTGCGCTCGCTCGACCCGGCGAGCGTCGTGACGCATCCGCTGACCGCCGGCGTGACGGCGCTGTTCGGCAATCGCTTCGTCGGCGGCAACCAGGCCAAGCCGGGAACGATCGTCGTCGCCAACTGGGCGCAGAAAAACGCGCGCGGCGGCGCCGATCCGGCCATCGCCTACCGGATCTCCGAGGGTGCCTGCGTGATCCACATCGCCATCGCACCGCAATATCCGGCGCTCGCCGAGCTGAACACCGACTTCGGTGGCAACTTCTACCGTGTCTGGCGCAACGCGTTCGACTTCGGCGCCGACCATTGCGTCACCGGCGTCGGCAACATCAACGCCGTGGCGGCGGTCGCGATCCCGACGCTGTCCGACGCCGCGCTCGCGCTCACCGCGCTGCTGCTCGCCGCCTTGGCTGCGTTGCCGCTGCGACGCGCCGCCCTCCGCTGACCGCGGCGCTCGCGCGCCGCCCCGCCCCTTCATGCGCTTTTCGGTTCTCGCCACCGCGGGCGCGGCGCGCCGCGGGCGGCTTGCGCTCGCGCACGGCGTCGTCGAGACGCCCGCGTTCATGCCGGTGGGAACTTACGGAACGGTCAAGGCGATGTCGCCCGACGAACTGGAGGCGGTCGGCGCGCAGATCGTGCTGGGCAACACGTTCCATCTGTGGCTGCGGCCCGGTGTCGAGGTGATCGCGGCGCATGGCGGGCTGCATCGCTTCATGGGATGGAAACGCCCGCTGCTGACCGACTCGGGCGGGTTCCAGGTGTTTAGCCTCGGCGCGCTGCGCAAGGTCCACGAGGAAGGCGTCGCCTTTGCCTCGCCTGTCAACGGCGACCGCCTCTTCCTGTCGCCCGAACTGTCCATGGCCATCCAGCGAACGCTCGGCTCGGACATCGTCATGGTGTTCGACGAATGCACGCCGCATCCGGCGACGCGCGACG
>JBDSLT010000133.1:0-3969 GCA_039916265.1 Casimicrobiaceae bacterium | reverse complement strand
GACCCTGCCAGTCGGTAAGATGCGCAGGCGGCGTCTTGGTCATCCCTTCCCACCACACGTCGCCGTCGTCGGTGAGCGCGACGTTGGTGAAAATCACGTTCGCGCGGAGCGTCTCCATCGCGTTCGGATTCGATTCGTACGACGTCCCCGGCGCGACGCCGAAGTAACCCGCTTCCGGATTGATCGCGTGGAAGTAACCGTCGGGCGACGGCTTGATCCACGCGATGTCGTCGCCGATCGTCGTGACGCTCCAGCCCGCGAACTCGGGCGGGGGAATCATCATCGAGAAGTTGGTCTTGCCGCAGGCGCTCGGAAACGCCGCCGCGATGTAGCGCTTCTCGCCGGCAGGCGAGGTGACCCCGAGTATCAGCATGTGCTCCGCGAGCCACCCTTCGTCGCGGCCCATCACCGACGCGATGCGCAGCGCGAGGCATTTCTTGCCGAGCAGCGCGTTGCCGCCGTAGCCCGAGCCGAAGCTCCAGATTTCGCGCGTCTCCGGAAAATGCACGATGTACTTGTGGTCGGCGTTGCATGGCCACGCAACGTCGCGTGCGCCCGCCTGCAGCGGGGCGCCGACCGAATGCACGCAGGGAATGAACGCGCCGTCGCTCGCCATGACATCGTAGACCGCGCGGCCCATGCGCGTCATCGTGCGCATGCTGACGACGACATACGGGCTGTCCGTAAGCTCGACGCCGAGCTGCGCGATGGGACTGCCGAGCGGCCCCATCGAGAACGGCACGACGTAGAGCGTGCGCCCCTGCATGCTGCCCGCGAACAGGCCGCGCAGCGTGCGGCGCATTTCCGCGGGTGCGACCCAGTTGTTGGTCGGGCCCGCGTCGTCGGCCGATTCGCTGCAGATGAACGTGCGGTCTTCGACCCGCGCGACGTCGCTCGGGTCGGACAGCGCAAGAAAGCTGTTGGGCCGCTTCGCAGGGTCGAGCTTGCGCAGCGTCCCCGCAGTCACCATCGCCGCGCACAGCCGCTCGTACTCCGCTGCGCCGCCATCGCACCAGACGATGCGCTCCGGCCCGGTCAGCGCGGCAACTTCCCGCACCCATCCCAGCAGGCCCGCATGCCGCACGTAATTGGGCGCACCGACCGATGCGGCGAGGGTGGCGAAGGATTCAGGTTGGTTCATCGGAACGGCACTCTAGGGTTGGATGAATTTGCTCGCGCGCGATTCGCGCGGAACGGGGCGGGGAATCTAACATGCGACGTCGCTCCACGTAACCATGACGACGTGCGGCCCAGTGGCCTGACCGATTTCTGCAGACCACAAAGCAGCAGCGAACGCAGCCCGCTACTTGCCGATGCAAAAGCGCGAAAAAATCTCGCCCAGCAGATCGTCCGCCGAAAACTCGCCGGTGATTGCGGCCAGCGCCTGTTGCGCCTCGCGCAGTTCCTCGGCGAAAAGTTCGAGCGGCGGGTCGGTCGCGCTCAAATGACTGGCAGCGGCGGCGAGGCGAAGTTCCGCCTCGCGCAGCGCCGCAACGTGGCGCGCGCGCGCGAGGAACGCGTCCTCGGACGCGCCCGCGACACCGGCATGCTCGCGCATCGCAGCCTCGAGCCCCGTGATTCCCGCACCGGTCAGCGCCGACAGCCACACGTGCCGGCGACCACGTCCGGCGTCGTCGCGCACCTCAGTGCGGACCGGCGCTTGCACAAGGTCCGTCTTGTTGTGGACGACGATACGCGGCAGCGCCGACGGCAGACGTGCGAGCAGTTGCCGGTCCGCCGGATCGAGCTCGTCCGTCCTGGCCCGCGCGTCGACGAGCAGCAGCGCCAGATCTGCGCCTTCCACTGCAGCCCATGTGCGGTCGATGCCAAGTCGCTCGACGGCGTCGTCGGTGTCGCGCAGTCCCGCGGTGTCGATGACGTGCAGCGCAATCCCGTCGAGCTCGATCTCCCGCTCGACGATATCGCGCGTCGTCCCCGGGATCGCCGCGACGATCGCGGCATCCTCGCGCACCAGTCGATTGAGGAGGCTCGACTTGCCGACGTTGGGACGGCCGACGAGCACGACGGTGAGCCCTTCGCGCAGCCGCGCGCCGGTCTGCGCGCGTGCGAGCAATCGTGCAAGCGCCGCGCGCAGCGCGCCGAGCCGCTCCGCAGCGCCGCCGACCCGCAGGAACTCGATGTCCTCGTCGGGAAAGTCGAGCGTCGCTTCGGTGAACATCCGCAGTTCGATCAGGCGCTCGACGAGGGCGCGGATCTCGCGTGAGAACGCGCCGGTGAGGCTGCGGGCCGCGGCGCGCGCGGCGGTGGCCGTCGAAGCCTCGATCAGATCGGCAACGCTTTCGGCTTGCGCAAGGTCGAGCTTGCCGTTCAGGAACGCGCGCCGGGTGAACTCGCCGGGCTCCGCGAGCCGGGCGCCGAGCGCGATGCAGCGCGCGAGCACCAGGCGCAGTGCAGCGGGGCTGCCGTGGCCGTGCAGCTCGAGCACCGTCTCGCCGGTGTACGAATGCGGCGCGGGAAACAGCAGCGCGATGCCGCTGTCGAGCGGCTCGCCGTTCGCGTCGCGAAACGTCGCAAGCGTGGCGACCCGCGGCTCGGGTGCGCGCCCCACGAGGCCGGCGACGACGACGCTCAAGTCGGCACCCGAGACGCGCACGATGCCGATTCCCCCGCGACCCGCCGGTGTCGCGATGGCGGCGATCGGCGGCAGCGCAGGCGTCACTTGCGCCGCGTGTCCAGCGCTTCGCGCGCCTTCCTGCGCTCGGCGTCCTGCTGCTCGATCAACGGGTAGGCCGTGTAGTACGTGCAGATGTTCGACCCCCTACGTCACGGTTTCCTGGCGAGCGCGCGCTAGCGCCGCTTGGCCGCCGCCAGCTCTGATTCGCGGGTGATGACGCGGTTCATGTGCCATTGCTGGAAGATCTGGATGCAGTTGTTGATCAGCCAGTACAGCACGAGGCCCGACGGGAAGAAGATGAACATCACCGAGAACGCGACCGGCATGATCTGCATGACCTTCGCCTGCACCGGGTCGGAGATCGGCGTCGGCGACAGCTTCACCTGCAGGTACGCGGTGATCGCGTAGACCACCGGCAGGATGAAGTAGGGGTCGGGCGCGGACAGGTCGTGGATCCAGCCGATCCACGGCGCGTGACGCAGCTCGACGGCGGACAGGAGCACCCAGTACAGCGCGATGAACACGGGAATCTGCACCAGGATCGGCAGGCAGCCGCCGAGCGGATTGATCTTCTCCTGCCGATACATCTCCATCATCTTGGCCTGGAGCTGCTGCTTGTCGTTCGCGTACTGCTCCTGCAGCGCCTTCATCTTCGGCGCGACGACCTTCATCTTGGCCATCGAGCGCGCGCTCGCGTGGTTCAGCGGATAGAACAGGCTCTTGATGATGATCGTCATCGCGATGATCGCCCAGCCCCAGTTGCCGAGGATGCCGTGCAGCCACTTCAGCAGCCAGAACAGCGGCGCGGCGATGATCGTGAAAATGCCGTAGTCGACGACGAGGTCGAGGCCCGGTGCAAGCTGCGCCAGCGCGTCCTGGTCCTGCGGCCCGACGTAGAGGCTCGAGCGCACTTCGCCGGTGGCGCCCGGCGCGATCGGCGCGCCGGCGTAGCGCACGCCGGCCGTGTAGAGGCCGCCGTCGAGCTTGGTCGTGTAGAACTGGCGCTGCAGCTTGCCGTCCGCAGGCGGCAGCCACGCGGTGACGAAGTAGTGCTCGATCATCCCGATCCAGCCGTTGTCGGCGCTTTTGGTGTATGCCGGCTTGCGCGCGGGATCCGCGGCTTCCTTGTCGATCTCCGAGAATTCGACCTTCTTGAACTTGTCGATCTCGTTGTAGACGACCGGGCCGACGAACGCCGACGGCGCCATCGAGGTCTGCGTCACCGCCTGCTTGGTGTCGCGCATCAGCTGGAAATACGCCTCGGGAACGTACGGCGCGCCCGTCGCGTTGGTGACGTCGAAGGCGGCGTCGATGACGTAGCTGCCGCGATTGAA
>JBDSLT010000132.1:0-20390 GCA_039916265.1 Casimicrobiaceae bacterium | reverse complement strand
TGCAAGGGCTTCAGTGTTCAGGCGCCCTCGCAGGGGTACCGCCACGCCGCGCTGGGTCGCGTGCCGCCGCGGACGCGCGAGTGTACTTCGACTGACGGGCGATGAGGAGCACCTCCGCTAGAATGCCGCGATGAACGTCACGCCGCCTCACTCCCCTGACCCGTCGACTGCGCGCCCGCGCGATCCGCGCAAGGCGGAGTTCGAGATCAACAAGCTGCGCAAGCGGCTGCGCCGGCTGGTGGGCGAAGCGATCGGCGATTTCGGGCTGATCGAGGGCGGTGACCGCGTGATGGTCTGCCTGTCGGGCGGCAAGGACAGCTACGGCCTGCTCGACGTTCTTCTGATGCTGCGCGATCACGCGCCGCGCCCGTTCGAGATCATCGCCGTCAATCTCGACCAGAAGCAGCCGGGCTTCCCGGCCGACGTGCTGCCGCGCTACCTCCGCGACCGCGGCGTGCCGTTTCGCATCGTCGAGCAGGACACTTACAGCGTGGTGAAGCGCCTGATCCCCGAGGGCGCGACGATGTGCTCGCTGTGCTCGCGGCTGCGCCGCGGCGCGCTGTACCGCGTCGCGGGCGAACTCGGCGCGACCAAGATCGCGCTCGGCCATCATCGCGACGACCTGATGGCAACCTTCTTCCTCAACCTCTTCTTCGGCGGCCGGCTGAAGACGATGCCGCCGAAGCTTGCATCGGACGATGGCCGCCACGTGGTCATCCGCCCGCTTGCCTACGTCCGCGAGCGCGACCTGGCGCGCTACGCGGAGGCGATGGCGTTCCCGCTCATTCCTTGCACGCTATGCGGCTCGCAGGAAAACCTGCAGCGCAGGCAGGTGTCGACGATGCTGCGCGAATGGGAACGCCGCTTTCCCGGCCGGCTCGACTCGATCTTCGGCGCGCTCGGCAACGTGGCGCCAACGCATCTGCTCGATCGCCGCCTGCAGGATTTCGCGGCGGTGCGCGCGACGGGCTCGCCGGACGTCGACGGCGACCTCGCGTTCGACGTCGACGTCGGCCTCGAGGCAGCGGCCGAGGCGATGGCGGCAATCGAGGGTGTTGCGGCAGTGCCGGTGCTGCGCATCGCGCAAACGTGACGCCGATGCGCCGCGCGCTCCTCCGCACCGTACTCGCCTGCGGCGCCCTGGCGCTGGCGGCGCCCTTCGCCGTGACCCTCGCGCAGGCGCCCGCCGCCGCGCCCTCCGCAGCGCCGCCGCTTGCGGGCACGGCGCTGCGCGACGCGTTGCGCCGCGGTGGCTACGTCCTCTATTTTCGTCATACGTCGACCGACTTCGGCCAGAACGACGACGCGATGTCGTCGTTCGACGATTGCAGCAAGCAGCGCAATCTGACCGACAAGGGACGCGCGGAGGCGCGCGCCATCGGCGCGGCCATCGCCCGCTTGAAGATTCCCGTCGGCGAGGTGCTCGCCAGCCCCTATTGCCGCACGCTCGAAACCGCGCGGCTGATCTTCGGCCGCGCCACCGCGTCGATCGACGTGCGCGGCGGACCCGCGACGCCGGCTTCGCCCGACCGCTACGCCGGCCTGCGCGTGCGGCTTGCATCTCCGGTCACCGGCGGTACCAACGTCGCGATCGCGAGCCACGGCAACCCCTTCTATGCGGTGGCAGGTCCGCCCTATCTCGCCGAGGGCGAAGCGGCGATCGTCGAGCCGCGCGGCGCGGAGGGTTTTCGCATCGTCGCCAAGGTCACGCGCGACGGCTGGGACGCGCTCGGCGCGCCATGACGCGATCGCCTGCGGGGCCGCGAACGGCGTCCGTGTAACGCGCCGCTACTTCACCACCGACTGATCCTGCTCGAACAGCAGCTTGCGCGCGGCAGCGTCGTGCGTGACCGCCGGACCCGGGTTGATCCGGTCCTTGAGTGCGTAGGCGCGCACGACCGCGGGCCGTGCGGCGATCGCGGCTTTCCAGCGTTTCAGGTGCGGGAACAGCTCGATGTCCTGGCCCTGACGCTCGGGAAGGACCCACGGATAGCTCGCGATGTCGGCGATCGAATAGTCGCCGACGACGTACTCGCTTGTGGCCAGCCGCTTGTTCAGCACGGCGTAGAGCCGGCCCGTCTCCTTGACGTAGCGCGTGACCGCATACGGCATGGGCTCCGGCGCATAGTGGCGGAAATGGTGGTTCTGCCCGGCCATCGGGCCAAGCCCGCCCATCTGCCAGAACAGCCACTGGATGCAGTCGAGGCGAGCGCGCGCGTCTGCCGGCACGAACTTCCCCACCTTGTCGGCGAGGTACAGGAGGATCGCGCCCGATTCGAACATCGCCAGCGGCGCGCCGCCGTCGGCCGGTGCGTGGTCGACGATCGCGGGGATGCGGTTGTTCGGCGAAATCGCCAGAAAGGCCGCGTCGAACTGCTCGCCCTTGCTGATGTTGACCGGCTTCACCGTGTACGGGAGCGATGCCTCCTCGAGAAGGATCGTGATCTTGTGGCCGTTGGGCGTGGTCCAGTAGTACAGGTCGATCATGGAAATCCTTTGCGCGCGGTGCGCCTGTTCGCGAGGTCGATGTCGAGATACTTCCAGCTGAAGCCGAAGCTCGACGGGTAGTAGCCTTTGAGCCAGGGCTGCAGGAACGCATTTCCCACCGGGTACGTCCGGTAGAGGATCGGCGCGTGGGCGGCCACGACGTCGGACATCCGTCGCGCGACGGCGTTCCGCGCCGGCCCGGGCGGGGTGCGCAGGAACGACTCGTACCCGGCGTCGTAGTCGGCGTTGCGAAAATGCGCGTGGTTGGTGTCGGGCGGCGCCTTGCCCCAGAGCGTCGCAAGGATCGCAAAGCCCGACGGACTGGGCGAGCGGTAGCCAAGGTCGAAGACCTGGAGCTGGCCTGCGTTCGCCTGCTTCAGCAGTTCCGCGAAGGGGGCAGTGTTGACTTTCATCCGCACGCCGATCGCCTTCATGCTGGTGATCCACAGATCGCCGGTCTCGCGGGCGATCGTGTCGGGGGTCGTATTCTGGACGAGCGTGAGCGGCGCTCCGTCGGGACGCTCGCGATAGCCGTCGCCGTCACGGTCGATGTAGCCGAAGCGGTCGAGCAGCGCGCGCGCCGCCGCGGGATCGTAGGTCGCATGCTTCGACGCCGCGGGATCGTAGCCGTCGACCCCCGGCGGCAGCAGCTGCGTCGCCGGGATGCCGTCGCCGCCCTGCACAACGCGCAGGAACTGGGGAACGTTGAAGCCGAGCCCGATCGCCCGACGCAGCGCGATCCTGTCCTGCGTATTGCCGCCGACCTCCGGGTCGTCCATGTTGAAGTAGGTGTAGAGCAGCGCCGGAACCGGATAGCGGATGTGCCGGATGCCGCGCGCGACATACTGCGGCTTCAGCGCTCCCGCCTGAAGGAAGCGCTTCGACGCACTTCCGCCCAACAGCGCGTAATCGAAATCGCCCTGCTCGAACGCGAGCATCTCGGGCAGCTCTTCCTCGATGATCGACAGTTCGATGCGGCCGACGGCCGGAAGCTTCACGCCGGTCATGCCGGCTGCGTACACTGCGCGCGCGGGATCGGCGTCCGAGGGAAACGCCAGTTGGCGATAGTCCGGGTTCGCCTCGAGCACGATGCGCGAGCCGCGCTTCCAGTCCTTCAGTCGATACGGCCCCGTGCCGACCGGCGCCGACGACGTATCGAGGCCGCGGGCCTCGATCACCTCGCGCGCGACCGCGAGCGCGCGCCAACTCGCGAGGCGCTCCAGCAGCGTGTAATCGACGTCGGTCAGCCTGATCTCGAGCGTGTAGCGATCGAGCGCACGCAGCCCCTCGATCGGTACGTCGTAGTCGAAGCGTGCGCCTGGCTTGCGTGCGGCGTCGACGACCGCCCGCGCGCCGACGACGAGCTCGGTCAGCGCAACATCGCCGCCGCCCTTGAGCGTCGGGTCGAGCCAGCGCTTCAGCGAATAGACGTAGTCCGCGGCGACGAGCTCGCGTGGCTTCGACTTGAACGCGGGGTCGGCCGTGAAGTGGATGCCCGGCCGCATGCGGATCGTCCAGCGCTTGCCGCCGTCCGAGATCCGAGGAAGATCCACCGCGGTGTTGGGGACGGCGGTCGCGGGCTCCCGAAGGTATGAGAACTCGTAGAGGCCCTCGAAGATCGCCTGGCAGATCCGAACGGAATAAAGGTCGTGCACCTGCTGCGGATCGAGCCCGGTGATGTCGGGAAACGCGATTCGCAGGACCTTGCTCGGGTCGGCGGCGCCGGCTGCCGCCGATGCCACGGCCAGCGCGGCGACGACGACGGCCCGCGCGATTCGTTCGGTCGCGCGCATCGCCGCTCCCTCAGAACGTACCCGGGTAAGCGCCGCCGTCGATCAGCACGTTCTGGCCGACGATGTAGCCCGCGTGCGCGCTGCAAAGGAAAGCGCAGGTCGCGCCGAATTCGGCAGGCACGCCGATTCGCCCCGCGGGCACGCCGTCGCGCGCCGCGGCGACGACTTCGTCGAGCGGTTTGCCCGCCGCCTTCGCCCGCGCGCTCATCGACGTCTGGAAGCGGTCGGTGTCGAAATAGCCGGGCAGCAGGTTGTTGATCGTCACGTTGTGGCGCGCGACCTTGCGCGCGACGCCCGCGACGAAGCCGGTGAGCCCGCTGCGCGCGCCGTTCGACAGGCCGAGCACGTCGATCGGCGCCTTCACCGCAGCCGACGTGATATTGACGATGCGCCCGAAGCGCTGCGCGATCATCGCGTCGATCGTCGCCTTGATGAGCTCGATGGGGGTCAGCATGTTGGCGTCGAGCGCACGGATCCACGCGGCGCGGTCGAAATCGCGGAAATCGCCCGGCGGCGGCCCGCCGGCGTTGTTCACCAGGATGTCGGGCTGCGGGCACGCGGCGAGCGCGGCGGCGCGGCCCTCGGCGGTGGTGATGTCGCAGGCGACCCAGGCGACGGGACGGCCGGACATCGCGCCGATGTCCTGCGCCGTCTTGCGCACGTCAGCCTCGGTGCGCGCGACGATCGTAACATCGACGCCGGCCTGCGCGAGCGCCTCCGCGCAGCCGCGGCCGAGGCCCTTGCTGGCGGCGCAGACCAGCGCCTTGCGTCCCGCGATTCCGAGGTCCATCACCGCTCCCGTCAGGCGCGCGCCGTACCCTGGCGCCGCACGTTCACCACCGATGCGATCGCGATCAGGAACAGCGCGGCAATCACGTAAAACATTTCCCGCGCGAGGTCATGGTCAAGCATGAGGCCGAACCAGACCGGGCCAAGCGTGGCGCCGAGGTCGAGGCCCGAGTAGACGAAGCCGTAGACGCGTCCCGCCGCGCCCTTCGGCGTGGCGTTGCGCACGATGAGGTCGCGCGACGGGCCGGTCGCGCCCAGCACGATGCCGACCAGCACGAAAAGCGGCAGGATCAGCGGCCGTGGCACGGCGCCGGTCGCCGCCAGCGCGACCAGCGCGGCACCGGCGAACAACCCCGTTGCGGCGACCCGGTCGTGGCGCGCGGTACGCACGGCGAGAAAGCCCCCGGCGACGATTCCGGCCGCGCCGCCCAGCAAATACGCGGTGACCGCAGAGGTCGCCAGAACGAGCGGCACGTCGAGTCCGGTATTGAGCGCGGCCGGCAGGAACGTCTGCAAGCCGATCGTCGCGGTCGTCTGGACGACGAAGTAGAGGAAGCACAGCAGGATCGCGGGCTGCACGAACAGCGCGAAGCTGCCGCGCAGCGTATGCGCGTGCGCGTCGGGTGCGCGCTGAGAGGTCAGCACGGCACGCTGCGTCGCGAGCACGCCGAGAACCACGAGGCCGATCACTCCCATCGCGACCAGCGCCACCCGCCAGCCGAACGCGGCGCCGAGACCGAAGCTGACGATCGGCGCCAGCGCGTAGCCGAGGTTGCCGCCCACGCCATGCATCGAATACGCATGGCCGAGGCGCTTCGGGTCCACGCTGGCGTTCAGGATCGCAAAGTCGGCGGGGTGGAAAACGCCGTTGCCCGTCCCCATCATTGCCGCTGCGGGGAAAAGCCACCAGGGTCCGGGCGCCAGCGCGGCGAGCAGCGTGCCGCCCACCGCCAGCGACATGCCCGACAGCAGCACCGGGCGCGCGCCGGCGCGGTCGACCGCAAAGCCCGCGGCGAACTGCGTGATGCCGCTGGCAACGTAGAACGTTCCGACGAGCGCGCCGAGCAGCGTCCACGACACGTCGAACTCGGCGCGCAGCAGCGGAAACAGCGGCGGCAGCGCGAGCTGCAGGAAATGGGACAGGCTGTGCGCGGTCGCGACCAGCGCGATGACACGCGCATCGCGGCGGAACGAGTGGCGAATCGCGGTATCCAACAGGCGGGGCGTTGTAAGGCGAAGGCGCGAAGGCGACACTATAGCGCACGCGGTCGGGCACCCCGCCGGCCGCCGCAGTCATCGGAAACAGACCAACCAGCGAGGAACGCCATGGTAGAGAAGGTCGTCAAGCCGGAGGACGAATGGAAGGCGAAGCTGTCGCCGGAGCAGTTCAAGGTCACGCGCAAGAAAGGCACCGAGCGAGCGTTTTCCGGCAAGTACTGGGATAACCACGCCAAGGGCACCTACGCCTGCGTCTGTTGCGGCACGCCGCTGTTCGGCTCGGGCACCAAGTTCGACTCGGGCACCGGCTGGCCGTCCTTCTGGGCGCCGGTCGACCCCGCGAACGTGCGCGAGGAGGCCGACAACATGCTCTTCATGCGCCGCACCGAGGTGCTTTGCGCGGCCTGCGATGCGCATCTGGGCCACGTGTTCGCCGACGGCCCGGAGCCGACGGGCCAGCGCTATTGCATGAATTCCGCCGCGCTCGATTTCGAACCCGACAAATAGCGCCGCCGTCCGTCGCGCGTGGTTTGCGGCGCGCCGCGCCGCCGTATATCCTCTGCGTCGTGAATAACGAAAGGAGATTCCGGTGGCGTCGCATCACGCATTGAAACGGGCATTGCAGTGGATTGGCGCATTCGTCGTGCTGATCGCCTCGGGATCGGTGGTCGCGCAGAGCATTCACTGCGAAAGCCGCGATTACCGCCGCAACTATTGCGCGACCGGAACGATTACCGGCGCCCAGATCATCTCGCAGACGTCGAACGCGGCGTGCATCCAGGGCCGCACCTGGGGCTGGGACGCCAACGGGATCTGGGTGAACAACGGTTGCGCCGGCGACTTTGCCTACCAGGGCGGCAGGCGGCCGCCCGGACCGCCGCCGATCGGCACGAACAGCATCGAGTGCGAGAGTCGGGACTACCGGCAGAATTTCTGCGGCACCGGCGTGCGCATTTCGCGTGCCTGGGTGTCGGAGCAGCGCTCCAGCGCGCCGTGCATCCAGGGCCGGACGTGGGGCTGGGACGGCCGCGGCATCTGGGTGAGCCAGGGCTGCAGCGCGGTATTCTCGTTTGCCGCCGGCGGCGGCCCCCCGCCCCCGCCGATCGGCAACAGCATTGCCTGCGAAAGCCGCGACTACCAGCAGGCCGTGTGCAATACCGGGCGCCGCGTGAGCCGCGCTTGGGTTGCCGAGCAGCGCTCGCAGTCGCCCTGCGTCCAGGGCCGGACCTGGGGCTGGCGCGACCGCACGATCTGGGTCAGTGGCGGTTGCGGCGCCGTGTTCGCCTACGAGTCGCGTTAGCGTCGCACACTCTGCCGACCGGGCGCCGGCACGCCTCGCGTGCGGCGCCCGTGTCTTTTCCGACCATGAACGCCCGGATCGCCCCCGAAGCGCCCTCCGGCACGCCGGCGGAATCGCGCTATTCGCTCTCCGTCGTCGTTCCGCTTTTCAACGAGGAGGAGGTGCTACCCGATTTTCATGCACGCCTTGCCGGGGTGCTCGACACCCTGCCTGCCGACGCCGAGATCGTGTACGTCAACGACGGCAGCACCGACAGGACGGCGGCGCTCCTCACGGACCTGCATGCGCAGGATCCGCGCGTCGCGCTCATCGATTTCACCCGCAACTTCGGCAAGGAAGTGGCGATGAGCGCGGGCATCGATGCGGCCGGCGGCGACGCTGTCGTCATCATCGACGCCGACCTGCAGGACCCGCCCGACCTCATCCCGGCGATGATCCGATCCTGGCAGGCGGGACACGACGTCGTGCTGATGCGGCGGCGCAGTCGCGCGCAGGAGAGCTGGCTCAAGAAGGCGACCGCCCACCTGTTCTATCGCGCGATGGGCAGCATCGGCACCGTCAGCATTCCCGCGGACGTCGGCGACTTCCGGCTTCTCTCACGGCGCGCCGCGGCGGCGTTGCGCCGCCTGCCCGAGCGCGCGCGCTTCATGAAGGGTCTGTTCGCGTGGATAGGCTTCCCGATGGCCGAGATCGAGTACGACCGCGACGGTCGCTTCGCAGGCACGTCGGCGTGGAACTACTGGCGGCTGTGGAACTTCGCGCTGGAGGGCGTCACGTCGTTCTCGGTCGTGCCGCTGAAGCTCGCGAGCTACGTCGGGCTGGCCACCGCGCTGATCGCGTTCGGCTATGCGGTCAAGGTCATCCTCTTCACCTGGCTCTACGGCGACCCGGTTGCCGGCTACCCGACGCTGGTGGTCCTCGTCCTGTTCCTGGGGGGCCTGCAATTGATGGCCCTGGGACTGATCGGCGAATACCTCGCGCGCATGTTCATCGAGGTCAAGCAGCGGCCGCTTTATCTCGTTAGCCGCCATCTCGCGCCGCGCGGGCCGCTGACGCCGGCGACGGCGACGGTGACCGAGGCCGGGCTCGACGCGCACGTGCGATGAGCGGCACGCTGACCTCCCGCGAGCGCCGCTGGCTCGTCGGCCTCGTCCTGCTGCTTTGCGCGGTGCGCCTGGCAACGCTCGGCGCGTACCCGGTGATGGATTCCACCGAATCCCGCTACGCGGAGATCGCCCGCAAGATGCTCGAGACCGGCGACTGGCTGGTGCCGCAGTTCGACTACGGCGTGCCGTTCTGGGGGAAGCCGCCGCTGTCGATGTGGCTGTCGGCCGCATCGATGGGCGTCTTCGGGGTCAACGAGTTCGCTGCCCGGCTGCCGTCGCTGCTTGCGATGATCGGATGCGGCGCGCTGATTGGCGCGCTTGGAGCGCTGCGCGGCGGACGCGATCAGGCGGTGTGGACGCTGGCGCTGTTCGCAGCCACCGGGCTCGTGTTCGTCGCCGCCGGCAGCGTGATGACCGATCCCGCGCTGGTGCTGGGGACGACGCTGTCGATGGCGGGCTTCTGGGTCGCGGTCCACGGTGACGAGCGTTACCGGCGGCGCGCCGCCGTTGCGTTTTTCGCCGGACTCGTCGTGGGCCTGCTCGCGAAGGGCCCGGTGACGCTGGTGCTCGTCTTCGTCCCGATCGTCGGCATCACGCTCTGGACGCGGTCGTGGCGCATCGCGGGGCAGCGGCTTCCCTGGATCGCCGGCGCGCTGGCCGTGGCGCTCGCCGCCGGAAGCTGGTACTGGAGCGCGCAGCGTGCGTCGCCGGGCTTTCTCGAGTATTTCCTCGTCGGCGAGCACTGGAAGCGCTTCGTCGAGCCCGGATGGAAGGGCGATCTCTACGGGGCGGCGCATTCGCAACCGCGCGGGCTCATCTGGATTCTCTGGATCGCCGCGGCGTTGCCCTGGTCGGCAGGGGCCCTCGCCCACATGGCACGCGCGGTCGCGCGCCGCGACCGCGCGTGGCGCAGCCCTCGCGCGGATCCGTGGCGCGTCTACCTGGCGCTCTGGGCGATGACGCCGATGCTGTTCTTCACGCCCGCCGGCAATATCCTCATCACCTACGTCTTACCGGGACTGCCGGCGTTTGCGTTGCTCGTCGCCGACCTGTGGCGCCCCGAAGGCGGCGCGCCGGCGGGGGGCGCGGCGTACGGCGCGCTGCGGCCCCGCGTGCGGACTGCGCTGGTCGCCGGCGCGGCGGTGCCGGCGCTGTTCGTCGCGGGCATCGTCGCGTTCCACGGCGAATTCGAGCAGGAGCGCTCGCAAAAAGCGCTGATCGGGAAGTTCGCCGTGGCGAGCGACGGCGCGGCGTCGCGGCTGGTCTATTTTCCGCAGCGTCCGGCGTCGGCGGAGTTCTATTCGCGCGGGACGGCGAAGATCGCCCCTGACGTGGCGGCGCTCCTGCCGTATCTCGCCGACCCGCCGATCGACCTCTTCGCGATGCGCGAGCAGGACATCGCCGAGTTGCCGCGGGCGCGTCAGGCGCAACTCGATCGCGTAGGGGCCTACGGCAAGTACCGCCTGTTCCGCGAAGCGACTCCGTAGTCGCCGGCCGCGAAAGCGGGCCGCGGACGGGGAGCGCTAGACCTCGCGATCGGGTTGACCCGCGGGCTGGCGGCGCCTGCGCTGGACGCGCAGTTCGTCGAGCAGCGCCGCGAAAGCCTGTTCGTTCTCCGAAGCGTTGCGCATCGGCTTGTCGAGTTGCGCCGTGAGGTCGGACAGCTGCTGCTCGTCGGCACGCAGATACAGCGCGCCGACCTTCTCGGCCACCGCGCGATACCCGTTGTCGATGTCCTCCACCACGTGCGCAAGCTCGGTCAGCGCGGCGCTGTCGAGATCTTCGAGCGACCTCGCGGATCGATGCTTGTCGCTCATGGCTTGCCGGCCTCCTCGTGGAGCGACGGCGTACGGGGCTTAAGCACCGCGGGAATCAGCGGAGGCTCCGGCAAACTCGCCAGCCGATCGTTGATCCGCCGGAACTCGGCCGCGACGAATTGATGCAGGCTCTCGATGCGCGACGCCTCCGACTGGTCGGCCAGCGCCTGGACGCGCTGAATCTCCTTCAGCAGCTTGCGCGTCTCCAGCAACGAACCTATCTGGTTGCGCAGCGTCGCCAGCAGGAACAGCGCGACGACCACGGCAGTGAGGCACAGCATCAGGATGCCGAGCGGCGCCTCGATGCGCATCACCCACAGGTCGATCGGCGCCGGCGACATCAGCGTCTGCCAGTTCAGTATCGCCAAGCCGACGACGACGGCCACGGCACCCCACGCCACCCAGTTGCTCGCTCGTTGCATGTGACCTCCGCTTTTTCGGATTCGCGCTCGCAGCGCAGCTTCATCACTATACGTTATCATTCCCGATAAACGATGGCGGTATTTTCTAAAGTCGATTAACAGAAATGAAAATAGTCCAGAACCAGGCTACGCCGCTTGCGCGGCTCGCCTGGACAGATTTCCACACGGTGCTGATCGTGGCACGCCACGCCAGCGTCGCGAAGGCGAGCGCGGCGCTTGCCGTGACGCACGCGACCCTTCTGCGAAGGCTTGCCGCGATCGAAACGCGCATCGGCGCGCGCCTGTTCGACCGCGCGAAAGGTCGCTACTCGCTCACCGCTGCCGGCGAGGAAGTCGAACGTGCCGCCGCCGGTTTCGAGCCGGTCGCGCGCGATGCCGAGCTGCGCGTGCTCGGGCAGGATCTGCGGCCAAGCGGCCACGTGCGTGTGGCGGTGGCCGGGATCGTGATCGATCACCTGCTTCCGCCGGTGCTGTCCCAGTTCGCCAACGCCTATCCGCTCGTGAGCATCGAGCTCGTCGCTTCGCGCGATCACGTCAGCCTGACGCGGCGCGAAGCCGACGTTGCGATCCGGGTGGCCGACACGGTGTCCGACTGGCTCGTCGGGCGCAGGCTCGCGCAACTGCGCTTTCGCGTCTATACGCTCAAGCGGCCCGGGCTTCGCGTCACCCGCCGCGACCCGTCCGAGCTAACCGGCCAGCGGCGCTGGATAGGCTTCGAGCGCGACGCGCGGGACCTCAAGTTCGATCGCTGGCTGGAATCGCACGTCCCCGAGTCGAGCGTGGTGCTGCGCGTGGACAGCTTCAGTCACGCCGTCACCATGGTCCGCGCCGGCCTCGGCATTGCGCTGCTGCCCGAGTTCCTCGAAGCCGATTGCCCGTTCCTGCAACCGCTGACCGCTCCGATCGTCGAGCTCGCGACGCCGCTCTGGCTGGTGACGCATCAGGAGCTGCGCAACACCACGCGCGTCAAGGTGCTGATGCAAGCCGTCGGACCGGCGCTGGCACATGCGCTGGGCGCCTGAGACGGCGCGCGGCGCGGACGTCTGACGCTGGGCGCCTGCGGCGGCGCGCGGCGCGGGGGTCTAACGCGGCGTGATCGGGCCGCGGCCCCCCGCGGGTTCGGCGAGCACCCGCGCCAGGAACTGCCCCACTGCGACAATCTCCTCGGGCGCGGCCGAGTGCGCCATCGGATAGGTGTGCCATTCCACTGCGTAGCCGGCGCTCGCCAGCGCCTGTCGCGACGCCTCCGCCCAACGGTAATGGACGACCGGGTCCTGCGTGCCGTGCGCCATGAAGATCGGCACGTCGCGATTGGCGGGCGACGCCTCGCGCGCGAGCGCGTCCGGCGCAACCAGGTACGTGGACAGCGCGACGATGCCGGCCAGGCGCTGGGGGTGGCGCAAGCCCGCGTACAGCGCGATCGCACCGCCCTGCGAGAATCCGGCCAGGGCGATGCGCGACGCGGGGATGCCGCGCGCTTTTTCGCGCGCGATCAGTGCCTCGACGTGCGCCTGCGAGCGCTGCACGCCACCGATGTCCGCGCGGTGACTGAAATCGGTCTCGCGGATGTCGTACCACGCGCGCATCACTTGGCCGTTGTTGATCGTCACCGGCATGACCGGCGCATGCGGAAACAGGAAGCGCGCGCGAGCCGATGCCGGCATGCGCAGCGCCGGGACCACTTCCGACCAGCCGTTCCCGTCGTCGCCCAGTCCGTGCAGCCAGATGACGGCGGCATCGGGCGTCGCGCCGGTATCGATCTCGATCGCGGGCAGAAGCTCGGGGCTCATTGCAGGATCCATCGCAAAGCGCGCGATTCTACCGGAGCGACTGCCCTGCCCCGCGCTCCGCGCGAGCGGCCGCGCCGGCGCAAAACAGCGTAAAATCCGCGCCACGTTGCGGGGCGGCGACACGATTGCCAACCCGTTTTGCGACGCCCTACCCGGCGCCGCGCGATCCGGAACACGATTCTTGGAGCTCGTCCGATGGCCACCTCCGTAGCTGCCGCGCCCCTGCGCGACGTCTCGCTCGACGACAAATACGAACTCGAATCAGGACGCGTGTTCGTCACCGGCGTCCAGGCGCTGGTGCGCCTGCTGATCCTGCAGCGGCAGCGCGACCGGATCGCCGGTCTCAATACCGCGGGCTTCGTTTCCGGCTACCGCGGTTCCCCGCTCGGCGGCCTCGACCAGGCGCTGTGGAAGGCGCAGCCGTTCCTCGATCGTTCCGACATCCGGTTTCAGCCGGGCCTGAACGAAGACCTCGCCGCTACGGCGGTCTGGGGCTCGCAACAGGTCAACCTCTATCCCGGCGCGACCGTCGATGGCGTGTTCGCGATGTGGTACGGCAAGGGGCCGGGCGTCGATCGCTGCGGCGACGTGTTCAAGCACGCGAACTTCGCCGGCACCTCCGCGCACGGCGGCGTGCTGGTGCTGGCCGGCGACGACCATGCCGCGAAATCGTCGACGCTCCCGCATCAATCGGACCACCAGTTTTCAGCGGCAATGATGCCGGTGCTCTATCCGTCGTCCGTGCAGGAGATCATCGACCTCGGCCTGCACGGCTGGGCGATGAGCCGTTACTCCGGCTGCTGGGTCGGCTTCAAGTGCGTGTCGGACACGGTCGAGAGCTCGGCGTCGGTGTCGGTCGACCCCGCGCGCGTCAAGATCATCGTCCCCGACGACTTCCCGATGCCGCCCGACGGCGTGTCGATCCGCTGGCCCGACGGCTTCCTGCAGACCGAGGCGCGGATGCAGGACTACAAGGTCTACGCCGCGCTGCACTACTGCCGCGTCAACCAGCTCAATCGCGTCGTCCTGGATTCGCCGACGGCGCGCTTCGGCATCATAACCAGCGGCAAGAGCTACCTCGACGTGCGCCAGGCGCTGGATGACCTCGGCATCACCGACGCCGACGCCGCCGAGATCGGCATCCGCGTGTTCAAGGTCGCGATGCCCTGGCCGCTCGAGCCGGAGGGCGTGCGGCACTTCGCCGAAGGCCTGTCGGAGATCCTCGTCGTCGAGGAAAAGCGCCAGATCGTCGAATACCAGGTGAAGGAGCAGCTTTACAACTGGCGCGACGACGTGCGTCCTCGCGTCGTCGGCAAGTTCGACGAAAAAGGCGAATGGGTGCGCCCGCACGGCGACTGGCTGCTGCCGCCGCACGCTGAGCTCACGCCGGCGATGATCGCGCGCGTCATCGCGCAGCGCATCGAGCGCCTCGACCTGCATCCGCGCACCATCGAGCGCATTCGCAAGCGCGTCGAGTTCATCAATCAGAAAGAAAAGGCGCTGCTGCGCCCGAAGATCAGCCTCGCACGCCAGCCCTACTTCTGCTCGGGCTGTCCGCACAACACGTCGACCAACGTCCCCGAGGGCAGCCGCGCCACCGCGGGCATCGGGTGCCACGTGATGGCGATCTGGATGGACCGCAAGACGTCGACGTTCACGCACATGGGCGGCGAGGGCGTGCCGTGGATCGGCCAGGCGCCATTCACCGACGAGAAGCACATTTTCGCCAACCTCGGCGACGGCACCTACTACCACAGCGGCATCCTCGCGATCCGCGCCGCGGTCGCCGCGAGAGTCAACATCACCTACAAGATTCTCTACAACGACGCGGTGGCGATGACCGGCGGCCAGCCGATCGACGGACCGATCTCGCCGCAGGCCATCGCGCGCCAGGTCGCGGCGGAAGGCGTGACCAGGATCGTCGTCGTCAGCGACGATCCGCAGAAGTATCCGTCGGGCTATTTCGACTCGGGCATTGCCATCCACGGCCGCGAGGAACTCGATCGCGTGCAGCGCGAGTTGCGCGACGTCGAGGGCACGACGGTGCTGCTCTATGACCAGACGTGCGCCGCCGAAAAGCGTCGCCGGCGCAAGCGCGGCAAGTTTCCCGATCCCGCGACGCGCGTCGTCATCAACGAGCTGGTATGCGAAGGTTGCGGCGACTGCGGCGTGAAGTCGAACTGCGTCTCGGTCGCGCCGGTGGAAACCGAGTTCGGACGCAAGCGCAAGATCGACCAGTCGTCCTGCAACAAGGACTACTCGTGCGTCAACGGCTTCTGTCCGAGCTTTGTCACCGTCGAGGGCGGCCGGCTGCGCAAGCCGGAAAAGGCTGCCGCGGTCGATTTCTCCGCGCTGCCGGCGCCTTCGCTGCCGGCGACGCATGAGCCTTACGGCGTGCTCATCACCGGCATCGGCGGCACCGGCGTGGTCACGATCGGCGCATTGCTGGGCATGGCAGCGCATCTCGAAGGCAAGGGTTGCAGCGTGCTCGACATGACGGGCCTCGCGCAAAAGAACGGCGCGGTGGTTTCGCACGTGCGCATCGCGGACGCGCCCGAGCAGCTCTACGCGACGCGCATCGCCGCGGGCGAGGCGAAGCTCGTGCTCGCTTGCGACATCCTGACCGGCGTCGGCCCCGAGGCGATCGCCAAGATGCAAAAAGGCGTCACCCGGGCGCTGGTCAACACTGCGCTGGTGATGCCCGCGCAGTTCACGCGCGAACCCGACCTGCGCTTCCCCACCGGTTCGATGGAGCAGGAGATCAAGGACGCCGTCGCGCCGGGCGATGCGGAGTTCCTCGACGCGACCAAGCTCGCCACCGGCCTGATGGGCGACTCGATCGCGACCAATCTTTTCATGGTCGGCTACGCGTACCAGCGGGGCCTCATTCCGGTGGGCGAAGCGTCGATTCAGAAAGCGATCGAGCTCAACGGCGCGAGCGTCGAGTCGAATCGTCAGAGTTTCTACTGGGGTCGCCTCGCCGCGGTCGACCCGGCGCGCGTGGCGGCCGCCGCGCTTCCGCCGGCGGACAAGCCCGAGTCGCAGCGACTTTCCGAAACCCTCGACGAGGTCATCGACCGGCGCGTCGCGTTCCTCACCGAGTACCAGGACGCCGCGTACGCGCAGCGCTACGCCGATCGGGTCGCCGGCGTCCGCAAGGTCGAAGGCGCGCGACAGCCCGGCTCGACTGACCTGACGGAGGCCGTCGCGCGCTACTACTTCAAGCTTCTCGCGATCAAGGACGAATACGAGGTCGCGCGTCTCTACGCCGAGACGGACTTCGTGCAGCGCGTCGCGAGTCAGTTCGAAGGCGATTACAAGATGCGGTTCCACCTGGCGCCCCCGACCCTCAACAAGCCCGACGGCAAGACCGGCGAAGCGCGCAAATCGACCTACGGCCCGTGGATGATGTCCGCGTTCCGGATGCTGGCGAAAATGCGCCGATACCGCGGCGGCGCGCTTGACGTTTTCGGCCGCTCGGCCGAGCGAAGGATGGAGCGGGCGCTCGTCGCGGACTACGAGAAACTGATCGGCGAAATCGCCGAAAAGCTGACGCCGCAAAACTTAGAGCTTGCCGTGGAGCTTGCGTCGGTGCCCGAGTACATCCGCGGCTACGGGCACGTCAAGGACCGGCACGTGAAGGACGCGAAGGCGCGTGAAGCCGCGCTGCTCGCGCGCTTTCGTGCCCCTGCGGCGCCGATTGCGGGCACGAAGGCCGAGCGCGTCGTCGTCTGAGCGGTCGGCGGGTTGCGAGCAGCGGCGCTCGCATCGCCGGACGTCCGGCACGGCGTCTCGGTCCCCGCTTACGCAATCGACGACAGGCGCCCGACGGATGGCCGACAGCCCACCGTCCAGGTGTCTTACGCTCTTTTGCCAAACCCGCGTATGGCGCGCGTCTGACGCCTTGGCTACGATCAATGGGCGATGGGATCGTGGTGAGCGGTGTCGCGAAGGAGCGAACGCGGTCGATATCGCGACCATTCACAGTCAGGAGTCCACGATGAAGGTTTTTTCAGCAGCGTTGATGTGTACGGCCATGGCGTTGGCCGCGGGCAATGCGGCCGCCGCCGACACCATGAAGCCGAAGGATGGCATGATGAAGGACGGCATGAAGCACGACATGACCATGCAGGAGTGCAAGGATCACATGGCCATGGCGGCGAAGCCCGGCATGACGAAGGACGACGCCATGATGAAGAAGGACACCATGTGCACCGAAATGATGAACAAGGACGGCATGATGAAAAAGGACGACGGCATGATGAAAAAGGACATGCCGAAGAAGTAGCAGCTTCCTCACAGCTCCTCGATCCCGGCCGCGCAGTTTTCGACCGGGTTTTTTTGGCGCGGGCAGTGCTGGAATCCGGGACCGCCGCCTACGGCCAAGCCAGCTTGGATCTCCGGGAAGAGACGATCCGCCCGAGCCGGCGCGACTGCCACATCGCCGCCAGCACGCCGCGCCACCCGAAGGTCGCCGTCACGACCTGGCGCGCGCGATGCGCGTACGAGCCCGCGAGCGCTGCGGCGCCGCGTCGTTCAGCGAGTTGCAGGTTCACGAGATTGCCGATGATGCCGAGGTGGGTGAGCGCCTGGGGAAAGTTGCCGAGGAACGCGCCGCCGGCAGTCTCGACTTCCTCGGCATACAGCCCGACGTCGTTCGCGCTCTCGATCAGGTGCTCGATCATCGCGCGGGCGGGCTCGATCCGGCCCGCAGCGAGTTCGGCGTCGATCAGCCACGACGTACAGACGAGAAATGCGCCTTCTCCCCCCTCGAGGCCGTCCTCGCCATGGTAGCGGTCGACGAAGTCGCCGCGGCCGAGTTCCCGGCGCACGCGCGCGATCGTAAGCGTCAGCGTTTCGGGGCTCATCGGAAAGCCGAGCATCGGCGCCAGCAGCACGGCGGCATCGGTGCCTCCGTCATAGGCTTGGCGCAGGCCGTCGCCCGCGCTGGGCCCGCCCCGCAGGTCGATTTCGGCGGCGATGCGCGCGGCCTCCGCGCGCCATTCGCCGCCGCCGACCAACCGCGATGCGCGGTCCATCGCAACCCAGCTCATCAGCTTGCCATGAACATGGTGCCGGGCATCGCCCCGCATTTCCCAGATGCCCTGGTCAGGTTCGCGCCAATGCGCGGCGACGAATTTCGCGACCGCGGCAAGCAGGCGCCGGTATTGCTCGTGCAGGCGGCCGCCCAACGCCTCGTACATGAGCGCAAGGTCGAGCACCTGCCCGTAGACGTCGATCTGCTGCTGCAGATATGCGCCGTTGCCGCAGCGGACCGGGGCGCTCGCCCGGTAACCTTCGAGGTGCTCGAGCGTCGTCTCGTCGAGCTTGAGCGCGCCGTCGATGCCGTACATGGGCCGCACGCAGGGCAGCGAACGCGCGCAGGCGCCCAGCAAGAAGTCGTGGAAGCACTGCGCTTCGCCACTGTAGCCCAGCACGGACAGCGCGTAGAGCGCGAAGGAGGCGTCGCGCACCCAGCAGAAGCGGTAGTCCCAATTGCGCGTGCCGCCGATCGCCTCGGGCAGCGACGTGGTCGGCGCGGCGACGATCGCGCCGGTCGGGGCGAAGGTCAGCAGCTTCAGCGCGAGCGCGCTGCGCCGGACCATGGCTTCATGAGGGCCCCGGTAGCGGCAGTAGCCGATCCACTCCTCCCAGAACGCGCGCGTCGTCGCGAAGAATTCATCCGCGCGTCCGCACGGAAATTCGCCTTCGACCGTGTTGTCGGCGAGGACGAAATCGTGTCGCGCGCCGGCAGCGACATCGATCACGGCGTTTGCGCAGTCGCCACGCAGTTCGTACGCGGCGTCGCCAAAGAGGGTCGGCATCTCGACGCCGGCCCGGACCGCGCGTTTCGCAAGCTGAAGAACCACCTCGGCACGCGCGTAGTTGCCTGCCGGCCGGTACTCGACGGCCATCCCGAGCGTGCCCTGGAGGCCTTCGATGCGCCGCACGATCCAGGCCGGCGCGCTCAGGTGAACGTAGTCGTTCACGCGGGCGTCGAGCCGGCGGCCCACGGGCATGAAATCGGTGACGGCCGCGCTGCCGCTTCTGGCTGAGAAGACGGTGCGCAGGATGTTGGTGCCGGGAAGATAGGCGCGCGTGCACGCGTAGCTGCCGATGGGCCTGATCGACCAGAATCCGCCCCGGTCCGCGTCGAGCACCTTGCAAAAGACCGGATCGGCGTCGAAACGGTGCAGCGCCGCCCAGTCGATGCTGCCGTCGCGCGAGACGAGCGCCGCGCCGTGGCAGTCGCCGATCAGCGCATAGTCCTCGATCGGCGCGTAACGTGCGCGCGGCTTGCCGGCGATATCCTGGTCCATTTCGATCGCGGTCATGCGTTGGCTGCACTGGACGCCGGCTCAGCTCTTTTTCCCTTTCCCGCCGGCTGCTGCACCGACGCCGTGCTCCTGAAGCTTCGCCCGCGCCTGTCGGGTCACGATCACGACCACGATCAGGGTGGCGATCAGGCCGGCTGCGAAAAAGCCCCACTGGCCGACGCCCCAGCTGCCGTCACCCCCCGCTTTTCCCGCCGAGCCGAGATACACGTAAAGCAGCGTACCCGGCACGATGCCGAACAAGGTCGCGAGCACATACTGGACAAGTGAAATGTCGGTGACGCCATAGAAATAATTCTGCAGCCCGAAAGGCACGACTGGACTCAAGCGCAGCAAGCCGACGATCTTCCAGCCGCCTTCGCTGACGGCAGCCTTCACCGCCTTGAATTTCGGGCGCTTCGCGAGCAGCGACTCGACGCGATCATGCGCTACATGTCGCGCGATGAGAAACGCGAGCGTCGCACCCACCGTCGCGGACACGACGACCACCGCAAGTCCTGCGGCTAGCCCGAAGGCCAGTCCCGCGACAACGGTCAGCACGGAAGCCGGCAACAGCGCTACGGTCGCGACAATGTAAACGAGCGCGAAAATGACCAGACCCCACGGACCGAGTCCCTCGATCCAAGCCTGGAAGGCGTCCGCCCATTCTCCAACGGGTAGCAGAAACCAGCCACCGATCAGCAACGCCAAAAGCCCGATCCCGGCGCCCCACTTCAGGAGGGCGTCGGGCTTGGTTGGGGACCGCGTACCCACAAGAGTTCTTAACCCAGGTATCGACTGCACGATCGGGGAAGCTTCGGCGGACGCCACAGGCAGCAAGGCAAGCCCGCCGATGGCTCCAACGCATTTCGAAGCGCCACACCGGCGGGTTACATCTGCCCGGTATTTGACACGGTCGGTCGACGCGTCGACGTGCACCTCGCGCACAGTGGTCGAATTGAGCTCGCGCACCTGGAACGACCACCTCTGCCCATTCCGGCGCAAGGGTCTTGCAGCGACAGCCGACGACGGACTGCATCCAATCCCGCGCCGCCTGCGTAGTTAGCTTGCGTGGTGCCGTTCAGGCAGTGGCAAAAACGTCCCCATGTCGGACGTGCGCCATGCCGCGCACCCTTTTCACCTTCTGGAGGAACTCACCATGAGAAATTTCCGCAAGCTTCCAACGATCGTTGCTGCTGGCGTCGTGTCGTTGGCCCTGTTCGCGCCGTACGCGTCGGCCGGGCATCTCAACATCGTGCTCGAGGCGAATCTCGACGGACGTGAAGAGGTTCGCGCCAACGCCACCAACAACGGCATCGCCGGCGATCCCAACGGCCGCGCCACCGCTTATGTT
>JBDSLT010000131.1:0-2817 GCA_039916265.1 Casimicrobiaceae bacterium | reverse complement strand
TTCGACGACGAGATCGAGTCGATGGCGGTGTTCGACCCGCTGACCGGGCACATCCTGCAGCAGGTCGGCCGCTTTACCGTCTATCCGTCGAGCCACTACGTGACCCCGCGCACCACGACGTTGCGTGCGGTCGAAAACATCAGGCTCGAGCTGCGCGAGCGCATTGAGTTTTTCCAGAACGAGGGCAAGCTCATTGAGGCGCAGCGGATCGAGCAGCGCACTCGCTTCGACCTCGAGATGCTTAACGAGATGGGATTTTGCAAGGGCATCGAGAATTATTCCCGCCACCTGTCTGGACGCAGCGCAGGCGAGCCGCCGCCGACGCTGATCGATTACCTGCCAGCCGGCACGCTCATGTTCATCGACGAGAGCCATGTCACCATACCCCAGCTGGGCGGCATGTACAAGGGCGACCGCGCGCGCAAGGAGAATCTGGTCAACTACGGTTTCCGGCTGCCGTCGGCGCTCGACAACCGGCCGCTGCGCTTCGACGAATTCGAGCGGCTGTTGCCGCAGACGATTTTCGTCTCGGCGACGCCTGCCGACTACGAGCGCAAGCACGCGGGGCAGGTCGTGGAGCAGGTCGTGCGGCCTACCGGCCTCGTCGATCCGATACTGCTGGTTCGTCCGGCGGCCACGCAGGTCGACGACCTGCTGTCGGAAATAAAGCTGCGCGCTGATCGCCGCGAGCGCGTGCTGGTGACGACGCTGACCAAGCGCATGGCGGAGGACCTGACCGACTACCTCGGCGAGCACGGCGTCAAGGTGCGCTACCTGCATTCGGACATCGATACCGTCGAGCGCGTCGAGATCATCCGCGACCTGCGGCTGGGCGAGTTCGACGTGCTGGTCGGCATCAACCTCCTGCGCGAAGGACTCGACATTCCCGAGGTGTCGCTCGTCGCCATCCTGGACGCCGACAAGGAAGGGTTCCTGCGCGCCGAGCGCTCGCTGATCCAGACGATCGGCCGGGCTTCGCGGCACATCCACGGCACGGCGATCCTTTACGCCGATCGCGAGACCGACTCGATGCGCGCCGCCATCGGCGAGACCGAGCGCCGCCGCACCAAACAGGTGGAGTGGAACGCGGCAAGGGGCATCACGCCCAGGGGCGTAGAAAAGCGCATCAAGGACATGATCGACGGCGTCTACGATGCGGAGGAGGGCAAGAGGGAGCTCAAGGCCGCGCAGACGCGGGCGAAGTACGAGGCGATGGGCGAGAAGGACCTGGAGAAGGAGCTGAAGCTCCTCGAAAAGCAGATGATCGACGCGGCGCGCAACCTCGAGTTCGAAAAGGCAGCGGAGCTGCGCGACCGGCTCTACAAGCTCAAGGAGACGCTGTTCGGCGTGCAGCTTCCCGTCGAGACCTGAGAGGCGCCGCCTTATGCTGGCCGGAGGCGTCTACGGCACCGAGGCGCTAATCCGCCGGCGCTGAATCAGCATGATGATCGCCAGCACGGCCAGCGCCGGCAGGAACAGCCACTCCTTGGCGAGTCGCGGGCGCTCGGTTTCGACGCCGGTAACGTTGAAGCCCTGCTGGAAGCCGGCCTTGTCGGCGCGGCTGTTGAGCGCAACCGACATGACCTGCGTCCCGGTCGGCAGCGCCATCAGACGAAGGCCGGCCGCGGCGATACGTTCCGCGGCGCTGCCCTCGGCCGCAAGCGGCAGCAGCACGGTCTTCGTGACATTCTTGCCTTCGAGCGTCGTGCCTTCGATGCGCACACGCAGACCCGTCCCGGGCGGCGCCGCTTCGGCGAGCTGGTTCAGCGACTGCGGCGGCGCGACTTCGTAGCGCGGCACCGCCAGGTCCAGCCAGAAGCCGGGGCGCAGCAGCGTGAAGGTGACGAGCAGCAGGAGGATCGACTCGTACCAGCGGCTGCGCGCCAGGAACCAGCCCTGCGTTCCCGCCGCGAAGGTGAGCATGGCGATGATTGCCGCCACCACGATCATGACCAGCACCCACCAGTTGTCGACGCCGACCATCAGAAGCTGCGGATTGAAGATGAACATGAACGGCAGGATGGCCGTGCGGCTGCTGTACCAGAACGCGGTGATGCCGGTTCGGATCGGATCGGCACGCGAGATTGCCGCCGCCGCGAACGACGCGAGCCCCACCGGGGGCGTCACGTCGGCCATAAGACCGAAATAGAATACGAACATGTGCACGGCCACCAGTGGGACGACGAGTCCGGATTGCGCGCCGAGCTCGACCACCACCGGTGCCATCAGCGTCGACACGACGATATAGCTCGCCGTCGTGGGCATCCCCGTGCCGAGCACGAGGCAAATGAACGCCACGAGCAAGAGCATCGCGATAATGTTGCCCGACGACACGGTCTCGACGAACTCGGTCATGACGAGGCCGAGTCCCGTGACCGACACCGTTCCCACGACGATGCCGGCTGCGGCCGTCGCGAGCGCGATGCCGATCATGTTGCGCGCGCCGCGCTCCAGCCCGTCGACGAGGTCGGCGAAGCCTGCGCGGAAGACGGCGGGGGGCGTCGGTTGCCGGCGAAAGAACGCCAGCATCGGCTTTTGCGTGACGAGGATCGCGATCAGGAAGACGGTGGCATAGAACGCCGACAGTCCCGGCGACAGTTCTTCGACCAGCAGCGCCCAGACCAGCACGACGACGGGCAGCAGGTAATGCAATCCGGCCAGCAGCGTTTCCTTGAGCGGCGGCAGCGTGAGCACGGGCGCGTCCGGATCGTCGACCGTGAGGTCGGGCTCGGCGGCCACCTGGCGGACGACCAGCACGTACGTCACGGTGAGAAGCGCCAGGATGAACCAGGTCGCGGCGGCGCCGAGCAATGGCTT
>JBDSLT010000130.1:0-19688 GCA_039916265.1 Casimicrobiaceae bacterium | reverse complement strand
TCGCGACGCCGAGCCGCGTGGCGACGCGGAACGTGCCGTCGTTGTGCGCGATCCCCTCGACCGCGCAGGGCATCCACCACTCGACGCCGCCGGCGTCGCATTCGGCGCGCAGCATGTCGACGATCTGTGTCGAGGGCCCGTCGCAGAAAAGCTGGCCGAGCTTTTTCTCGTGGTACGCGATGCCGTGCCGCTCGACGATGTCGACGAAATGTCGGGGCGTGAAGCGCGCGAGCGCGGAGCGGCAGAATTCCGGGTTGCTCGAAAGGTAGTTCGCCTGCCCTGCACCTACATTGGTGAAGTTGCAGCGACCGCCGCCGGAAATGCGGATCTTCTCGCCGAGCTTGCGATAGTGCTCGATCAGCAGCACGCGGCGACCGCGCTGCGCCGCCGTTGCCGCGCACATCATTCCGGCGGCGCCGGCACCGATGACGACGGCGTCGTGCGTCGTCAAGCTACGGCCCGAAAAAGTCCTTGACCTTGTCAAAGAACGACTTGGCGCGCGGGCTGTGCGCCTCGGGGTCTTCCTGGTTCAGCGCCTCGAGCTCGCGCAGCAGTTCCTTTTGCCGGGCGTTCAGCCGGACGGGGGTCTCGATCGCGACGTGGCAGTAGAGGTCGCCCTGCACCGAGCCACGCACCGGACGTATGCCCTTGTTGCGCAGGCGGAAGACCTGGCCGGTCTGCGTCTCCGCGGGCACCTTGATGTTCGCGCGGCCGTCGAGGGTGGGAATCTCGATCTCGCCGCCAAGCGCCGCAGTGGCGAAGCTGATCGGCATCTCGCAGTGCAGATCGGCCCCCTCGCGCTGGAAAACCGCATGCGGCTTGAGGTTGACGACTACGTAGAGGTCGCCCGGCGGTCCGCCGTTGACGCCCGCCTCGCCTTCGCCGGTGAGCTTGATGCGATCTTCCTGATCGACACCCGCTGGAATTTTCACCGACAGCGTCTTGTGCTTCTTGATTCGCGCCGCGCCGTGACATGTCGGGCATGCCTCGGCGACGACCTTGCCGCGGCCGTGACACTGCGGACAGGTCTGCTGGATCGAGAAGAACCCCTGCGACACGCGCACCTCGCCACGGCCCTGGCAGGTCGGGCAGGTCTTCGGCTCGGTGCCGGGCTTCGCACCGTTGCCGTGACAGGTCTCGCAGGCCTCCATCGCGGGGATGCGGATTTTGACTTCCGCGCCGCGCGCCGCTTCCTCGAGCGACAGATCGAGGTTGTAGCGAAGATCGGCACCGCGGAATACGCCGTTGCCGCCGCGCCCGCCGCGGCCCTGCTGCCCGAAGATCTCGCCGAAGATGTCGCCGAACGCGTCGGCGAAGCCGCCGAAGCCCTCCGGCCCGCCGCCGTACGCACCGCGCCCGAATCCCTGCGAGGGATCGACGCCCGCGTGCCCGAACTGGTCGTAGGCCGCGCGCTTCTTCGGCTCGGTCAGGATCTCGTAGGCTTCCTTCCCCTCCTTGAATTTCTCCTCGGCGCTCTTGTCGTCCGGATTGCGGTCCGGATGAAACTTCATCGCGAGCTTGCGATAGGCTTTCTTGAGGTCGTCTTCGGAAGCGTCGCGGTTGACACCGAGCACCGAGTAATAATCGCGTTTGGCCATCGTCGTGTCATCAGCCCCGGGCGAATCCCGGCGGGCGGTCGTTGGAAACGTTCGTGTTGCACGGCAGGAAAGCGCCGGGGTCGCCGGGCGGCAGCGATGGCGCTATGGCGCCGAACCCGGCCACACACCGCGTCGCGTACTGTTCGCCGCCCGCAGGCGGAGAACGCTTGCGACGCACTATCGCTACTTGCGGTCCTTCACCTCGGTGAATTCGGCGTCGACGACCTTCTCGTCGCCGTCCTTGGCACCCGCGCCGCCGTCCTTCGCGCCGCCGCCACTTCCGCCGTCACCGCCCGGTCCTGCCGCGCCCGCCGCCGCCTGCGCATCGGCATACATCGTTTCACCGAGCTTCTGCGCCGCCTTGGCGAGCGCCTCCGACTTCGCTTCGAGCGCGTCCTTCGATGCGTCCGCCTGCTTCAGCAGATCCTCGGCTTCCTTCACCGCGGACTCGATCTTCGCCTTTTCGTCGGCGCCGACCTTGTCGCCGTATTCGGCGACCGACTTCTTCACGCTGTGCAACAGCGCGTCGAGGCCGTTGCGCGCCTTGACGGTCTCCATCAGCTTGCGGTCTTCCTCGGCGTGCAACTCGGCGTCCTTCACCATCCGCTGGATCTCGTCCTCGTTCAAACCCGAGTTCGCCTTGATGGTGATCTTGTTCTCCTTGCCCGTCGCCTTGTCCTTCGCGTTGACGTGCAGGATGCCGTTGGCGTCGATGTCGAACATCACCTCGATCTGCGGCGTGCCGCGCGGCGACGGCGGGATGCCCTCCAGATTGAACTGGCCGAGGCTCTTGTTGCCCACCGCCGATTCGCGCTCGCCCTGCAGCACGTGAATCGTCACCGCGCCCTGGTTGTCGTCCGCCGTCGAGAAGACCTGCGTCGCCTTCGTCGGGATCGTCGTGTTCTTCTGGATCAGCTTGGTCATCACGCCGCCGAGCGTCTCGATGCCGAGGGACAGCGGCGTCACGTCGAGCAGCAGCACGTCCTTGCGCTCGCCCGCGAGCACCGACGCCTGGATCGCCGCGCCGACCGCCACCGCTTCGTCGGGATTCACGTCCTTGCGCGGATCCTTGCCGAAGAACGTCTTCACCGTATCCTGCACCTTCGGCATGCGCGTCATGCCGCCGACGAGGATCACATCGCTGATGTCGGTCAGCTTGACGCCCGCGTCCTTCACCGCGATGCGGCACGGCTCGACCGTGCGCTGGATCAGGTCGTCGACCAGCGCCTCGAGCTTGGCGCGCGTCAGCTTCATCGACAGGTGCTTCGGACCGGACTTATCGGCCGTGATGTACGGCAGGTTGATGTCGGTCTGCTGCGATGACGACAGCTCGATCTTCGCCTTTTCCGCGGATTCCTTGAGGCGCTGCAGTGCGAGCACGTCGTTCTTGAGATCGACGCCCTGCTCCTTCTTGAACTCGGTGACGATGTAATCGATGATCCGCTGGTCGAAGTCCTCGCCGCCGAGGAACGTGTCGCCGTTGGTCGACAGCACTTCGAACTGGTGCTCGCCGTCGACGTTGGCGATCTCGATGATCGAGACGTCGAAGGTACCCCCGCCCAGATCGTAGACGGCGATCTTGCGGTCGCCCTCGCGCTTGTCGAGTCCGAAGGCCAGCGCAGCCGCCGTCGGCTCGTTGATGATCCGCTTGACGTCGAGGCCCGCGATGCGGCCGGCGTCCTTGGTCGCCTGGCGTTGCGAGTCGTTGAAATACGCGGGCACCGTGATCACGGCTTCGGTCACGTCCTCGCCGAGATAATCCTCGGCGGTCTTCTTCATCTTGCGCAGCACTTCCGCGGACACCTGTTGCGAGGCGATCTTCTTGCCGCGCACTTCGACCCACGCGTCGCCGTTGTCGGCCTTCACGATCTCGTAGGGCATCAGGTCGATGTCTTTCTGCACTTCCTTCTCTTCGAAGCGGCGGCCGATGAGCCGCTTCACCGCGTAGAGCGTGTTCTTGGCGTTGGTGACCGCCTGCCGCTTCGCGGACGCGCCGACGAGCACCTCGCCGTCTTCCGTGTAGGCGACGACCGAGGGCGTGGTGCGCGCGCCTTCGGAATTCTCGATCACCTTCGGCTGCCCGCCTTCCATGATCGCGACGCAGCTATTGGTGGTGCCGAGGTCGATGCCGATGATCTTGGCCATGATTTGTCAATCCTCCGATGCCGGAAATAAGGTTGCCTGTGCGCTAAGTGGGGTTTTGGCGGCGCGAATCAACCACGAACGCCCCGGATTTGCGCATCGCTACGGGTTGCTCTTGGCGACGGTCACGAGCGCAGGACGCAGCGTGCGATCGTTGATCAGGTAGCCCTTCTGGAACACGTCGACGACCGTGTTCGGCGCCTGCGTCGACTCGACCATCTGCATCGCCTGGTGGCGATGCGGGTCGAACTTTTCGCCGACGGGATTCAGCTCGACCAGCTGCGCGCGACCGAATGCGGCGTCCAGCGCCTTCAAAGTGAGCTCGGCGCCCGACTTCAGGGTTTCGGGGGAGACGTTCTCTACGGCGAGCGTCTGCTCGAGTGCGTCCTTCACCGGCAGCAGGTCCTCGGCGAACTTCTCGACCGCGTATTTATGGGCGCGCGCGAGGTCCGACTGCGACTGCTTGCGGACATTATCGGTCTCGGCGCGGGCGCGAAGAAAGGCGTCGCGCAGTTCCGCGGCCTCGGCTTCGGACTTCCTCAAGCGTTCGGCCAGGTCTTGCGCCGGATCGCCGGTCAGGGCCTCCTCGGCAGGGTCGTCGGTCGTGTCCGGGCAGGATTCGGCGGCACGGGCAGCCGAGTCGATCGAACGAGGGTCGTTGGGCGTCATCGGGAAAAGCGAATTGTTCAGGGGGTTCAGTGACATACGAACAATGGGGTCTTTCGGCGGCAATTCAATCGGGCCGCCGCCGAAATCGCCAAAAAAGTGCGCCCGGCACCGCCCGATGCGCATTATCCGCGATGGCGACGGGCCCCCGTATTGCGTATCCCATTCCCTTCTGCCCATGCCGGCGTACATAATCGGGCTTGGCGTCAATCGTCGCTGTTTGATGCCACGCGCCGGGCTTGCATCGCCGGCGGTGAATCCCATCCCAACGCGCCGGCGGAGGAAACCGTGGCCACAACGCTGAAACCATTCGGCGCCAAGGAACGTGCGGACAGCATCGCCGACCTTGTCTCCGAAGCCTGCGAGAAGCTCGTCGAACTCGCCGACGACTGGTTCGCCCTCAACGACAAGGCGGGACTCGCGCACGCGCACCGCATGCTCGAATCCCGCGAGGTCACTCTCATGCTCTCGGCGCGCGTCGACGACAGCGGTCTGTCGCACGTCGCCCTGAATCTGCTGCGCACCGAAACGCCGATGCCGCGGCCGTATTTCGAGATCCAGGTGCCGATGCTGCCGTGGAAGCTGGGTCGTTCGCGCACGCCGGACGAAGCGGCGTCGCTTCCGGTGCACCCGGCATTCAACACCGAAGTGCGCCGAAGGTAGCGACCTAAGTCGTCACCGTGGGGCGCCCTGCGCCTTCGCGAGCGCCGCCGTCATCGCGCGTTCGTCGGCGGAGGGCGGTCGCTCGAGCCAGCCCTGCAGGTTGGTCAAGGCGAGGTCGGTCATCGCGGCGATCCACGCGGGATGTTCGTTGAGACAGGGAATCACCCGCAGCGTCTCGCCGCCCGCCTTCCCGAACATCGCGCGGGCCTCGATGCCTATCTCTTCGAGCGTCTCGAGGCAATCGGCGACGAACCCGGGGCACACGACGTCCACCTGCCGCACACCCGCTTTCGCGAGCGCGACCAGCCTGTCGCCGGTATACGGCCGCAGCCATTGCGCCTTGCCGAAGCGCGACTGGAACGCGAGCGTCCATTGCGCAGCAGGCAGCCCGAGCTCATGCGCCAGCGCGCGCGCCGTCGCGTGGCACTGGCAGTGATAGGGATCGCCCAGGTCGAGCGTGCGCTTCGGGAGTCCGTGGAACGAGAGAACGACTTGCTCGGGCCTGCCGTGCTTCATCCAGTATTCGTTGACGATCTGCGCCACCGCGCGGACGTAGCCCGGATGTGTCGCGAACGCGTCGACGAACCGCAGGCCCGGCACCCAGCGCACGCCTGCCATGTGCGCAGCCACCGCGTCGAATGCGGTACCCGTGGTGCTCGCCGCGTATTGCGGGTAGAGCGGAAAGACCAGGACCTTCTCGGCACCGGCGGCGCGCAGCGCGTCGAGGCCGCTGCCGATCGACGGATTGCCGTAGCGCATGCCGAGCTCGACCGTGCAATGATCGGACGGCAGGCCCAGCGCCTTCAGCTTCTCTCCGATCGCGCCGCGCAAAAGGCTGCGCTGGAGCAGCGAGTGAACGAGAAGGGGCGATCCGTCCCTGGTCCAGATCTTCTGGTATTTCGCCGCGGACTTGCGCGGGCGCGTCGACAGGACCAGGCCGTGCAGCAGCGGCATCCAGATCGCCCGCGGAATCTCGACCACGCGCGCGTCGGACAGGAATTCGGCGAGATAGCGGCGCACTGCGCCGGGCGTCGGCGCGTCGGGCGTACCGAGGTTGACCAGCAGCACGCCGATTTTCGGCGAGCGGTCGTGCGCGAACGGCGGCTCGGGACGAAAGCGCGGCACCGGTCAGCGCACTCGCTTCCCGCCGGAACTCATTGCGGTCCGGCCGGGCGCGCCATCCAGGCGTCGAGGCCCTTGCGCGCCTGCGCGCGGATCGCTTTCCTGGCGGCGCGCGTCCATCCGAGCGCGACGCCCTTCGCGCCCAGCGCCATGCGGCTCCACCGCCACAGGTCGAACGTGTCCTGGTGACGGACGATGCGGCCTTCGTCGTCGAATTCGAACGCGGCGTCGATGACGTTATGGACCGGCCGCCCGGTCTGCGAGAACGTGTACCACGCCTCCCAGTGAGCGCGGCCGCGCTCCTTGTCGGCAGCGATGTCGCGCGCCTCGATGCGCAGGTCATGACCGCGCTCGCACAGCATCGTCCACATCGCCCCGATCTCCGCGCCCGCGACGTCGAACACCGGATCGACGAAATGCGCCTTCGGCGCGTAGCACGCCGCCATCGCTGCGCCGTCGCGCCGTGCGAACGCCGCGTACAGCCGCTCGACGAGCTGCACGTTGTCCATCACGTCATTCGTCCGACAGCTGCTGCGACAGCGCGTTGGAGAGGAGCTTCGACGTGAGGTCGACGATCGGGATCACGCGCTCGTAGGCCATCCGTGTCGGTCCGATCACGCCGAGCGTGCCGATGACGCGGCCGTTCGCCTCGTACGGCGCCGTCACGACGCTCATCTGGTCGAGCGGCGCCAAGCCCGACTCGTCGCCGATATAGATCGACACGCCCTGCGCCTTCTGCGACATGTCGAGCAGGTGCAAAAGCGACGTCTTCTGCTCGAACAGCTCGAAGAGCTGGCGCAGCCGCTCCATGTTCGACGCGAGGTCGTGCGCCGCCAGCAGGTTGCGCTCGCCGGTGACCACCAGCGCCTCGTTCTGCTGCAACGCGCCCTCGCTGACGTCGACCGCTGCCTGCATCAGCCCGCCGATGTCGTCGCGCAGCGCGTGCAGCTCCTCGGCGAGGCGCTCGCGGATCGCCGCGAAGGATTGGCCCGCGAAGGTCTGGTTGAAATAGTTGGTCGCTTCGATGAGTTGCGCGGGGGTGTACGCGCGGTCGGTATGCAGGATGCGGTTCTGCACGTCGCCTTCGGGGGACACGACGATCAGCAGCACGCGGCGATCGGACAGGCGCAGGAACTCGAGATGATGGAACAGCGCCTCGCGGCGGCGCGGCGTCATCACCACGCCGGCAAAATGCGTCAGCTGCGACAGCACCGACGCTGCCGCGCTGACAATCTGATGCGGCCGGTCGTCGGTGAACTCGCCTTCGAGGCGGCTGATCTCGACCTGCTCCAGCGGCTTCACCACCATCAGCGAATCGACGAAAAACCGATAGCCCTTGGGCGTCGGCATTCGTCCGGCCGACGTGTGCGGGCTGGCGATGAAGCCCATCTCCTCGAGGTCGGCCATGACATTGCGGATCGTCGCCGGCGACAACTCTAGCCCCGAATGCCGGGAGAGCGCCCGCGACCCGACGGGCTGCCCGTCGGCGATGTAGCGCTCGATCAGCATCTTGAGCAACAGTTGGGCGCGGGGGTCGAGCATCGGGCTATCTTACAGTGGGCCACGCGTTTGCGACGCCACCGGGGACGGACCACGTTTTCTCGAAAACGCGGCCCGTCCCCGGTTTTTCTTTTGGCGGTCGACCGGATGGCCGAGGGGCCGACGCCCGGGGACTATGCTCTAATCGGCGTCATGCCCGCGCCCCAGCCCGCACGATTCGCCCGCATCGTGCTCGTCGGGCGCCCCGAAACACCCGGGCTGGCCGAGCCGCTCGCGCGCCTCGCCGCGTTCCTCGAAGCCCGCGGGCACCGGGTGGTCCTGGCCGCGGAGGCGGTCGGGGCGGCCGGCGATGACTTTCGGGCCCTCGATCCTTCGGCACTGGGCGCGACCGCCGACCTCGCGATCGTGCTGGGCGGTGACGGCACGATGCTGTCGATCGCGCGCCAGCTCGCCCCGCACGACGTGCCTCTGATCGGCGTCAATCAGGGCCGGCTTGGCTTTCTCACCGACATCCCGCTGGCGCGGATGGAAGCAGTGCTCGGCGCGATGCTCGACGGCCGCTTCGTCGAGGAGCGGCGCACGATCATCGCCGCCACCGTCGAGCGCGCCGACGGTGCCCGCGAGCATGCGCCGGCGCTGAACGACGTCGTCGTCAACCGCGGTGCGCTCGGCACGATGATCGAGTGCGCGATCGACATCGACGGACGCTTCGTCTACTCGATGCGCGCCGACGGCCTGATCGTCGCTACGCCAACCGGTTCCACCGCTTATGCGCTGTCGGCAGGCGGCCCGATCCTCGCGCCCGAAGTGCCCGCCTTCGCGCTGGTGCCGGTCGCCCCGCACGCGCTCACGCACCGGCCGATCGCCATACCCGATGGCAGCCGCATCACCATCGCCGTCAACCGCGGCCGCGACGCCTCGGTGCACTGCGACGGCCAGACGCATTTCGCGCTGGCCGAAGGCGATCGCGTCGTGCTTGCCCGCGCCGCGCACAGCGCGCGCTTCCTTCACCCCGAAGGCCACGATTACTTCGCGATGCTCCGCGAGAAGCTGCACTGGAGCGAGACCCCCGAACGCATCCGCGACGAAAAAGTGGGGTCAGAGACGACTTACGGTGGCAATCGCGTCTGACCCTGCCAGCGCGGCGCAGGAAAGTCGTCTCTGACCCTAATTTCGCGATGCTGCGTCTGCTGTCCATCCGCAATTTCGTCGTCGTCGAGGCGCTCGACGTCGAGTTCGCGCCGGGCTTCACCGTGCTGACCGGCGAGACGGGTGCGGGCAAGTCGATCCTGCTGGACGCGCTGGGGCTTCTGCTCGGCGATCGCTTCGACCTGCGCCAGTTGCGACCCGGCGCGGCGCGCGCCGAGCTCGCAGCGGAGTTCGCAGTGGCGGATGCGCCCGGCGTGGGCGCGTGGCTGTCCGAGCACGGGATTGCCGACGACGACGGCGACGTGTTGCTGCGCCGCGTATTCGACGCGCAGGGCAAAAGCCGCGCCTGGATCAACGGCAGCCCCGCCACGCTGCTGCAATTGAAAGATCTCGGCGAGCGCCTCGTCGACCTGCACGGGCAGCACGCGCACCAGGCGATTGCCGCGCCCGCGGCGCAGCGCGCGCTGCTGGACGCGTTCGGCGGCTTCTCCACGCTGAACCACGAAGTCGGCGCGGCCTGGCGCGCATGGCAGGCGGCCATCGCGCTGCGCGACGCCGCGGCCAGCGCGGCGGAAGCCTCGGCGAGCGAGCGCGGTTACCTCGAGGCGCGCAGCGGCGAGCTCGCTGCGCTCGGCGTCACGGCGCAGGAATGGTCGGAGCTCACCGCCGCGCAGTCGCGTCTCGCGCACGCGGCGACGCTGCTGGAGACGGCGACGCAAGGCGAAGAGGCGCTGGCCGAAGGCGACGACGCGCTGTGCGCGCGGCTTGCGCAACTCCTGTCGCGCCTCGACGCCGCGAGCGCACACGATCCTGCCCTGAAGGAGATCGTCGCGTTGCTGGAGCCGGCAGCGATTCAGGTGGACGAGGCGGCGCGCGCGCTGCGCGATTACCGCCGCCGGCTCGACCTCGATCCGGCGGAGCTCGCGCGCGTGGAGGCTCGCCTCGCGGCGATCCACGATACGGCGCGCAAGCATCGCGTGCGGCCCGACGCCCTCCCCGCGCTACTGGCCGAAACCGACGCGCGGCTCGCGGCCCTTGCGGACGCGGCCGATGCCGGCGCGCTCGCGCAGCGCGCCGCCGAGGCCGAGGCACGCTATCGCGAATTGGCGGAACCGCTGTCGTCCAAGCGCAGGTTTGCGGCCACCGAGCTCGCCCACCGCGTGACCGCGGCGATGCAGCAGCTCGCGATGGCGGGCGGCCGCCTCGACGTCAAGCTGATCCCCGAAGCGGCACCGGCGAGCCACGGACTGGAGCGCGTCGAACTCAACGTCGCGACGCATCCCAAGCAGCCGCTCGGCGCGCTCGCGCGCGTCGCCTCGGGCGGCGAGCTGTCGCGTATCGCGCTCGCGATACAGGTCGTGACGAGCGAGACGGGCCAGGTGCCCACGCTGGTATTCGACGAGGTCGACACCGGCATCGGCGGCACCGTGGCCGCCACCGTCGGACGCTCGCTGCAGGCGCTCGGCCGCGCGCGCCAGGTGCTATGCGTGACGCACCTCGCGCAGGTCGCCGCGCACGCCGACCAGCACATTCGCGTGAGCAAGGCGGTCCAAGGCAACGGTGTCGCAACCACGCTCGAGCGGCTCGACCAGGCCGGCGCGCGCGTCGAGGAGCTTGCGCGCATGCTCTCCGGCAGCGCGATCACCGCCAAGACACGCGCGCACGCCAGGGAACTGTTCGAGCAGCACCGCCGGCCACCGCCCTGAGGCCCTGAGGCCCCCGTAAAGTCCGGCGCCGCGCCAGCGACCAACGGGTGCCCCGCGCAACCGCAGCTCCCGGGTGACGGGCGCCGGGCAACTCAGAAGTCGTGCGCGTTGCCGCGTTGCGCCCGCGCACCGGTGGCGAGCTCGCCGCCGCAGTAGGGCGGAAACTCCGCGGCCACGTGCGCGAATCCCTTGGCGCCGGGATCCGTCTTGGGCACGACGCGCTTGCCTTCGCGCACGTCGGCGAAGGAACTGGCCGGTGACGGCACGTACGCGAGCGCGTAGGCGTCCGCCGGCCGTGGCTGCGCGTAACGGCCGCGCGCGTCACCGCCCGGCAGGTAGCGGTAGATCGCCGTCGGATCGGTCGTGCGCGACGCGTCGGCGGGATCGCCGCAGGCCGACGGTCCGGGGTCGTAGGCGACCGCTGCATCCATGCGCACCGTGTACGTCGAGCAGCCTTGCGGCGGGCATCCGTAATAGCTCTCGGGGAATTGCGGATGCACCGGATTCGGACACGCGGGATCGTCGCCGGCCTGCCCCCGGCAACTGCCGAGCGGCGACGCCGCCTGCGCGTTCTGCGCCTCCTGCACGACATAGAAGAACAACATGCCCGTCGTCGCATCGTAAAAATGCTTGTCGAGGTCCTTCGGGGTCCCGTCGGCATCGGTGAGCTCGTCGAGGCTGGCCGCCGCCTTGACGTGGCGCGTCTCGAAGATGCAGACGTCGTCCACGGGCGTCACGTCGTTCGATTTACCCGCCTTGCCGCCGTCGGCGGCGCATTGCGCGGCGCTTTCGAGCGGCACGACGCCGTCGGCGGGGCAGCCGCGCATCGCGTCGGTATTGTCCTCGCCGGGCGTGCGCAGGTCGTTCTGCTGATGGTCGAGGTTGTGGCAGGTCTGCCGGTCGTAGAGGTTGACGTATTTGTTGAAGTAGCGGCGCAAGCGGAGGTCGTTGAAGTTCGTTCCGTTGCCGCCCCACGAGCGATAGCCGCGCTCGATCGCGAACTTCGCGAGCGGATGCGACCCGTCCTTGTTCGTGTAGCAGACGCCGATGCGCGAATAAAACGGCTTGGTGCGCGCGTCGGGCTTCAGCACGTCGGTCAGGCCCACGTTGATGTAGCGCGGAATCCCGGCCGGTCCGGCGACGCTGCCGATCGCCGGCTTCTCGCGGGCCGCCGACGCCGCGCTGACCGTATAACCGTGGCCCCCCGCGATCTTGGGCTCCCACACGCCCTGGTTGTTGCGGCTGTGCAGCGTCATCGACCGGTGCAGGCCGAAGAGGTCCGGCGCATCGTGCGTGAACGTCAGGAGCTGCGTGATCTTCGGCTCGAGATTGCGCACGCCGGCATTGTCGGCGCCATAGGCCATCCGTCCGTCGGGCAGCGCCAGCGCGCCGAACTCCAGCGTCGCGATGTCGGCCGGCGAGATCAGCGACGTCGGCCGCGCCTCCGCGTCCTTGTCCTGCGCGCCCGTCGACAAGCACTCGTCGACCGCGTTCGACGTCGCGTTGAACGGCAGGTTGTTGAGCGACACCACGTGGCGGTGCGCCGCGGGCGCGCCTGCGGCGTCGACCACGCGGAACCCGGTCAGCGAGCCGTCGCGGTCGACGACCGCCGTGTTCTTGTCGCCGTCGTCGAAATTGCCGAAGTTGACCTGGTCGGTGAATACCTGGTGGCGCAGGTTCGTGTTCTCGAACTTCAGGCCCCGCACTTCGGTCGACGTGGGATAGGCGCTCTGGTTGTTCTGGAACCAGCCGAGCGCAGCGTCGCCCTCGTAGACCTTGCCGGTGTAGTACGCGGAATACGCGTCCATGAACGCAGCGTCGGCCAGCGTCAGCAGCGGTCCCGGGTCGTGACGGAAGTTGACAAAGCGCGTGTCGTGGATGCGCACGGGACCGTCGTAGATGTAGAAGCCGGCAAAGTTCCATGCCGGGCTCGGGTAGCCTTTTTCGAACAGGTCGTTGGCCTGCGGATTGCGGTCGACGCAGCCCGGCCCCTCCTGCCGCGAGCGATCCGGACACGGTCCCCAGCGGTCGACGTTGTTGAGCGACCAGCCGACCACCGTCGAATGCTTGAGCAGGCCCCACGCCCCGGGCCCGTTGCCGTCGAGACCGCCGGAGGTCACAAGCGACACGTCCTCGCGGCTCGACGCGACGCGCGCGTTCTCGAACACGAACCACAGCGGCCGCATCCAGACGCCGCGGTTGCGGATGCGCGATGCGGTGAAGCCGTCGAAGCGCGCGATCAGGTTGAGCTCGTTGTTGTCGCCGTTGACCTTGGGCTGCAACTGCTCGACGACGGTGCCGGCGTCGGTCTCGCCGAACACGCCGTCGTAGCAGCCGTGGACGCGGTTGTTGGTGAAGACGCCGACGGGCTGGAACTTGAGCGCGAAGCGCGCGTCGCCGGGGGTGTTGCGCGGCGCGACGTACCAGTAGCCCTTGCCGTTGCTCTGGCAGCCGCCGACGGAGTTGCCGTCGAGCGCTGCCGTCGGATTGACGATCCAGAATCCCGACGGCGCCTCGTAGAGCACCTGGCCGGCGGGACACGCGATGCCCGACGGGGGCGTCCCGCCCACGAGGCCGCCATTCCCCGGCGCGTAGCACTGGCCGACGGTCGGGTTCGTGCCGGCGTCGGTGTTGGCGATCTTGAGGCCGTCGAAACCGATCATGCGCCCGAGATAGTCGCCCTCCCACCAGCCGGTCACGATCGAATCGGGCGTCGGCTGCAGCGCGGACGTGAGGCCGAATCCGTTCAGCATCACGCCGAGCGCGAGATTGCCGTTGAACGCCGAGTCGAACTCGTCGCCGATCTCCTGGTAGAACGCGTGACCGGTGATGCGCGCGCAGACGTTGTCGTCGAAGCTGATCTTCGACGACGAATGAATCGTGCCGCACTTGTTGTAGCTGTGATGGATGCTGTTCGCGTGGATCCAGTGCGTGCCGGACGGGGGCGTGGGCCTGGTCCCGGGCGTCCATGCCGACTCGTCGGCCTTGTGGAAGTGCAGCGGATAGCTGCCGAGCTGGTCCTTGCCGAATTTCTCGATTTCGACGCCCTCGACGCCGACGTCCGCGTAGCCCTTGCAGAAGCGCATTTCGCCGCCCCAGTGAAGCGCCGGATCGCCGGGTGTCACGACGGTGGGCGTCTGCGCGGTCAGCGTGACGCTGCGACTGACGAGGCCGACCTCGGCGCGCTCGTCGACGCCGAAATTGGTCGCGATTCCGCCGGAAAAGCTGCGCGACGCGGTGCCGCGCGGCGAACCGGGATCGTAGGCGGGGCCGGGGTCGCGGCCGCCGAAATGGTAGTGGCGCAGCGGCGTGGCCGCTTTCAGCGTGACCTTGCTGCCGCCGTTCGCGGCGACGACCTGGTCGATCTGCACGAACTCGGACTCGAACGGCGAGAAGCTCGTCGTGCCGACGACGATCCAGTCGCCGGGCTGCCAGGGGTTGCGTCCCGTCGTCACGTCCCTCGCCAGATGCAGGACGAGCTCGCCGCCGAGCGCGACCGGCGCACCGATGCGCTTGAAATTCTGGTACGGCTCCTTGGTCTCAGCCTGGTCGACCTGGTAATCGGCGGAGCCCGCGGGCATCGCAAGATGCGTCCAGCTCACGCCGTCCGCCGGTACGCCGCGCGCCCCGTACATGCGCAATTCGCCGTTCACGCCGACGCCCAGCCCCTTGTCGATCGTCGTGCAGTCGTCACCGGACTTGTGCTCGTGCTGATGGACATGCTTCGCGTCGGGGCGATTCCCCGCGAAGCGCAACGTCACATGGTGATTGGCGTCGAGCGAGCCGACCGGGCACGACGCCGTGCCGACCTGCAGCACCGCCTTCGCACCGCCGCCCGCGCCGGGAACGCCGACCACCGCGATCGACTTGAGCTCGATCTCCAGCGTCGCATCGGGCACGTAGAGCGTGCCCCCGGCGCCGATCGTCACTTTGCCGAGCGCCTTGGCGCCGGTGTAGTCCTGGTCGACGAAGGCCGTCGCGCAATCGCCGCTGCCGATGGTCACGTCGCCGCTGGCCGCGCGGCACGACGACAGCGGCGTGGCCTGGCGGATCCTGCGGTCCGCTTCCTGGCACGCGGCGAGATTGTCACGCGCCTGGCGCGACGCCGCGGCGGTGGCGTCGGGCGTCAGCGCGACGAGCAGAAGGGCTGCGGCGGCAGGCACAAACCGCATGGAGGCTCTGAGGGGCGACGACACGGGCACGGAAGTCCCGCAGAGTACGCGCGACACTGGAAGTTTCAGACGTCGCGCCGCGCGACGGGCGTCAGTTGCGACGAACGCGGTGGAATGTCGAACCGCGCACGGTCGCCTTGGCGGCGAGCTTCCCGCGCGGCGTAAACGTACCTTTGTGGCGGGCGCTCGTTTGCGGCAAGGCGAGCGCTTCGCCGGTTTCGACCCAGTGCTTGACCCGCTGCGCATCGCCCAGGCGCGTGTACTTGCCGGCCGAATCGAGCAGCACGATCACCACGGGCCGGCTCGCGATGTTGGCGAGCATCACCAGGCAGCGGCCAGCCTCGCGGATGTAGCCGGTCTTTTGAACCTGGATGTCCCACGACTGGTTCTTGACCAGCGCGTTTGAATTGTTGAAGCCGAGCCAGTGCCCGGTGGGCTGCACCTCGACGAAGTGCGCCGGCGTGGTCGAGTACTCGCGGATGGTCGGATATTGCGCCGCGAGCTGCACGAGCATGGCGAGATCGTTCGCCGACGACACGTTGTCGGCGGACAGACCCGTCGGGTCGGCGTAATGCGTGTGCGTCATGCCGAGTGCGATGGCCTTGCGGTTCATCGCCGCCACCGCCGCCACCATGCCACCCGGATAGTGACGCGCCAGCGAGGACGCCGCGCGATTCTCCGATGACATCAACGCAAGCCGGAGCATTTCGCGCCGCGACAGCGTCGAGCCCATCCGCAGGCGCGAGCGGCTGCCCTTCAGAAAATCGAAATCGTCGGTCTCGATCTCGAGCGCCTCGTCCATCGGCTGCCTGGCGTCGAGGACGACCATCGCGGTCATCAGCTTGGTCAGCGACGCGATCGGCGTGACTTCGTCGGCCGCCTTCGCATACAGGCGACGCTGCGCGGCAATGTCGTACACCACCGCGTTGGCTGACGCGAGGCGCAGCTTGGCAGGGTCGAGGGCGTCCGCGCCAGCCCACGCCGGCATCATCGGAAGGCTCCCGACAAATGCCGCAAAAACAACCGTTAGCGAACGATTCGTCACTTTGATTCTCGTTTCTCGCAGCGCGGGTTATCGCATGCCGGGGCGAACCCTGTCAATCAATTTGCCAATTCAACGGCTTAGGGGGTACTCCGCAACGTCGCCGCGGCCGCAGCGGTTGACGCCGGCTCTCCATCGGCCACCGCGTCGGCGCTGCTGCCCCGCGCCACCGGGCTCTCCGGCGCGGCCGCCGGTGCCTCGCGCGCCTCGCTCTGCTGCAGGCGCCACATGCGCGCGTAGACACCGTCAGCGAGCAGAAGAGCAACATGCGTGCCTCGCTCGACGATGCGCCCGCGGTCGAGTACCAGGATCTCGTCGGCGTCGACGATCGTGGACAGCCGGTGAGCGATCGTCAGCGTCGTTCGGTCGCGCGCAATCTCGCGCAGTTCCGCCTGGATCGCCTTCTCCGATTTCGAATCGAGCGCGGAGGTCGCCTCGTCGAAGATGAGGATCGCCGGCTCCTTCAGGATCGCCCGCGCGATCGCGACGCGCTGCTTCTCGCCGCCCGAAAGCTTGAGTCCGCGTTCGCCGACGGGGGTGTCGTAGCCCTGCGGCAGCGAGACGATGAAGTCGTGGATCTGCGCCATGCGGGCAGCCGCGACGATCGCGTCGTGCATCGCGCCAGGACGCCCGTAGCCGATGTTGTATTCGATCGTGTCGTTGAACAGCACGGTGTCCTGCGGGACGATGCCGATCGCCCCGCGCAGCGACGACTGCTGCACGTCGCGCAGGTCCTGCCCGTCGATGGTGATGCGCCCCCCCGCGACGTCGTAGAAACGATAGAGCAGCCGTCCGAGCGTCGACTTGCCCGAGCCCGACGGGCCCACGACGGCGACCGTATGTCCCGCGGGAATCGCGAGCGAGACGTCGAACAGGATCTGCCGGTCGCGCTCGTAGAAAAAATCGACGTGCTCGAAGCGCACCGCAGCCCCCGCCACGGCGAGCGGCGCCGCGCCCGGGCGATCGCTGATCTCGGCGTTCTCCTCGACCAGGGCGAACAGCCGCTCCATGTCGGCGAGCGCCTGGCGGATCTCTCGGTAGATGACGCCGAGGAAATTGAGCGGGACGTAGAGCTGCAGCATGAAGGCGTTCACCATCACCAAATCGCCGATGGTCATCGCGCCGCCGACCACGCCCGCGGTGGCGCGCCACATGATCAGCGTCACGGCGATCGCGATGATCGAGCTCTGGCCGATGTTGAGCGCGGACAGCGACGTCTGGCTCTTCACTGCGGCGCGCTCCCACCGCTGCAGGCTCTCGTCGTAGCGCCTTGCCTCCCATTCCTCGTTGCCGAAGTACTTGACCGTCTCGTAGTTGAGCAGGCTGTCGATGGCGCGCGTGTTGGCGCGCGAATCGAGCTCGTTCATCTCGCGGCGGAAGTGCGTGCGCCACTCCGTCACCATCACGGTGAAGGCGATGTAGAAGAGAAGCGCGCCCGCGGCGATCGCGACGAAAGTCCAGTCGTAGCGGACGATGAGGATGCCGGTGACCAGCGCGATCTCGACCAGCGTCGGCAGAATCGAGAAGAGCGCGAAGCTGATCAGCGTGGAGATGCCCCGCTGGCCGCGCTCGACGTCGCGCGTGAGGCCGCCCGTCTGGCGCGCGAGGTGGAAGCGCATCGACAGCGCATGCAGGTGGCGGAAGACGGACAGCCCGATCTTGCGCACGGCGCGCTGCGTGACCTTGGCGAAAAGGAATTCGCGCAGCTCGGTGAACACCGTCGTCGAGACGCGCAGGAGGCCGTAGGCAAGCAACAGCACGAGCGGCACGGCGAGCGCAGCCGTGCGCGCGTCGAGGCTGTCGACGATCTCCTTCATCAGCACGGGCACGCCGACATTCGCGACCTTGGCCGCGACGAGGCACGCGATCGCTGCGATTACGCGTCCCTTGTATTCCCACAGGTAGGGAAGCAGCGTGCCGAGCGCGCGCCAGTCCCCGCGCCGCGTCCGCGGTACGTGGCTGTCGGCTGGAAGGGGAGCGGAGGAAGCGCGGCGCACGAAAGATCAGGATGGGGCCGGAATCGGGCCCGCGCAAGGGGGCGCGGCGTCACCGCGAAGCATCACGACCCCGCCACCATTCGTCCCCGCCGTAGCGCAGCATGCCCATGCCGACGCGCACCACGCCGTAGGCGATCCAGCTCAGCGCCTTGGCAAGACGCGAGCGGCCCGCCCAGCGTTCCGGCGGCACCTGGCGCGCGCCCGCGTCGATCATCGCGAGCAGCTCGACGCGCAGGCCATCGGCGAAGCTCGGGTCGCGCACGAAGACGTTCGCCTCCCGACCCATCAGGAACGAGAAGGGATCGATGTTCGACGATCCGACGGTCGCCCAGCGATCGTCGACGACCGCCACCTTGGCATGCAGGAACGAGCGGTGATACTCCTGAATCGCGATGCCCGCGCCCAGGAGCTGGCCGTACAGCGCACGCGACGCCCAGTGCAGCAGCCGGTACTCGACCCGCGCCTGCAGGAGCAGCGTGACCTTGACGCCGCGCTTCGCCGCCGCCGCCAGCGCGCGCCGGAAATCGGCGCCGGGAAAGAAATACGCCGTCGCGATCAGGATCTCGACGCGCGCCGTGCGAATCGCCGCGAGGTACGCGCGCTCGATGTCGCGGCGATAGCGCAGATTGTCGCGGATGACGAACTTCGCGGTCTGCGTGCCGACGCGCCGCACCTTCGCGTCGTCAGGAAACAGCGGCACGTCCGAGCTGCGGAGTTGCGCGATCTCGACGATCGCCCAGACACGCTGCATCGTGTGTGCGATCGGCACGAGCAGCGGGCCTTCCACGCTGACCGCGAAATCGACGCGCGGCGGCTGGTGGCCGGGCGTGTGCATGTCGTCGATGACGTTGATGCCGCCTACGAAGGCGACGCGACCGTCGACCTGGCAGAGCTTGCGATGCAGCCGCCTCATGCGGTGCGAGCGAAACTGCCACGGCGCCACTTCGGGACGATATTTCATCAGGTCGACGCCGCCCTCCCGCATCAGCGTCTCGAGCGCCGGCGTCAGGTATTGCTTCGCGCCCCAGCCGTCCACCAGCACGCGCACTTTCACGCCGCGCCGCGCCGCGCGCACCAGCGCGTTCGCGACGGTGCGCCCGGCCGCGTCGTCGGCGAAAATGTACGTCTCCAACCAGACCTCGGCGGTCGCGCCGTCGATCGCCTGGACCAGCGCGGGGAAGTACTCCGTGCCGTTGCGGAGCAGCCCGATCGCATTGCCGGGCATGAAGCGATTCATGGCGTCAGCGGGGGCGCCGCGAAGGAACCTCGAAGGTCGCCGCGAGCGCGGCGTGATCGGACATGCGGTTGCCGAGCGTCGTGTAGTGGACGCGCGCGTCAATGATGTCGAGTCCGCGCGCGTAGATGCGGTCGAGATGGAACATCGGCAGCACCGAGGGAAACGTGCGCGCCGGCCGACCCTTCACCGCCTCGAAAACCTCGACCAGGTCGAGCGCCTCGGTGAGCGTGCGGCCGGCCTTGCGGCGCCAGTCGTTGAAATCGCCGGCGATGATGAGCGGCGCGCCCTTGGGAACGGTCGCCTGGATGCGGTCGACGAGCGCGTTGATCTGCCATTGCCGCCCCCGCTCGAACAGGCCGAGGTGCACGTTGAGGCAGTGCAGCACCGGTATGCGCGCGGCGAGCTTGATCTCGCAGTGAAGCAGGCCACGGCTCTCGAACACGTGCGCAGAGATGTCGCAGTTTTCCTGTCCGACGATCGGAAAGCGCGACAGCACCGCATTGCCGTGGTGGCCATCGCGATAGACGGCGTTCTTGCCGTAGGCGACCTCGTGCCACCTCGCGTCGGCGATGAACTCGTGTTGCGGCTTGCCCGGCCACTCGCGGTACCGGTGCTGGTGGCGGTTGTGCGTGCCCAGCACCTCTTGAAGGAACAGGATGTCGGCGGCGAGGCCGTGGAGGCGCTCGCGCACCTC
>JBDSLT010000129.1:0-3144 GCA_039916265.1 Casimicrobiaceae bacterium | reverse complement strand
CGCACCCGGAACGTGCCGCGCTTGAACTCCAGCTCGGCGCGCTGGTACTGCATCTCCGTCAACCGCTTGATCGCGTCGCGCTGCGCGAGCTTGTCGCCCTGCCGCACGTGCAGGATCATGCTGTGGTATTCGGTCGGGTCGCCGATGCCGTAGATCGCCGACACCGTCGCGACGATGATGCAGTCGGGCCGCTCGAGGATCGCCTTGGTGGCGGACAGGCGCATCTGCTCGATGTGCTCGTTGATCGAGCTGTCCTTCTCAATGTAGAGGTCGCGCGAAGGCACGTAAGCCTCCGGCTGGTAATAATCGTAATACGAAACGAAATACTCGACCGCGTTGTTGGGAAAGAACTCGCGAAACTCCGAATAGAGCTGCGCGGCGAGCGTCTTGTTGGGCGCCATGACCAGCGCCGGGCGCCCGGTCTGCGCAATGACGTTGGCCATCGTGTAGGTCTTGCCCGAGCCCGTCACGCCGAGCAGCGTCTGGAACGACAGGCCGTCCTTGAGACCCTCGACGAGACCGACGATCGCCTCGGGCTGGTCGCCGGCGGGCTCGAAAGGCCGGTACAGCGCGTAGGGGCTGCCGGGAAAGGTGACGAGCTCGGTGTGCTCGTCGGGAACCGTGACAGTCATGGGCAATGGCATCGCGAAAGGGAACCGATCATTGTATATCCGCTGCGGCGTCCGTCGCGACCCCTTCCGCGCCATCGGCACCACGCGCGCCGAACTGGAGCGCGGCGAGACGCGCGTAGAGCGCGTTGCTGCGCGTCAGCGCGTCGTGCGTCCCGATCGCGATGACGCGGCCCCGATCCATCACTGCGATCCGGTCGGCGTCGCGCACGGTGGCGAGTCGATGGGCGATCATCAGCACCGTGCGTCCTGCCATCAGGCGCTCGAGCGCGAGATGAACGACGCGTTCGCTCTCGGCGTCGAGGGCGCTCGTCGCCTCGTCGAGCAGCAGCACCGGACGGTCGGCGAGGATGGCGCGAGCAATCGCCACCCGCTGCCGCTGCCCGCCCGACAGCCGCACGCCGCGCTCGCCGAGATACGTATCGTAACCTTGCGGCAGGCGCTCGACGAATTCGGCGGCGTAAGCGGCATCGCACGCCGCGCGGACTTCCGCGTCGCTGGCTTCCGGCCGGCCGTAGCGGACGTTCTCCAGCACGCTGGCCGCGAAGATCACCGGGTCCTGCGGCACCACCGCCAGCCGGAGCCGCGCTTCCAGCGGATCGGCCGCCTTCAGATCGACACCGTCGATGCGCACCGCGCCGTCCTGCGGATCGTAGAAGCGCAGCAGCAGCGCGAACACGGTCGTCTTGCCGGCGCCCGACGGCCCGACGAGCGCCACGCGCTCGCCCGCCGCGATCGCGATCGAAAAGTCCGTCAGTGCCGGCGTGTCGGGCCGCGACGGATAACGAAAGTCGACGCGGTCGAACGTGACGGTGCCGAGCGCAGGCACGGGAAACGCGACGGGATGCGCTGGCGCGCGAATCTCCGGCTCGATGGCGAGCAGCTCGAACAGCCGCTCGGTCGCGCCCGCGGCGCGCTGCAGGTCACCGATGACTTCGCTGATCGTGCCGACCGCGCTCGCCACGATCACCGCGTAGAAGACGAACGCGGAAAGCTGTCCCGGCGACAGGCGCCCGGCGATGACGTCCCGCCCGCCGACCCACAGGATGATGCCGACCGCGCCGAACACCAGCACGATCACGATGGCGACGAGCAGCGCGCGCTGGTGAATGCGCTGGCGCGCGACGGCGAACGCCGCCTCCACGCGCTCGCCGAACGCGCGACGGTCGAGCGCCTCGTGCCCGTACGCCTGCACGGTGCGGACCTCGTGCAGCACCTCGTCGACGTACGCGCCGACGTCGCCGACGCGATCCTGGCTGGCGCGAGCGAGCTTGCGCACGCGGCGGCCGAACAGGATGATCGGCGCGACGACGAGCGGCACGCCACCCAGCACTAGCGCGGTCAGCTTCACGCTGGTCAGCGACAGCATCACGAGGCCACCCACCATCAGCAACAGGTTGCGCACGGCCATCGATGCGGACGAGCCGATCACCGTCTCGAGCATCGTCGTGTCGTTGGTGAGCCGCGAGATGACGTCGCCGGTGCGCGTCAGCTCGAAAAAGCCCGGCGGCAGCCGCAGCAGGTGATCGAAGACCGCGCGCCGCAGGTCGGCAGTGACCCGCTCCCCCAGCCACGACACGAAGTAGAAGCGCGTATACGTCGCCGCGGCCAGCACGACGATCACCACGAGGGTCGCGGCAAGCATGCGATCGAGTTCGGCCGGGTTGCCCGCGGCGAAGCCGCGATCGACGACGAGCTTCAGACCCTGCCCGAGGGCGAGCACTGCCCCCGCCGCGAACAGCAGCGCGATTCCCGCATAGAGAATCTGCCGGCGGTACGGGCGCAGGAAGCGCAGGACGCGCGCTACCGTCCGCAGCGCGGTCAGCGGCGGGATCTTCGGGGCAGGTTCGAGGCGGGTATCGGCGCGGGCCATCGGCGAGGCGGACAATGAGCAACGTGAGCACAACGCATGTTTGGGCGCCCCGCCCGGGGCACAAGTCGCTCGCGATCTGCGGGTTACTATATGCCGGTTAACCTCGCACCCGTCGAATCGTCATGAACGCTTCCCTCGCAGGCTCCCTTCTCGCCGCCGTCGAACTTGCACCGCGCGATCCGATCCTCGGCGTTTCCGACGCTTTCAACGCGGACTCCAATCCACGCAAAGTCAACCTCGGCGTTGGCGTCTACTGCGACGACGACGGCAAGATTCCGCTGCTGGCCTGCGTCAGGGAAGTCGAGTTGGAGCAGGCCGAGCGCGCGGCACCGCGCGGCTACCTGCCGATCGACGGCATCGCTGCCTACGACAAGGCGGTACGGGCGCTGGTGTTCGGCGCCGACAACGACGTCGTGGCGTCGGGACGCGCTCTCACGCTGCAGGCGCTCGGCGGCACCGGAGCGCTCAAGATCGGCGCCGATTTCCTGCGCAAGTTCGCGCCCGGCGCGCAGGTATGGATCAGCGATCCCAGTTGGGAGAATCATCGCGCCCTGTTCGAGGGTGCGGGCTTCGTCGTCAACCAGTATCCGTACTACGCCGCGTCGACACGCGGGCTCGATTTCGACGGCATGCGCGCGTCGC
>JBDSLT010000128.1:0-5516 GCA_039916265.1 Casimicrobiaceae bacterium | reverse complement strand
GGCTACGAGGCGGCGATGGCGGCGCTGGAGATGGCCAACTTGCTGGACGACGTCGATGAGCAGTAGCCCGCGCCGCCGCGCCCGCGAGCTGGTGCTGCAGGGGCTCTACGAGCGGCAGCTCGCAGGGTCGCCGGCCGAGCGCATCGCGGCCGACCTCACCGAGAGTCACGGATACCGGCGCGCCGACCAGCCGTATTTCGCGCTGCTGTGGCGCGGCGCGGCCGCCGATTACGACACGTTGCTGGCGCGCGTCGCACCGCATCTCAACCGCTCGACCGCGAGCCTGTCCCCGGTCGAGCGTGCATGCCTCGTCATCGGCGCATGGGAGCTGGTCGAGCGTCTGGAAATTCCGTACCGCGTGGTGATCAACGAGGCGGTCGAGCTCGCCAAGCAGTTCGGCGGCACCGACGGACACAAGTTCGTGAATGGCGTGCTCGACCGGCTCGCGGCCGACGTGCGCGCCGCGGAAATCGCGGCGCGATCGCGCGAGCGCGGCGCCGCCGTCTGAACCGCCGCGATGCGGCGCCTGTGTGCACTTGCGGTTCTGGCGGCATCGCTGCTGGGGCTGCCGGCTTTCGCGGCGGCGGCCGACCGGCAGCTCGTCCTGTATTGCAGTCACGACCCCGACGCGTGCGAGCTCGCCGCGCAGACCTTCCAGCGCGAAACGGGCATCGCGACCACGGTGACGCGCAAGCCGACCGGCGAATACTTCGCGCAACTTCGCGCGGAGCGCGACAACCCCAAGGCCGACGTCTGGTACGGCGGCACCATCGATCCGTTTCTCCAGGGCGCCGCCGAAGGTCTGTTCGAGGCCTATCGCTCGCCGCGGGTCGCGGAGCTCGCGCCCTGGGCGCGGCGCGCGACGGAGCGCAGCGGCAGCAAGGTCGCGGCGATCTACCGGATCGTGCTGGCGTTCGGATCGAACCCTGCGGTGCTCGCGAAGCGCGGTATCGCTGCGCCGCGCTGCTGGGCCGATCTCGCCCGCGCGGACTATCGCAACGAGATCGAGCTGTCGAATCCGCTGACCAGCGGCACCGGATACACGATCCTCGCCACGCTCGTGGCACTCCACGGCGAGGAGGGCGCGTTCGAGCTCCTGCGCAGGATGAAGCCGAACGTCGTTCGCTACACGCCGTCGGGGACCGCGCAGGGGCCGTCGGTCGCGCGCGGCGAAGTCGGGGTCGGCGTGACTTTTGCGCACGAGTTCGTCACGCAGCAGCTGGCCGGCTTTGCGGTCGACATCGCGATTCCCTGCGAAGGCACCGGCGACGCGCTCGGCGGCATGGCGATCGTCGCCGGCGCGCCGCATCCCGACGCCGCGCGGACGTTCTACGACTGGGCGTTGTCGAAAGGCGCGATGGAGCTCGCCAACCGCACGCGCAATCTCATCATTCCCGCCAACGCGCAGGCGGCGATGCGTCCGGAAGCCGCGCGTTTCGCCGACGTGCCCACCGTCGACGTCGACCCCGCGCGCTTCGGCCAACCCGACGAGCGCAAGCGGCTGCTCGCGCGCTGGCAGCGCGAGATCGGCGACGCGCTGCGCTGACGCGCCGGCGATCGCCCGGCGCTGCGGCCGTTACCTATAATCGCGGCGTGGACGAATTCGCGCTCATCGAGCGACATTTCCGGCGCGCCCCGCGCGATCCCGCGGTGCGCGTCGGGATCGGCGACGACGGCGCGGTGATCTCGCCCACGCCGGACGCCGACCTCGTCCTTTCGGTCGACATGCTCGTCGAGGGCCGCCACTTCTTCGCCGGCGCCGACGCCGCCCGGCTCGGCCACAAGGCGCTCGCGGTGAACCTGTCGGACCTCGCCGCGATGGGCGCCACGCCGCGCTTCGCGCTGCTCGCCGGCGCGCTGCCTGATGCCGACGAGGCATGGCTTGCGGCATTCATGGCGGGCTTTCGCGCGCTCGCCGACGAATTCGGCGTCGAGCTGATCGGCGGCGACACGACGCGCGGACCGCGCAACCTGTGCGTGACCGTCGTCGGCGAAGTGCCCCGGGGCGCTGCACTGACGCGCAGCGGCGCGCGCGACGGCGACGACATCTACGTGTCGGGTAACCTCGGCGACGCCGCGCTCGCGCTGGCCGTGATCGAGCGGCGCACGACGCTCGACGCCGCCGCGTTGTCGCTGGCGCGCGAGCGGCTGGAGCGCCCGTGTCCGCGCGTGGCGCTCGGGCTGCGGCTGCGCGCCGTCGCGTCCGCCGCGCTCGACCTTTCGGACGGGCTCGCCGGCGATCTTCGCCACGTGCTCGAGCGCTCGCAGGTGGGCGCGATCGTCGACCTCGCCGCCGTGCCGTGCTCGGCGGCGCTTGCGGCGAAGTGCAGCGGACCGGAGCGCGCGCTGGCACTGGCGTGCCTTCTTGCCGGCGGCGACGATTACGAGTTGTGCTTCTGCGCGCCTCCAGCAGCGCGCACGCAGATTGCGGCGTGCGCGGCGGCGCTCGCGCTGCCGCTGACGCGCATCGGCGCGATCACCGCGGGCGGCGGCCTCGTCGTCCGCGACGAGCACGGATCGCCGCTGCCGGCGCTCCCGCGCGCCTTCGATCATTTTGCCGCATGACCGCAACGCGCCCCGACCTGCGGTTCCTGCTGTCTCATCCGGCGCATTTCATCGCGCTCGGCTTCGGCAGCGGCCTCGCCCCGCTCGTTCCCGGCACGTTCGGGACGCTCGTTGCGATCCCCCTCGCGCTGCTGCTGCATGCCTACGGCAACGACGTCGCGTTCCTGGCCGCGGTTGCGGCGACCGTCGCGATCGGCGCGTGGTCGGCGCAGGTCGCGGGGCGTGACCTGGGCGTCGCCGATCACGGCAGCATCGTCATCGACGAGGTCGCCGCGTTCCTGCTCGTGCTGTTCTTCGTCGGCGTCGAGCCGCTGCGCATCGCCGTGGCTTTCGTGCTCTTCCGGATCTTCGATATCGTCAAGCCGCCGCCCATCGGCCACGTCGACGCCACGTTCAAGAACGGCGCCGGCGTGATGGCGGACGATCTGCTGGCGGCGCTTTATGCACTCGTGGTATTCGCGATCGGCCAGCGCGTGTTCGGCTATTGAGGCAGCGCCGAATGTCACCGATCGCCATCGAGGAAGCCGGTCTCAATGCGCTGCAGACGCAGCGACAGCTCTTGTACGACGGCTGGCTCTTGCGCGTGTCACCCGGCAAGGCGAAGCGGGCACGCAGCGTGAACGCGCACTTCGGCTCGTCGCTGCCGCTCGACGCCAAGATCGCGCATTGCGAATCGCTGTACGCGGCGCGCGACCTGCCGGCGCTGTTCCGCATCACGCCGTTTGTCCGACCCGCGGAGCTCGAGACGGCGCTCTCGGCGCGCGGCTACGTGGCGTTCGATCCGACGCAAGTGCAGGCGCTGGCGCTGGCGCGGCCGCCGGAATTCGACCTGGCGCCGGATCTCAAACGGGAGGTCGTGCTGGAATCGCCTCCGATCGCCGCTTTCGTCGCCGCCGTCGGCGAAATGCGTGCGTCGTCGCCGGAGCAGCAGGCCGCGCATCTCGAGCGGCTTGCGGGCACGCCGCTCGCGACGCACTCGCTGCTGGCGCGCATCGACGGGCGCCCCGTCGCATGCGGACAGGCGACGCTGGAGCGCGATCTCGCGGGCGTCTACGACATGGTCACGGCGAACGGCTGGCAGGGTCGGGGGTTTGCGTCGCTGATCGTCGCCGAGCTGCTGACGTGGGCCTGGACGCATGGCGCGGCGCACGCCTATCTTCAGGTCAACGACGACAACGCGCCGGCGCGCGCCGTGTACCGCAAGTTCGGCTTCGCGACCGTGTACGAATACCACTACCGCGCGAGGCCTGGCGAGTGCCACTGAGCGAGCACGAGGCGCTGGCGAGCGCGCTTGGCGCGGCGCTGCACGCGCGCGGGTGGCTCTGCGCCGCCGCCGAGTCGTGCACGGGAGGGCTTGTCGCCGGCGCGATCACCGACATCGCCGGAAGCTCCGCGTGGTTCGATCGCGGCTTCGTCACCTACTCCGACGACGCGAAGATCGCCATGCTCTCGGTGCCGGCGTCGACCATCGCCGATCATGGCGCCGTCTCGGAAGCGACCGCGCGCGCGATGGCGCAGGGCGCGCTGGCGCAAAGCCGCGCGCAGATCGCGGTGGCGATCACCGGCATCGCGGGACCGGGGGGCGCGGTGGCGGGCAAGCCGGTCGGAACCGTCTGCTTCGCCTTCGCCGCGCGCGGCGCCGAGCCGCGCGTGGAAACGCAGCATCTGCCTGGCGATCGCGCCGCAGTGCGCCGCGCGTGCGTGGGGATTGCGCTCGCGGGGTTGACGACGCTCGCGAAGGGCGGCTGACCTCGTAATGCGCGCCTGACGACGCTCGCGGAAGGGGTTCCGGCGCGATACCGCCCCGGCGGTTGCCTCGACGGCGCCCGCGACGCCGTCAATGCGGCGCGAACACGCGCAGACGATGACCGTCCGGGTCGAGTGCGACGAACGTATGCCCGAAGTCCATCGCCGTCGGCGGCTGCGCGATCGTGAGGCCGCGGGCGGCCCACGCGGCATGCAGACTGTCGACGTCGCCGTCGGCGGCGACGGCCATCGCGATCTCGCTCCCGCCCGGCACGGCGGCGGGGCGCGGCAGGACGGTCGCGCGCTTCCACAGGCCGAGCATGCCGCCGCTTTCGAGCTTGAACATCGCGAAGGCAGGCGACGCCTCGGCGGGCGCGCGGCCAAGCAGCGTGGCGTAGAACGCCGCGGAGGCGACGGGGTCGGCGACGTAGAGGATGACGAAATTGGGATCGTACATGGCGGCTTGCTCCTGGGTCGGCATCGAGGCGCGGTGCCTGCGCGAAGGCGCATCGAGTGCGCCTTGGCAACAAGGATGCCGTAGGCTACTGCCAGATTCTGTCAGCAGTGATCAGGTCGTCACGGCGCGGGAATCTGCTGCTGCGCCCGCCATTCCTTGAGGAGCGCCTGGCGCGGGCGGGGGTAGCGCGTGTCGGTCGAGGCGAGCGAGGTCACGCGGTCGGTGCGGAAATGGCGGTAGCCGTTGCGCAACTCGCACCATGCCACCATCACCCGCACGCGGTCGAAGAACGCCAGCGCGAACGGCCAGACGGTACGCGTCGTCGTGCGCTCGCGCAGGTCGCGATAGGCGATCTCCAGCTTCCGCTCGTTGCGGATCGCACGACGGACCGTCGGCAGGTTGGCGTCGCCGGCCGCGAGCGGGGCGCCGGGTCCGACGAGCAGCGCCGACGTGTCGAGATCGTGGCGCAGTTCCGCCGGGAGCACGGCAGCGATCCTGGCGAGCGCCCCGCGCGCGGCTTCGCCCAGACGCGCGTCGGCGCGGTCCGCGACCCAGCGCGAGCCGAGCACCAGCGCCTCGATCTCGTCGTCGGAGAACATCAGCGGCGGCAGCAGGAATCCGGGCCGCAGCACGTAGCCCACGCCGGGCTCGCCGTCGATCCGCGCGCCCTGAGCCTGCAGCGCGCCGATGTCCCGGTAGACGGTGCGAAGGCTCACGCCGAGTTCGCGCGCCAGCGCGGCGCCGCTCA
>JBDSLT010000127.1:0-2986 GCA_039916265.1 Casimicrobiaceae bacterium | reverse complement strand
TCGCCACATGACGAACACGCAGGGCGCGGGCGACGTGAGGTTGAGGAAATAGCCCTCGGCTTCCGTCGGATGCAGTTCCAGCGAGTAGCGCGGGAAGCGCCAGCGGTGGTGATCCGCATCGTCGTCGATTTGCGCGGGCTCCTCGCTCGCGCCGTCGCCCCCGCACGGCATTACGGCGAACGGACGCCACGCCTCGCTCACCCAGCGATTGGCGAGCGGCACGCGCTCCATCACGATGTCGACGTTAATCCTTAGCGGCTGCATGGGCTTTTGCGCGCAATCGCATCGTGCGCGTCAATGCAATCGATCATACACTGCGCCCCGCTCGCTCCGAAGCGCTCTGCTACCATGTCCTTGCCCATGAAAACCATCCCGGTTGTCGACGCGCAAGCGGCGCTTCGCGCCAGGCTCGACACCTTCGTCCGCGACGCGGCGAAGTCGATCCGCGCGATCGACGCGGCGCCGATCGATACGCGCGGCCGCGCACTCGCCGACCTGCGCATCTCGGTCACCGACCGGTGCAACTTTCGCTGCGTCTACTGCATGCCGAAGGACGTGTTCGGACGCGACTACGCGTTCCTGCCGCAGGGCGAGCTGCTTTCCTTCGAGGAGATCGAGCGCGTCGCGCGCGTGTTCGTCGGTCTCGGCGTGCGCAAGATCCGCCTGACCGGCGGCGAACCGCTGCTGCGGCGCAACCTCGAGCGGCTGATCGAAGCGCTGGCGAAAATCCCGCAGATCGACCTCACGCTCACGACCAACGGCGCGCTGCTCGCGCGCAAGGCGCGTGCGCTTCGCGACGCGGGACTGCGCCGCGTGACCGTCAGCCTCGACGCGCTCGACGACGCGACGTTTCGCGCGATGAACGATGTCGACTTCCCGGTGGCGAAGGTCCTCGAGGGCATCGCCGCCGCGGCCGCCGCGGGTTTGCCGGTCAAGGTGAATGCCGTGATAAAGCGCGGAACGAACGGGCACGCGATCGTCCCGCTCGCGAAGCACTTCAAGGGCAGCGGACACATCCTGCGCTTCATCGAGTACATGGACGTCGGCCACACCAACGGCTGGCGGATGGACGACGTGATGCCGGCGGCCGAGATCGTGCGCACGATCGATCGCGAGATGCCGCTGGCGCCCGCCGACCCCAACTACCGCGGCGAGGTCGCCGAGCGCTGGCGCTACGCCGACGGCGACGGCGAGATCGGCGTCATTGCGTCGGTCACACAGGCGTTTTGCCGCGACTGCACGCGCGCGCGCCTCTCGACCGACGGCAAGGTGTACACCTGCCTGTTCGCGACCGAGGGCTTCGACCTGCGGACACTGCTGCGCAGCGGATACGACGATGCACAGCTTGCCGCCGCCGTCGCGGCGATCTGGCGCGCCCGCGGCGACCGCTACTCCGAGCTCCGCTCGGCCAATACGCCGCGCGCCGACCGGGTGGAAATGTCCTATATCGGAGGGTGATGTACGCCCCGGGAACGACGAAGCGGAACCCACGTTGAACGCGCCCGACCCTCCTTATCGCCCGCTGCTGACCGACGCCGCGCGCCCCGCGACCTTCGACGTCGACGCGGTGGACGAGCACGGCGCCGCGCAGAAAGTGGCCATCGCCGGCGAGCATCCGCTGACGCTGTACGTCGACAAGCGCGAGCTGCTGACGCTGATGACGCTCGGCGCCGCGCCCGAGGCGCTTGCGATCGGTTACCTGCGCAACCAGCGGCTCGTCGAGCGCGTAGAGGACATCGTCGCCGTGCAGGTCGATTGGGAAACCAACTCGGTGGCGATCAGGACGCGCGCCGGTCTCGCCGATCTCGACGAAAAGACCGCGAAGCGCACGACGACGTCGGGTTGCGGGCAAGGCACGGTGTTCGGCGACCTGATGGCGGAAATCGACAGCGTCAGGCTGCCAGGCACGGCAACGCTGACCCGCGCCGCGCTCTACGACCTCCTCGAGCACGTGCGCGTTCACGAAACGATCTACAAGCAGGCGGGCGCGGTCCATGGATGCGCGCTCGCGACCAACGAGGGCGAGCGCTCGCGCATCCTGATGTTCGTCGAGGACGTCGGCCGCCATAACGCGGTCGACGCGATCGCCGGCCGGATGTGGCTCGACCGCCACGACGGCGGCGACAAGATCTTCTACACCACCGGCAGGCTCACGTCCGAGATGGTGATCAAGGCCGCGCAGATGGGCATCCCGTTTCTGGTGTCGCGCTCGGGCCTCACGCACATGGGCCACGAGATCGCGCGCAAGGTAGGCATGACGATGATCGGCCGCGCGACCAACAAGCGGTACCTGCTGTTCACCGGCGGCGAGCGGTTTCGCGCGTGAGCGTCGGCCTGCCCGGAAGCATCGACCGGCGCGCGATCACCGGCATCGTGCTGGCCGGGGGCCAGGGCCGGCGGATGGGCGGCGTCGACAAGGGCCTGGTCGAGCTCGACGGCCAGCCGCTCGCCGCGCATGCCCTCGCCCGCCTCGCGCCGCAGGTCGGCACGATCCTGATCAATGCCAACCAGAACGTTGAGCGCTATGCCGCGTTCGGACATCCGGTCGTGCGCGACGCCGTCGGCGGCTTCGCGGGGCCGCTCGCCGGCCTGCACGCGGGCATGAGCGCCGCGACGACCACGCACGTCGTCACCGTTCCCTGCGATTCGCCGTTCCTTCCGCACGACCTGGTGTCGCGTCTCGCGCAAGCGCTCGCGGAGCGCGGCGCGCAACTCGCCGTCGCGCGAACCTTCGACCAGCCGCATCCGGTCTTCGCGCTGGTGCGCCGCGACGTGCTGCCGCACCTGGGCGCGTTCCTCGCGGCGGGCGGACGCAAGATCGACGCCTGGTACGCGGCGCTCGCGACCGTCGAGGTCGCGTTCGACGACGAGGCCGACGCGTTTCGCAATATCAACACCGCGGCGGAACTCGCATCGAGCGCCGGCGGGACGCGGTGAGCCTGGCGCGCGAAGGCGACCCCGCCGTCGCGCGGCCGTTCCTTCGCCT
>JBDSLT010000126.1:0-4201 GCA_039916265.1 Casimicrobiaceae bacterium | reverse complement strand
ACGTAGTGATCGGCGGATTCGTAGCGCACCTCGCTCGACCGGACGCCGGCGGTGAGCGTTACGAAAGGCCACGGCGACCATTGCGCTTCCGCAAAGGCGTCCACGCTCTGCACGGTGTCGTCCTCGTCGCGCCGCAGATCGCCAAGCACGCCCACATTGTTGACAAAGCCACGCCGGCGCTCGTGCTGGCGATCGGTGTCGGCGCCGACGCTGAGCTTGAACGGCGCGCCGCGAACGGTCGTCTGCCAGGCAAGCCGCGCGCCGACGCCGCCGAAGTCGCGATCCAGATCCGCGACCCCCCCCGAGGACGTCGGCGCGGCGCCGGACAGCGCGAGATACTGCCGGATCAGTCGCCTGCCGCCATAGCTCGCGACATGCAGCGCAGTGTTGGCGTCGAAGCGGTGATCGACCGCGACACCGCCTTGCACCTGATTGATCGTCTTGCGCGTGTCGAAAGCCAGTGCGGAGGGATCGACCTGCCGCGGGTCGGCCTCCCACTGCGCGCGCGTGAGCCCGAGCGGATCCTGCGTCTCCGGCTGATACTGCGAATTGCCGATCAGCGTCACGCGCGTCGCTTCGCTGAGGTCGAGCCGCAGCTTGGCGTTGACGACATCGCGACGTGCCGACGCGTGCGCGCGATAGCCCTCGGTGTCGAATGCGCTCGCGGCGACGACATAGCCGGCATGCTGCGTCGATCCGCGCAGCTTGACGCCGAGCGTATACGTGTCGTAGTTGCCGCCCCCGCCGGAAAACGACGCCGAAGGCTCCGCGCTGCCGTCCTCGGTGAAGACCGAGATCACCCCGCCCGACGCGTTGCCGTACAGCGTCGAGAACGGTCCGCGCAGCACTTCGACACGTTGCGCCGACAACAGGCTGAAGCTGCCGGTCTGTCCCTGACCGTCGGGCATGGTCGCCGGAATTCCGTCCTGGTAGAGCCGCACGCCCCGCACGCCGAAGGCGGCGCGCGCACCGAAGCCGCGCGAGCTGATCTGTAAATCCTGAGCGTAGTTCTGCCGGTTGGCGGCATACACGCCCGGAATGCGCGGCAGCGTCTCGGACAGGTTCACCATCAGCTGTCCGTCGCGTATCACGCTGCCGTCGATGACGTCGACCGATGCCGGCACGTCGAAGGCGCGCGCATCGCTGCGCGTCGCCGTGACTACCACGGGGTCGAGCGCCTGCGCGGCTTCCGCGGTTTGTGCGAATGCCGGCTGCAGCTGCGGCGCCAATGCGGCCAGCGCCGCAAGCGCTGCCACACGAGCGCCAAGGACTCCGGGGGTCGGCATGGTCCGATTGTCACCGAGGTTCGCGGGCCACGCAAACGCGGCTGGCATAATCGCCGCTTCACCCCGGTCCGGACCTTCTCAACGGGGGGTCGCGTGCGCGCTTCGAGCACGATCCGGCGTTCTGACCAAGGAACCTTCATGGCACCCGCCGTCCTGTGCAGGCTCGTCCTGATTGCCGCTGCCGGGTGGATCACAAGCCCCTGCGCGGCGCCGCTCGCCTACGTCCCCAACGAGGGCTCGGCGTCGATTTCGGTGATCGACACGGCGACCGACAAGATCGTATCCACGCTGCGCTTCGGAAAGCGGCCGCGGGGCATCGCGGTGTCGGCGGACGGCACCCGCCTGTACCTGAGCGACCAGGCTGCCAACGCGCTGATCGTCGTCGATCTGGCGCGCAACGCCGAAGTGGCACGTGTCCCGCTCGGCGACTCGCCGGAAGCGATCTACCTGTCGGCCGACGGCAAGTGGCTGTCGGCGGCGATCGAAGAGAACGACCAAGTGCTGCTGATCGACACCGCGACCCACGCGATCGCGAAGCGCATCAGCATGAAGGGCAGGAATCCCGAGCATGCGGTCTTCAGCCCCGACGGCAAATGGCTCTATGTCAGTGCGGAGGAAGCCGACTCGGTCGACGTGGTGGACGTCGCTAAGGGCGAAGTCGTCAAGTCGGTGAAAGTCGGTGAGCGCCCGCGCGGGATCGGTTTTCTGCCGGACGGCACCCGCGCCTACGTCGCCGCCGAGAACGCCGACACGGTCAACGTGCTCGACGTGCGGACGCACGAGGTGATCGCGCGCATCAAGGCCGGCAAGCGCAGCAACGGCGTCACTGTGCATCCCGACGGCAAGCGCGTCTACGTCTCGTCCGGCGGCGACGGTACGGTGCAGGTCATCGACACCGCGGCCAACGCGATCGTCGCGACGATCCCGGTGGGCAAGCGGCCGTGGAACATGGCGCTGACGCCGGACGGCAGCAAGCTCTATGTGGCGTGCGGCCGCTCCGACGCGGTCGCGGTGATCGACACCGCCACCCAGCGCAAGATCGCGGAGATTCCCGTCGGCAACCTGCCGTGGGGCGTGGCGATACGCTGAACGCTGCGCGGCGGGCCGCAGGCGCGCGGTCGTCTCGCGCATCACCGATTGCACGTGATCGGTAATGTCCACGAGCCGAATCACGTGAATCGTCGTGCGGCGCTTCTGCAAGGAAGTCTCGTGCTTGCTCTCGCAACGACGCTCCTGCGTCCGTCCTGTTCGCGCGCCGCCGACAATCCCGCCGAGGTTCTGGAGCTGCCTTCGGTGCAGGTCGTCGGTACGACTCCGCTGCCCGGCCTGGGCGTGCCGCTCGCCGATATGCCGGGCAACGTCCAGTTGTACGGAAATCGGGCACTCGGCGCGCAGCGGCCGCCGACGCTGACCCAGTTCCTCGAACAGAACGCGAACAGCGTCGGCGCGACGTCGGGACAAGGCAACGCATTCCAGCAGTCGATCGCGTTTCGCGGCTTCGCCGCGTCCCCGCTGCTTGGCGCACCGCAGGGCGTTTCGGTGTTCCAGGACGGTGTTCGCGTCAACGAGGCATTCGGCGACGTGGTCAACTGGGACCTGCTGCCGCCGATCGCGATCTCGACGCTGCAGATCATCCCGGGATCGGTTCCCGCGTTCGGGCTCAACACGCTGGGCGGTGCGCTCGCGATCTACACCAAGAGCGGCGCGCAATACCCGGGGGCCAACGTCGAAATTTCGACCGGCTCGTTCGGCCGCTTCGAGGCGCAGGCCGAGGCGGGCGGTGCGCACGGAAGCCTCGATGGTTACGCGGCGGCGCGCTTTATCGAGGACGGCGGGTGGGCCGACCACAACGCGAGTCGCATCAGGCAATTCTTCGGCAAGCTCGGCTACCAGGACGACGTCACCGACTTCGACGTCAGCGCGACGCTCGCCGACAACGTGCTCGAAGGCTCGCAGACGCTGCCGCTGTCGATGCTGGGCAACCCGCGACAGGCTTACACCTACCCCGACCAGAACCGGAACCGCCTCGCGTTCGTCGCGGCTACGGGTAGCCGTTTTGTCGGCGATTCGCTGCTCGTCGGCGGGACGGCCTACTATCGGCACTATCGTAATGCGAACGTGAGCAGCAACGTCAACGACGACTACGGCGACGACCCCGCGTCGACAAACGAGGCGTTCAACGATCGCTCGACGATCGACCAGCGCAGCTGGGGCGCGGGACTGCAGGTCACCAGGACCGGCAGGACCGGCGCGATGGCGCACCAGTTCGTCGCCGGCGTGACCGGCGATTTCGGCCGCACGCGCTATACGCAGGATTCGCAGACGGCTGAGTTCACCGCCGACCGCGCGACGGTGGGAAGCGGCGCGTTCGCAGTGGCGACCGACGTCGACCTTCGCAACGATTACCTGGGCGCGTATCTCGCCGACACGATCTCGCTCGACCCGATGTGGACGCTCACGCTCGCGGGCCGCTACAACTTCGCAAGAATTTCCGTTGCGGACCGTACCGGTGACGATGCCGCACTCGACGGCACCCATACCTTCGCGCGCTTTTCGCCTGCCGTCGGCGTCAATTACAACCCGACGAATTCCGTCACCGCGTACGCCGGTTACAACGAGGGCATGCGCGCCCCCACGCCGATCGAGATTACCTGCGCGGATCCGGCGGCGCCCTGCAAGCTGCCGAACCAGTTCCTGGCCGACCCGCCGCTCGACAAGGTCGTCGCCAGGACTTTCGAAGCCGGCGGACGCGGCAAGGCGGGTGCGTCGACGTGGTCCGCCGCCGCGTATCGCACCGACCTCTACGACGACATTCATTTTGTCGCCAGCGGCAGCGGCACGGCGAACGCCGGCTACTTTCAGAACGTCGGCAGGACGCGGCGGCAGGGCCTCGAGCTCAACGCGGCGACACGCGC
>JBDSLT010000125.1:0-8733 GCA_039916265.1 Casimicrobiaceae bacterium | reverse complement strand
TCGATGGCGATGCGTGCGCGCTGCAGGTACGCGCGGCGCCGCGTCTGCGGCGTCGCCGCGGAGGAATCGATCCCGGCGAGGGCGTCGCGCGCAACGCGCGGCTGACCGTCGCGACGCGCAGCCAGCGCAGCGGCGATCGAGGCGTCCAGCGCCGCCGACGCGCGGGCCGTTGCATCGTCGAGCGCCTGGGGCGCCGACCCGGCGGCGCGACCGGCAGGCCCGCCGGACGTCACTGCCGCGCCGCAGGGCCAGGCGAACAGCGCCGCACACGCGGCCAGCGCGAGGAACGCCGCGCCCGCGCAACGCGGCTTGCGCGGCCCATTGCGCCGTGATAAACACCACAGCCGTCCGCGTCGCAACGGCGGCCGGCGAACATCGAGGAGATCCTGCATGGCCACTTCGGTTCGCGCCACGACCCTGGTCGAGGGAAACGTCGTCACCCTCAATGTAGCGGCGATGACCATCGGTCCGCCACCCCCGCCGCCGCCGCCCTTCCGCATCGCGCTTTCGCGCCGCGGCACGGTCGTGACGATCAAGAAGGGCTCGATCGACATCACGATCGACATTCCCGCGGACGGCACCAGGCCCGTCGTCGTCGACGCGCGCGGTCGCGCCGTCTGCCGCAGCGGCAGCGCGACGGGCGCCAAGGCCAAGCCGGCAGCGAAGAAACCGGCGGCCCGGCCGAAACGCGCGGCGCAGCCGAAAAGGGCGGCCCGGCGCGGACCGCCGCAGGCGACCGCCGCGATGACGATGCCGCCGCCGCCCGACGACAAGGGCGCGTAGCCCGCAGCGCCACCGTGCAAGTCACCGTCAACGGCCGCACGGTGCGCCTCGACGCCGCGGCGCGCGACGTCGCGGCGCTGGTGCGCTCGCTCGGCTTCGAGGGCAAGCGGATCGCCGTCGAGCGCAACGGGGAGATCGTGCCGAAGAGCCGCTACGGCGACACGCCGGTGCTGCCCGGCGACCGGCTGGAGATCGTCGGCGCCGTCGGCGGCGGATAGCGCGGCATTCGCAGCCGGCGGCGCGCCACCCGACTGGCGTAAAATCCCGGACGATGAACGCGCCCGCCGACCCGCACGTCGCCGCCGCCGCCGATCCGCTGGTGGTCGCGGGTCGCGCGTATCGGTCGCGCCTGCTCGTCGGCACCGGCAAGTACCGCGACTTCGCACAGACCCGCGAGGCGGTGGTCGCCTCGGGCGCCGAAATCGTCACGGTCGCGATCCGCCGCACCAACGTCGGCCAGGACGCGAGCGCGCCGTCGCTGCTCGACGCGCTGCCCCTGTCGGAATTCACGTACCTGCCGAACAGCGCCGGATGCTACTCGGCCGACGAGGCGGTGCGCACGCTGAAGCTCGGGCGCGAATTGCTCGACGGCCACGCGCTGTGCAAGCTCGAAGTGCTGGGCGACGCGCAAACGCTCTTCCCCGATGTGCGCGAGACGCTGAAGGCCGCCGAGCGGCTCGTCGCCGACGGCTTCCAGGTGATGGTCTATACGTCCGACGACCCGATCGTCGCGCGCGAGCTGGAAGCGATCGGTTGCGTCGCGATCATGCCGCTCGCGTCGCTGATCGGTTCGGGCATGGGCATCCTCAATCCCTGGAACCTGCGGCTGATCCTCGATGCCGCGAAGGTGCCGGTGCTGGTCGACGCCGGGGTCGGCACCGCGTCGGACGCGGCGATCGCCCTCGAGCTCGGCTGTGCGGGCGTGCTGATGAATACCGCGATCGCGCAGGCGGTGGACCCGGTGCGCATGGCGCGCGCGATGCGGCTCGCGGTGGAAGCCGGCCGCGAAGCGTTCCTGGCCGGGCGCATGCCGCGCAAGCTCTACGCCGCGGCGCCCAGCTCGCCGACGACCGGCCTCATCCGATGACCTCAAGGCGTCCCGCCCGCGCGTTCGCCGCGCGGATGGCACTCGCGTGCACGGCGGCGCTGCCCGCGGCAGCCGCCGCGGCGCCCACGGCGGTGCAGGTGGGCGAGCTTTGCGCCAACGCCGACGACCAGGCGCATTGCGGCAGGCTGATCGAGCAGGCGCAGATGAAGCGGCTGCCGGGGCTGGTCGAGCGGGCCGGCGACGATCTGCGCATCGCGCTGCTCCCCGCCGGGAGCGGGACGGTGACTTTACGCGACAGCGTGCCGTTGACCGGCGCGAAGTCCTATGCGCTGTGGGATTACCTCGACCGCATCAACGCCGTCGTGCTGTTCACGACCGACGGCGAGCAGACGGGCTTCCTGTTGCTCCAGCGCACGAACGGCAGGCAATACCGGTTGCCTTCTGAGCCGACGATCTCCCCCGATCGCCAACGCCTCGTCACCGCCGATTTTTGCGCCAGCGGTTGCGCGGGCGAGCTCGCCGTATGGCGCGTGACGCGCGACGACGTGCGCAAGGAGCTGGCGTGGAAGCCTCCGGCGCCGTGGACCGACGCGAGCGCGACGTGGAAGGATGCCGACACGCTGCAGATCGAGTACTCGGCCGACGGCCAGGCCTCTGCGCGCACGCTGCTGCGCGGGCTCGACGCCCCCGGTTGGATGAAGCGCTGACCTGCGGCATGCCGCCCGCGGTTGCGCTCCCATGAGCACCGCCGGGCCGCCCCAAGGTGCGAATTGCACCGCAGCGCGAAGCGCGGAGGTTACCCAATGAGCGGGGAGCGCAACGGCGACGCTGCACGCGTTGCGCGCCCCATGCGGCCCGTGCGCAGCTACGTGCTTCGCCAGGGCCGACTGTCGCCGGCGCAGGAGCGCGCGTGCGACACGTTGCTGCCGCGCCTGGGCGTGCCCTTCGCGGCCGCGCCGCTGGATTTCGCGCAGATCTTCGGCCGCAGGGCGCGTGTCGTGCTGGAAATCGGTTTCGGTATGGGCGAGACGACGGCGGCGATCGCTCTCGCGCAGCCGGAAATCGACTTCCTCGGCGTCGAGGTGCATCTGCCCGGCGTGGGCGCGCTGCTGCGACAGGTCGAGGCCCTTGCGCTGTCGAATGTCCGCCTGATCCGCCACGATGCCGTCGAGGTGGTCGACGCGATGATCGCGCCGGCGTCGCTCGATGCGATCCACGTCTACTTCCCGGACCCGTGGCCGAAAAAGCGGCACCACAAGCGCCGGCTGCTGACGCCGGCGTTCGCCCACCAGCTGGCGCTGCGCCTCGCGCCGGCCGGGTATCTGCACGTCGCGACCGATTGGGCGCCGTACGCCGAGGAGATCCTCGCCACGCTCGCGGCCGAGCCGCTTCTCGCGAATACGGCCGAAGGCTTTGCGGCGCGGCCGATCTGGCGGCCGGTGACCAAGTTCGAGCAGCGCGGCCGCAGGCTCGGCCACGCGGTGTTCGATCTCGTCTTCACGCGCCACTAGATGGCCGGGAGCTTCGCGGGTCAGGCAGCCTTGCGCCGCGCGATCCGCCCGGCGCAATGCGCATCGGCCAGCGCAATCAGCCGGGTGATCGCGCTGCGCGCGACGTCGCGCGAAAAGTGGCGGCGGATGTTCTCGCGCCCGCCGGCGGCCAGCCGCTCCCACAGCTCGGCGTCGCGGTAGAGGCGCACGATCGCCGCCGCGAATTCGTCGGCCGACTCCGCCACCATCACGTCCTCGCCCGGGGTGAGGTGCATGCCCTCGATCGACGGCGGCGTGGCGACGACCGGCAGCCCGTAGCTCATCGCCAGGTTGACCTTGCCCTTGACCCCGGCGCCGTAGCGCAGCGGGGCGATGGAAACGCGCGCGCCGCAGAAGTAGGGCGCGACGTCGGGCACGTAGCCCGCGACGACGAAGTCGTCGGCGGCCAGCGCCTTGATCGGCGCCGGCACGAGGCTGCCCACGATGGTCGTCTTCACGCCGGGCAGGCGCTCCCGGACCAGCGGCAGGATGTCGCGCGCGTACCAGAGCACCGCGTCGGTATTCGGCGGATGCTGGAAGCCGCCGATGAACAGCAGGCCCTCGCGCTCCGCGCAGGGTCGGCCTCCGGCGATCAGTTCGTGGATGTTCGACAGCACCATGACGCGGGCGTCCGGCAGCAGCGCGGTCAACAGCGTTTGCTCGACGGGGCTCACCACCAGCGTCACGTCGGCCTTGCGGATGAGCGCAAGCTCCTCGTTGCGCTTGGCGCGCGCGACAGCCTTGGCGGCGCCGCTGTCTTCCAGCTCGGCGAGGCGCTCCTCGCGCAGGAAATGCAGGTCGACCGTGTCGAACACGACGAGCGCCTCCGGCGCGAAGGCGCGCACCGCGTCGATATGCTTGACCGCGATGTAATGGCGGGCCATCACGACCATGTCGAACTCGTTGCCGCGCCGGTCGAGCAGGCCCGGGATGGAATCGACGTAGGGGCTGAATAGCACCTCGACGCCGCGACGTTGCAGCGCGCCCACGTACGGCTGGCGATATTCGAGATTGTCGGCGACGAACGTGACCTTGCACTGGAGCGAGCAGAGGATTTCGAGGATCGCCTGCATCCGCAGCGACCCCGAATCCTGGTCCGGCGTCAGCATGCACGCATCGATGACGAGCACGCGACGCTGCGCCGAGCGATCCTTTTCGAGCGCCGGCTCGACGCCGTTGACGCGATGCGCGGCGAGCGCACCGCTCCACTTGGCGGCGAAGGCGTCGCGGTTGATCGCCTGGTGCTGCTTGACGCCGCTGTTCTCGTCGGTGCCCGAGGTCTGACCCTCGAAATGGACGACGGTGGATCGCGGCTGGTAATACACCTTGCGCCCTGCGGCGCGCACCGCGAACGCGAGATCGGTATCCTCGTAGTACGCCGGTGCGTAGCGCGCGTCGAAGCCGCCGAGCTCGGCGAACAGCGCAGCTGAAATCGCAACGCACGCGCCGGAGCAGTAGTCGACCTCGCGCAGATAGTTGTACTCGGGACGATTGGGATCGTCGTCGCGGCCGTAGTTCCACGCCGAGCCGTCGCGCCAGACGATGCCGCCGGCCTCCTGCAGCCGGCCGTCCGGATAGATGAGCTTGGCGCCGACCAGCCCGGCGTCCGGGCGCTCGGCGAGCACTTCGACCAGCGCGTCGAGCCAGCCGGGCGTGACGATCGTGTCGTTGTTGAGGAACACGAGCGTATCGCCACGCGCAAGCTCGGCGCCGCGATTGCACGAGCCGATGAAGCCCAGGTTCTCGGCGTTGCGTTCGAAGCGCACGCCGGTGACCCCCGGAAGCGCCTGCGTAACCGGCTCGGGCGACGCGTCGTCGACGACGATGACTTCGTAGTGCCCCGCGGCACTGTGCGCCTGCACGCTCTTCAGGCAGGTGAACGTCAGCAGCGGCTTGCCGAAGACCGGCACGACGATCGACACGCGCGGCGCGTCCGCGGCGACGAAGGCGAGCGGATCGACGCGCTCTTCGAGCCGGAACGCCGGCGCCCCCGCGGACTGGAAGCGCTGCCGGCCGCACAGCTTCAGCGCGATGCGTTGCGCAAGCGCGCGCGGCCCCTGGTCCCGCAGGATCGTGAACGCCAGCGCGGCGTGCTGCGGCATGCGGCGCAGATCGTGCCAGCGCCCGCGGACTCGCGCCACCGCGACCTTGGCCCGATGCCCACCGCGCCGCAGCGGCGCCGAGACGCGCCACGTCGTCGAGGTCTCCACGTCGGCGATGCGCCGCCGCGCCCTGACGATCTCGGTTTCGAGGTGGCCGGCGTGCGACTGCATCGCGGCCTCCATGAGCTGGAGCCGCGCGATCGCGCGTTGCGCGACCAAAAGGTCCGAGGCGAGCTGTTCCTTGTCGCCCTGCGCGCGATCGCGCACCGCGCGAAACGCCTCGAGCTGCGCGTTCACGTCGTCGACGCGCCGCTTCAGCTCGACTCGGGCCTCCATGTGGCCGCACTCGACCCCTGCCGCGTACAACTGCGGCAGCGTCAGCACGGGCGCTTCCTTCGCCTCGGTGGAAAGATGAAAGTGCCGCTCGGCGAGCGTGGGCAGCACCGGCGGCGCGCGGCGCGCGCGCAGGCCCGGCGGCAGCCGCGAAGCGTACAGCGCGAGGTAGCGCAGCGGCTCCATCAGGGCACCGCGACGCGCAGCGGCAGCGCCTGCAGGCGCTCGTCGGCGTTCGGCGCGCGCACCGGCAGGCGCGCCGCCGCGAGCAGCGCCGCGTTCCATTCGGCGGCCGGCGCGTTCCACGGCACCGTCGTGGCGCGCGGATGGCCGGCCAGCCGTTCGGGCAGCGCACCCAATGCCGCTGCGACGATCGGCAACCCGGACTCGATCGCCACCGTCAGCGTGTAGGCGTAGGTCTCCGGGACCTGCGCGGCGAACAGGATGACGTCCGGCCGCTCGGCTTCGACGAGCTGCGCGAGCTCGGCGTCGTCGTATTGCCCGACGATCGACAGCGGCGCGGCGGGAAACTGCGGGACGGGCTCCGTCGTCGACCCCAGCACGCGAAACGTCAGCGGGAGGTCGCGCGCGCGCGCGTCTTCCGCGCACGCGGCGACGACATGAAGGCCCTTGCCCGGCGAGAGATTGCCGAGCACGACGACGCGCGCGATGCGCCGCGGCTCGTCGGGCTCGCCTTCGGGATGCGGCCACACGTCGATCGCGAGCTCGGGGAAGTAACGGCGCAGGCGCGTCGCGACGTCGTTCGACGGCGCGATCAGCCGGTCCGCCCCGCGCAGGAAGCGCGCGAAGGTGCCGCGCCAAGCGGTGATGTCGAGGCCCCACTGGCCCGGGCGGCGCGTGAGGCACGCGGCGCAGCCGAGCGCGTCGGGCTCGCCGCAGTAGCCGCCTTGCTCCGTCACGAGATGGTACTGGGGACAGATCGGAAAATAATCGTGCAGCGTGCAGTCGAAGGGGACGCCGACGGCGGCCGGGAGATCGAGGATGGCGCGCGGCAGGCGGTGCACGTGGTGATAGTGGAGGCGCGCGACGCCGATGCTCTTCAGCACGTCGGCCAGCAGCGACATTTCCTCGGGGAAGCGGAAGTAGGCCGCGAAGCATTCGCCCGCCCGTGGCCAGTAGAGCTTCACGGTGTCGTCGTCGGCCGGCTCGAGGTAAAGCGCCTCGGCGCGGTCGCCGACGAGGGCCGCGAGATCGTTCATGTAGCGCCGAATGCCGCCACCCCACGGATGCGAGACGAACACGATGACGTTGCGCGGGCAAAGCGCAAGCCGCAAGAGATCGACGCGGCGCGCGAAGGTCTGCGCGGGATCGTGCCGCCGGCGTTCCTCGTCCTGCGTCGGATACGCGGGATAGAGCTTGGCGAGCGCATGCTGCGTGCGCGTCGCGAGCTCGCGCGCCCGCTCGGCGCCGTACGAGACGTGCGCCTCGTGCCCGACGAACACGTCGCCTGCCAGCAGGCGCCGGAACCCCGCGCTGCCGGCGCGCAGGCAGAAGTCGATCTCGCTGCCGTAGTCGCTGCCGAGCGGCGCGCTGTCGAAGGCGCCCACCGCTGCGATGCACTCGTGTCGAAAATAGAGGCACGGCCCGTCGAGCACGGGAAGGTCGACGGCCTGACCCGCGTTCGCGTGTGCGAACAGCGCATCCAGCTCAGCGACGTCGTAGCCCTCCGGCAGCGCGTTGTTCCGGCGTGGCAACGGATAGGTGGCGGCGCCGACCGCGTTGGTGAACGTGCCGACGATGCCGACGCCGCGCGCGCCGGCGTGACGCCCCAGCCGATCGAGCCAGTCGCCCGCGACCAACGCGTCCGACTGCAGGATAACCTTGTCGCGCGCGCGTTCGCGCGCGAACGCGCGATTGATCGCTGCCGCGTAGCCTTCGGCGGTTGCCTGCTGAATCAGCGTTGCGCGACCCCGGCGCGCGAGGTCGCGAACGTACTGTGCTAGCTCGGGCTCGGGGCTCGCATCGTCGACGATCACGAGCTCGTAGGGCGTGCGCACCGGCGCCGCGAGCACGCTTTCGATCAGGCGGCGCGTCGCGTTGGCGCCGCGCGACACCGGCACGACGATGTCGACGGGCGTCACGAGGTCCCCGCGGTGAGCCGCCGCCGCACGACCGCCAGCGGCCAGCGCAGCCATCCGGTCAGGCTTTCGCGAAACGCGAGCCGCCCGTTCGTCTCGGCGTGCGCGGCCGCTTCGCGCTGCAGCGCGGCGTGCGCCCGGGAAAAATCGGCCTGCGCGGTCGCAAGCGCCCCGTCGAGGGCGCCGACGCGCTCCTCGAGCACCGCGCTGCGCTGGCGCTCGCTCGCCAGCGCGTTCACCGCCGTGATCAGTTCGCCGAGCCGGTCCTCGGCGACGCGGCGCGCGTCGAGCTCGTCCCAACCGAGCTGGCGCGCGCGCCGCATTGTGCGCGCGTAGTCGCGCCACAGCGACATCGCGCCGTCGTCGAACAGCGAGAGTGCCGGCAGCGCCGGCAGCGCGACGCCGGCGGCTGCGCACACGACCATGAAATACATGGGCGGCGCGGGCGCTACATCGAGCGCGGGACCGCTGTCGGCGAGAACGTCGTAGCTGACGTCGCCCTGCCTTGCGCCCTCGCGCCAGACGACCGAGTGCGCCGTGACGCGCTGCGCATGCCATGCCTGCGCGGGAAAGACCGGATCGAGCAGCGCCGCGAGCTCGCCGCGATCGAGCTCGCGGACGTGGAACTCGTTCTCCACTGCGCCGTCCTCGTTGTACACGGGCCGGTTGGGCGACGAGAGAAGCACGATGCCGTCGGCAGCGAGGACGCGCTGGAACTCCTCCAGCATCTCGCGCTGCGGGGCGAGATGCTCGATCGTCTCGAAGGACACGACGAGGTCGACGGCGGCGTCCGGCAGCGGAAGCGCGGTGACCGAGCCCTGCACGAACGTGAGCGCGGG
>JBDSLT010000124.1:0-15798 GCA_039916265.1 Casimicrobiaceae bacterium | reverse complement strand
TCGAGGTGGCAGTTGGCGCAGGTGAGGCCGTTGCCGACGTAAGCCTTCACCGTCGATTGCGTGTCGATCATGATCTTCTGCCCGAGCCGGATCGACACGCCCAACGGGCCCGACGGCAGGGTGTCGGCCGCGGGCGCGACCAGCGGCACCGGCGCCCGCGATGGAAGGTCGGCCCCTTGCGTGGACGCGGCGACGGCGAGGCCAGCCGCCAGCGTGGCGGCGGATAAACAGCCAAAGCGCAAGCGGATCGGCACGGGGAATCAGCGAAAGGGAGGGTGCGGCGCCGACGGCGCAAAGCCGAAGGGTAGCCCATTGATCTCAAACGCGAAAGCCACTATACTTTCAGGTTCCCTTGCCTCACCCGCCAAAACCGCGACACGGGAGTTCACCTGTGCCGCGTCTGGGGAGGCCGACCGGCGTCGCGCTTGCGGCGCCAACAGCCCGGAAGGAGCGTTGCACCCATGCGTCACTACGAAGTCGTATTCATCGTGCATCCCGATCAGAGCGAGCAGGTGCCCGCGATGATCGAACGGTATCGCACGATGGTGACCGGCCAAGGCGGCCGGATCCACCGCCTGGAGGACTGGGGCCGGCGCCAGCTGACCTATCCGATCCAGAAAGTCCACAAGGCGCATTACGTGCTGATGAACGTCGAGATCGGTCAGGAGACGTTGAACGAGCTCGAGCACGCGTTCAAGTTCAACGACGCCGTCCTGCGTCATCTGGTCGTGGCGATGACCGAGGCGGTCATCACGCCGTCGCCGATGATGAAGGAAGAGAAGTCGCGCTCGCTCACCGGCCGCGACAGCGATCGCGCCGAGCGTCCGGCGGCGGAAGCCGCGCCGGCGACGCCGGTGGCTGCGCCCGCGCCCGCGGGTGCGCCTGCAGCGGCGCCTGCGCCCGCAGCGGCGCCCGCGCCGAGCGCCTAGGGTCGCGGACCGAGGACGCCACTGAGCGGCACCGCTCCAGGCGACACGGCGCTCAATCGGCTCACGCTGCACGCGACGCTCGCCATGCGCGCCGACCTGCGCCACACCCCCGCCGGCATCCCCGCGCTCGAATGCACGCTGCTGCATCGATCGACGCAGGCGGAAGCAGGCGGGGAACGCATGGTCGAGTGCGAGTTGCATGCGGTGGCGTTCGGCGAGGTGGCGCAGGAGTTGAGCCGTGTCGCCGCCGGCAGCGACGTGCGGTGCGACGGATTTCTCGCGCGCCGCTACCGCACCGGCGCCGCCGTGGCGTTCCACATCACGGGTTTCGCAGCACCGGCATAGGCATAGGATAGTCAGCGGAGCGAGAACCGACGCATAACCGAGAGTCAACGGAAGGAAGACTGAAATGCCACGTCCCATCGGAAGAGGTAAAAACAAGGGCAAAGGGAAGGACGGCAAGAAACGCGACCGCGGCAACAACCTGTTCAAGCGACGCAAGTTCTGCCGCTTCACCGCCGAGAAGGTGAAGCAGATCGACTACAAGGACATCGACGTCCTGAAGGACTTCATCCAGGAGAACGGCAAGATCATGCCGGCGCGCATCACGGGCACGAAGGCGCGCTATCAGCGCCAGCTCGGCACGGCGATCGAGCGTGCGCGATTCCTCGCGCTGTTGCCGTACACCGACCTCCACTGAGCGGAGCGATCCCATGCAAATCATCCTGCTCGAAAAAATCGCCAACGTCGGCAACCTCGGCGACGTCGTGAAGGTGAAGGAAGGCTACGCGCGCAATTTCCTCATCCCGCAAGGCAAGGCCAAGCGCGCAACGCCCGAGAACCTGAAGGCGATCGAGGCGCGGCGCGCGGATCTCGAAGCGGCCGCGAACAACAAGCTCACGGCTGCCCAGGCGCTCGCCACGAAGCTCGAAGGCATGTCGATCACGATCATGCAGAAGGCCGGGGTCGACGGGCGCCTGTTCGGCTCGGTCGGCACCGCCGACGTCGTCGAGGCACTGAAGGCGCAGGGCGTCGAGGTCGAGAAATCGATGATCCGGATGCCGTCGGGTCCGCTGAAACAGGTCGGCGACTATCCGCTGACCATCAACCTGAACACGGACGTCACGGCGCACCTCACCGTGGGCGTTCGTGCGGAAGCGGCGACGCATTGACCTTCCGCACGCGTCGGCGCACATTGACGACCCCGCCCGCGCGGCGGGGTTTTTCTTTCTGGAGATTCGCCACGATGCTGATGGACAGGTTGGATGCCCGGAGGCATGCGGTCGCGATCATGGTCGCGCTCTCGGCGGGACTGTGCGCGGGCACCGGTGCGCACGCCGCGGCGCCGATGGCCAAAGGGCAGGCGCCCGGCTACTACCGGATGATGCTCGGCGACTTCGAGGTCACGGCCGTTTCCGACGGCACCGTCGACCTCGAAGTCGCCAAGTTGCTGACGCGCACGACCCCCGCGCTTGCCAAACAGGCACTGCGCCGCGCGTTCCTCGATGATCCGGTCGAGACCTCGGTCAACGCGTATCTCGTCAACACCGGCGCCAAGCTCGTGCTCATCGACGCGGGTGCCGGCAAGCTGTTCGGCCCCACCCTCGGCGGACTGGTCGCGAGCCTCAAGGCGGCGGGTTATCAGCCGGAGCAGGTCGACGAAATCTACGTCACGCACATGCACTCGGACCACGTTGGCGGCCTCGCGGAAGGCGGCAAAGCGGTGTTCCCCAACGCCGTCGTTCGCGCGGACCGGCGCGACGCCGATTTCTGGCTCTCGCAGAAGACGCTCGACGCGGCAGCGAAGGACGACAAGGGCTTCATCGAAGGTGCGATGGCGTCGCTGAAGCCGCACGTCGACGCCGAGCGTTTCAAGACCTTCGACGGCGATACGGAGCTTGTCCCGGGCGTCAAGGCGCTGGCCGCGCGCGGGCACACGCCCGGTCACGCGATCTACGCCGTCGAAAGCAAGGGACAGAAGCTCGTGCTGTGGGGCGACCTGATGCACGTCGCGGCGGTCCAGTTTCCCGACCCCGCGGTAACGATCAAGTTCGACACCGACAGCAAGGCGGCGGCTGCGCAGCGCCAGAAGGCGTACGCCGACGCCGCGAAGAACCGCTACTGGGTGGCGGCGGCGCACCTGCCGTTTCCCGGCATCGGACACCTGCGCGCCGAAGGCAGGGGCTACGTGTTCGTTCCGGCGAACTATTCGGTGCCGCGCTAGAACGATGGAAAACTTCTTTCAGCTGTTCGATCCGGAGTCGTCGACCTACACTTACGTGCTGGTCGATGACGGCACCCGCGAAGCCGTGATTATCGACGCCGTCGACAGCCAGTTCCCCGAATATTCGAAGCTCATCAATCGCGCGCACCTGACGGTCAAGTACGTGATCGAGACGCACACGCACGCCGATCACGTGACCGGCGCGGGTGCGCTGCGCGCGCTCACGGGCGCGAAGGCCGCGACACCGCTGCCCTGCGGCATCGTACCGGCGGACCTGCAGCTCGAGGACGGCGCGGAGCTGCATTTCGGGCACGAGATGCTGGTGGCGATCGCTACGCCGGGGCACACCTCGGGGTCGATGTCGTACCTGTGGGGCGACAAGGTGTTCACCGGCGACGCCCTGCTGATCGGCGGCTGCGGCCGTACCGATTTCCAGGGCGGCGACGCCGGCACGCTCTACGACAGCATCACGCAGCGACTCTACACATTGCCCGACGACACCGTCGTGTACCCGGCCCACGATTACAACGGCAATACGTCGTCCACCATCGGCGAGCAAAAGGCGGCGAACGCGCGGCTCGCGAACCGCTCGCGCGACGAGTTCATCAAGCTGATGGGCGAATTGAATCTGCCGCGGCCGAAGAAGATCGATGTCGCGGTGCCGGCGAACCGGCAGCTCGGCCTCGACGTGCAGCAGGGCTGACGCCGCGCGGTAGAATTCGGCTCGTCCTCGGCGCTGGATTCCGCGTGCCGTGCCTTCCCTGATTCCCCGTTCCCGATGCCCGACGATCCGCAAATCGACGCGCTGAAGCTGCCGCCGCATTCGCTCGAGGCGGAGCAGTCGGTGCTTGGGGGGCTGCTGCTCGACAACGACGCCGCCGATCGCGTCGGCGACGTCGTATTCGGCGCCGATTTCTACAGCGACGCGCACCGCCTCATCTACGATCACATCACGCGGCTGATCGCGGACGGCAAGCCCGCCGACGTCGTCACGCTCGCGGAAACGCTCGGCTCGTCGCAGAAGCTCGACTACGTCGGCGGCCTCGCCTACCTCGGCGCGCTGGTGCAGAACGTCCCGACCGCGGCCAACATCCGCCACTACGCGCAGATCGTCCGCGATCGCTCGATCCTGCGGCAGCTCGCCGCCACTGCCGGAGAGATCGCCGACGCCGCTTACAACCCGCTCGGGCGCAACGCCAAGATGGTGCTCGACGAGGCCGAGGCGAAGGTGCTGCACATCGCGGAGCAGGGCTCGCGCGGCGCGCAACATTTCCAGGAAATCGGCAAGCTGCTCGGCACGGTGGTGGAGCGCATCGAGACGCTCTACAGCCGCGACAATCCCTCCGACGTCACCGGCGTGCCCACCGGCTATCCGGACCTCGACCGGATGACGTCCGGATTCCAGCCGGGCGATCTCATCATCATCGCCGGGCGGCCCGCGATGGGCAAGACGAGCTTCGCGCTCAACATCGGCGAGCACGTGGCGCTCGAAGCCGGCCTGCCGGTCGCGGTGTTCTCGATGGAAATGGGCGCGACGCAACTTGCACTGCGCCTGATCGGCTCGGTGGGTCGCCTCGATCAGCACAAGCTGCGGACCGGCCGGCTCATCGCCGAAGACTGGGACAAGCTCACGATGGCGCTCGGGCGCCTGAACGAGGCGCCGATCATGATCGACGAGACGCCCGCGCTCAACGCGATCGAGGTCCGCTCGCGTGCGCGCCGGCTGATGAAGCAGTACGGCAAGCTCGGACTCGTGATCGTCGATTACCTTCAGTTGATGCAGTCGACGACGCAGGGCGAGAACCGCGCGACCGAGCTGTCCGAGATCTCGCGCTCGATGAAGGCGCTCGCCAAGGAGCTGCAGGTTCCGGTCGTCGCGCTGTCGCAGCTCAACCGCTCGCTCGAGCAGCGCCCCGACAAGCGTCCGGTCATGTCGGACCTGCGCGAGTCGGGTGCGCTGGAGCAGGACGCGGACGTCATCCTCTTCATCTATCGCGACGAAGTCTACAAGCCCGACTCGCCGGACAAGGGCACCGCCGAGATCCTGATCAGCAAGCAGCGCAACGGCCCGACGGGCAAGGTGACGCTGACCTTCCTCGGCGAGTACACGCGCTTCGAGAGCTTCACGCCGGGCGGCTAGCGGCTTGAGGCGCCCGCGCGCGCCGCGGTGTCGACGCAGGCGTATCCGCGCGCGCCGCTAGAGCACCTCCGCCGCGTGATCGGCAAGCCGCGAGCGCTCGCCGCGCTGCAGCGTGATGTGACCCGAATGCGACCAGCCCTTGAAGCGATCGACGACGTAGGTGAGACCCGAGCTGCCTTCGGTCAGGTACGGCGTGTCGATCTGCGCGATGTTGCCGAGGCATACGACCTTGGTGCCCGGCCCGGCGCGCGTGATCAGCGTCTTCATCTGCTTCGGCGTCAGATTCTGCGCCTCGTCGATGATCAGGAACTTGTTGATGAACGTGCGCCCGCGCATGAAGTTGAGGCTCTTGACCTTGATGCGCGAGCGGATGAGGTCACGCGTCGCCGCGCGACCCCATTCGCCGGCTTCGTCGTCGGTCTTGTTGAGGACGTCGAGGTTGTCCTCGAGCGCGCCCATCCACGGATTCATCTTCTCTTCCTCCGTTCCCGGCAGGAAACCGATGTCCTCGCCGACGGGCACGGTGACGCGCGTCATGATGATCTCGGTGTAGACCTTGAATTCGAGCGTCAGCATCAGCCCGGCGGCGAGCGTCAGCAGCGTCTTGCCGGTGCCGGCCTGCCCGAGCAGCGTGACGAAGTCGATCTCGGGATTCATCAGCAGGTTCAGCGCGAAGTTCTGCTCGCGGTTGCGCGCCGTGATGCCCCAGACGTTGTTCTTCTGGTGCGTGTAGTCCTTCAGCGTCGAAAGGAGCGCCGTCTTGCCGGTGATCTCCTTCACCACTGCGTAGAACGGCGACTCGCCCGGCTTCTCGAGATAGAGGAATTCGTTGAGGTGCAGCGATGCCACCAGCGGTCCCGTCACCCGGTAGTAGGTGTGGCCGCCCTGCTGCCACGACTCGATCCCCTTGCCGTGGCGATCCCAGAAGTCCGCCGGCAGCTCGCGCACGCCGCCGTAGAGGAGCTCGGTGTCCTCGAGCACCTTGTCGTTGAAGTAGTCCTCTGCGGCCAGGCCGAGCGCGCGCGCCTTGATCCGCATGTTGATGTCCTTCGACACCAGGATCACGTTGCGGCGCGGATGATTGCGCGCGAGGTGCATGACGACCGCGATGATCTGGTTGTCGGTCTTGCCGCCGGCCAGCGACGCCGGCAGCGGCGTCGTGATCGCCTCGGTCTGCAGGAACAGCCGGCCGGTCGCGGCGTTGCCGGATTTTTCCGCGAGCGGGAGGCCCCGCACGATCGCCTCGTGGCCGGAGCCGGCGTGCGACGTCACCAACTCGTCGAGAAAGCGCGACGCCTGCCGTGCGTTGCGCGCGACCTCGGTGATGCCTTTCTTGTTGTTGTCGAGTTCCTCGAGCGTGAGGATCGGCAGGTAGATGTCGTGCTCTTCGAAGCGGAACAGGCTCGTGGGATCGTGCATCAGCACGTTGGTGTCGAGCACGAACAGCTTGCTGGCGGACGCGTGACCCGACTTGGCGGGCTTGCGGGAGGGAAGGAGATGCAGCGTGGACGGTGCAGGGCGGAGCTTGCGTTCGACCATGGGCCTCCAGGAGTGGCGAGACGATACGGTGGTAGCCTTATTTGGCGCCGGAGTTCAGGGGAATACAAGGTGTGGTGGTCGCAAAGCGCCGGAAACGGACGGCCTTGTGGTGGAAAGATGACAGACGTTTCGACAGCACAGCTTGGCCACGGCGCGCCTCAGCCGCGGGTCCGACGAACGGGCCGGATGCCGGAGTCGAAATGCGACACCGAGGCGTCGGACCGAATCGAATAACATGTGAGCTTCGTGGGATGTCGGGGGACCGGGATGTCCGTATCGGGGGGCTTGTGGGCGAGGCGCGGCGTGCACCGTGTCGCGCGCGCGGTCGCGGCCGTTGCCATGGTCGTCGCCCTCGCGGGATGCATCTACGACGCGCCGCTGACCGCCAACGCGACGCATCGGGTCGACGCGCGGCTCGTTGGCGACTGGAGCTCCGACGACGGCAAGGAACTCCTCAAGGTGCGCACGCTCGACAATACGACATACCTGCTGGTCCTGAACGGCGATCCGTTCCGCGCCTGGCACTCCGACTTTGCCGACACGCCGTTCGTCACGGTACAGGACCTCGACGCGCCCTCGCGCAAGTACGCGTATCTCAAGTACGCGCTGTCGGACGACGGCACGCGCCTCACTGCGTTCGCGGTCAATACCGACCTGATACCGGCGACGCTGAAGTCGTCGAGCGAGGCGCGGCGGCTCGTGCGCGCCAATCTCGACAATCCGAAGCTCTTCGTCGACGAACCGCTGGCTTTCGTGCGGCGGAAATAGCGCGCACCGACTACAGCGTTTTCACGAAGTCGAGCACTTCCTGCGCGTGTCCGGCGACTTTCACGCCGCGCCACTCGCGCGCAAGCTTGCCGTCGCCGTCGACGACGAAGGTGCTGCGCTCGATGCCCCGCACCTCCTTTCCGTACATCTTCTTCAGCCTGATCACGTCGAACTGCCTGCACAGCGCCTCGTCTGCATCCGAGAGGAGTTCGAAGGGAAACGCCATCTTTGCCTTGAAGTTCTCGTGTGACTTGAGCGAGTCGCGGGAGCAGCCGACGACGACCGCACCCAGCCCGGCGAACGACCGGTGCAGATCGCGGAAGTCGGCGCCCTCGGTCGTGCACCCCGGCGTATTGTCCTTGGGGTAGAAATACAGCACGACCGGATGGGCCTTGTGCGCCGCCAGCCGGAAAGTCCCGCCGGTCGCTGGCGCTGAAAAATCGCTGACCTGCTTGCCGAGCATCGTTTGCTCCCCGGTAACCGAACCGCCGCGACGAATGCCGGCGTCAGCCCCGATTTTGGTGATGGGGGTCTGACCCCGATTCTACGATGCTACGTCGCCGAGGAACTCGCCGCGCTGCACCAGCAGCGTACCGCTGCGACCGGGCAGCGTGCCATCGGAGACTTCGCAGCGCGGCAGCGCCATCGGCTCGACCGCTTCATAGAGTGCGCGCACCGGTCCAAGCTGCCATCCCTGCGCCTTCCAGCCGAGCAGGAGTGCTTCGAGAGCCGGCGCCAGCCGCATCCCTTCGAGCTCCGCATGCAGCGTGAACACGTGGCCCCATTCGCGCGGCTCGCGCGTCATGTCGAGCAGGTGCGTGGCGACATTGTCTTCCGTGATGTCCCTGGTGCCGATCAGCTCATCGAGCGTGGGGAGCGTGGTCGGAAACTGCGGACAGCGGATCAGTTCCGCATGGCGCACCGGCAGATGGGGATGAACGCCGCGGCCGTCGCTGCAGTAGTCGAATCCGAGCCGCTGCGTGAGCCGCAACGCGTGCAGGTTCATCTGCCATCCCGCCGCGCCATGCGTGCGCGCAGGCACGCCGAAGATCTCCGTATAGCGCTCGCATGCGCGCGTCATCTCGCGCTCGGTCCACGCGGCATCGGCGCGCGCGACGCCGTCCTGCCAGCGGATGTGGTTCCAGCAGTGGATCCCCGTCTCGTGCCCGAGGTCGCGCACGGCGCGCATGACGTCGCCGCCGCGGCGCCCGATGTCGGGACCGGGCAGCACGGTGCCGTACAACAGCGTACGCAATCCGTAATGACGGACCACCGACGTGCGCCGGACCTTGCCGAGGAAGCCCGGCCGGAACGCGCGCCTGATCGCCCGCCCGGTGTGATCGGGGCCGAGCGAGAACAGGAACGTCGCGCGCACGTCGTGCTTGCGAAACAGCTCGACCAGGCCCGGGACGCCCTCGCGCGTGCCCCGCAGCGTGTCGACGTCGACCTTCAGCGCGAGGCGCATTGCGGACGCGCCGTCATTCCACCAGCGCCCGAGCCTCGGCAACGTGCGCGCGATACGCCTCGAAGATGTGCGCCAGCGCCCGGTCCATCGGGACGACCGGCCGCCAGTCCAAATCCGCGCAGGTAGTGGTGATCTTCGGCACGCGGTTCTGCACGTCCTGGTAGCCGTTGCCGTAATACGCCGCCGCTGTCGTCTCGACCAGCTCGACCTGCGCGGCGCTGACCCGGTACTCCGGAATCGAGCGCGCGAGATCGAGCATCATAGTGGCGACTTCCTTGACGGAATAATTGTTCTCCGGGTTGCCGATGTTGTAGATCTTGCCCGACGCGATGCCGCCGGGGTTGGCGATGATCTTGAGGAGCGCCGCGATCCCGTCGTCGATGTAGGTGAACGCGCGCTTCTGCGTGCCGCCGTCCACGAGCTTGATTGGTTCGCCGCGCACGATGTGTCCGAGGAACTGCGTGATGACGCGCGAGCTGCCTTCCTTCGCCGTGTTGATCGAGTCGAGCCCGGCGCCGATCCAGTTGAACGGGCGGAACAGCGTGTAGTCGAGCCCCTCCTGCATGCCGTAAGCATGGATCACGCGATCCATCAACTGCTTCGCGCACGCATAGATCCAGCGCGGCTTGTCGATCGGGCCGAGCACGAGGTTCGACGCGTCCGGGTCGAACTCGGCGTCAGCGCACATGCCGTAGACCTCGGACGTCGAAGGAAAGACCAGATGCTTGCGATAGCGCACGGCGGCTCGCACGATCGGCAGGTTCGCCTCGAAGTCCAGCTCGAAGACGCGCAGCGGCTCGCGCACGTAGGTCGCCGGCGTGGCGATGGCGACGAGCGGCAGCACGACGTCGCACTTCTTGACGTGATATTCGATCCACTCGCGGTTGATCGTGATGTCGCCTTCGAAGAAGTGGAAGCGCGCATCGGGAAGCAGCGCCGCAATCCGGTCGGTCTGCATGTCCATCCCGTAGATCTCCCAGTCGGTCGTCGCGAGAATCGCGTGGGAGAGGTGATGGCCGATGAAGCCGTTGACGCCGAGGATGAGGACGCGTTTCATCAATTCTCCGGACCGGCGTCGCTCGCCGGCTGCGTGTGGACGTGCTCGTCGACGGGCCCGGTGGAGAAATGCGCCAGCACGAGGAGCATGTACGTATAGACGGCGATGTGGGTGCTGTAGAAGGCGATCACCATCGAAGCGAGGGGGATCAGCATGAACAGCAGGATGCGGTGCTTGATGAGCCGCACGATCTCCGGCGTCAGCTCCGCCGTCGTCAGGTACGGGTGCCGCGACAGGTACTCGAGGTGCAGGAACGACAAGGCGGAGAGCCCGAGCAGCGTGACGCCGTAGATCTCGCAGGGCAGGACGAGATCCTTGTGATCACCCATGAGGTCGGTGGCGAAGGGAACGAAGCTGATCAGCAGCAGGTAGAACATGTCGATCCAGATCAGCGCGCGGTCGGTGTAGCGGACGAAATGGAACTGGATGTGATGGCTGATCCAGTACATGCCGATGACGACGAAGCTGATGACGTAGATCGCGAAATGACGCTCGAGCTCGAGCAGGCGCCGCCACAGCGCGTCGTTGGTCGCGAAGGCCTGCGTATCGGGCAGCTTGATATCGAGCACCAGCAGCGTGAGCGCGACGGCGAAGATGCCGTCGATCAGCGCTTCGAGACGGTTCTTCTCGAAACCGCGCACGCGCTTGGGCGGAGGAGATGAGGTGCTCACGGGCGGTTCGAGGCGTCAGCGATCAGGCGCGACGGGGTGCGCGCCGAAGCGCTCGGAGAAGGCGCGTGCATCCACCGGCGCGCCGTCGATCTCCAGCGAATATAGCGCGAGCGTGCCGCCGCCGCCGCATTGCGCGACGATCCTGCCGTCGCGCACGCGAAGAGCGGGCGTTCCCGCGGGCGCGCCGGCATCGGCGACGCGCGTTGCCAGCACCCGCGCGCGCTGCCCCGCCAGCATGGTGAACGCGCCGGGGTAGGGGGGCGCGACCGCGCGGACGAGATCGTGAATCCGCCGGGCGCTCGCCGACCAGTCGATCCGCCCGTCCTCCGGCCGGCGGGCGCCGAAGTAGGCGCCGCGCGACAGGTCCTGCGCGACGCGGGGCGCCGTGCCCGCGATCAACCGGGGCAACGCCGCATCGAGCACAATTTCCGCCGCCACGGTCACCTTGTCGAAGACCTCACGCGCCGTATCGTCGGGGAGGATCGGCACCGCCTGCTGTCCGACGATGTCGCCGGCGTCCGGCTTCGCGGCCATGTAGTGCAGCGTCGCGCCGGTATGGGATTCGCCTTGCAGCACCGCCCAGTTGACAGGCGCGCGGCCGCGGTAACGCGGAAGCAGCGATCCGTGCAGGTTCAACGCGCCGCGCGGCGGCAGCGCGAGGAGGCCGGGGCCGAGCATGCGCCGGTAATAGAAGCTGAACAGGAAATCCGGCGCACACGCCGCGACGCGCGCGACGGCGTCCGCTGCGTTCGGGTCTGCGGGCGTGATCACCGGCAAGCCGTGCTCGCGCGCGACGTCGCTCACGCGCTCGAACCACAGCGTTTCGCCCGGATCGTCCTGGTGCGTGACGACAAGCTGCACGTCGATGTCGTGCGCCAGCAGCATGCGCAGACCTCGCGCGCCGACGTCGTGATACGCGAAAAGCACCGCCGCGGCCACGGAATCAGGGACCCGCGCGCGCGTTCGTCGGCGCAGCAGCGTCCCGCTCCAGCACCGCCTGGATCGTGTAGCGCGGCCGCGCGCGCACCTGCTGATAGATCCTGCCCACGTATTCGCCGACGATCCCGAGTCCGAACAGGACCATGCCGATCAGGAAGTACTCGAGCAGGTCCCGGTCCCACAGCGTCGCCCAGCCTTCGCGCCAGCCGCGCAGGACCACCCGCTCGACGATGACGCCCAGATACACGATGATCGAGCCCACCGACACCAGCATCCCGAAGATCGAGAATAGCTGCAGCGGGACGAGCGAGAAGCCGGTGACGAGGTCGAAGTTGAGGCGGATCAGCTGGTAGAGCGAATATTTGGACTCGCCCGCGGCGCGCTCCTCGTGGGCGACCGCAATTTCGACCGGACGGTGCGCGTAGGTGTAAGCGAGCGCCGGGATGAAGGTGCTGACCTCGCGGCTGGCGGCGATCGCCTCGACGATCTCGCGGCTGTAGGCGCGCAGCATGCAGCCCTGGTCCGTCATGCGGATGTGCGTGATGCGCTCGCGCAGCCGGTTCATCAGTCGCGACGCGACGCGCCGCCACCAGCTGTCCTCGCGGACCGCGCGCACGCCGCCGACGTAGTCGGCGCCTTCGTCCATCGCCGCGAGCAGCTTGCCGATTTCCTCCGGGGGATTCTGCAGGTCGGCATCAAGGGTGACGACACGCTCGCCGCGCGCCCGCTCGAAGCCCGCGACGATCGCCAGATGCTGGCCGTAGTTGGCGTTGAACAGCACGACGCGGGTCACGTCGGGCCGCGCGGCGAATTGATCCCTCAGGAGCGCCGCGGAGCGGTCGCGACTGCCATCGTTGATGAAAAGCACCTCGTAGGCGATGTGCAGCGCGTCGAGCGCCGGGTAGAGGCGGGCGAAGAGCGCCGCGAGCCCCGCCTCCTCGTTGTAGACCGGGATGACGACGGAGAGGCTGATCCCCCCCGTAGTCGCTGCGCGACTTCCCCCCCGAGGGGGGCGAGCGCCTTGGGGCGGCCCGGCGGCGCTGTTCATCTGCGGTGGGCGGCGAGAATTTCGGCGCACGCGTGCGCGACGCGGTCGACATCGGCGTCGCTCATGGCGACGTGCAGCGGCAGCGTCACGGTCGTCTCGGCGATCCGTTCGGTGTTCGGAAGATCGCCGCGATGATAGCCGAAGCGCCGTCCGAGCGTGGACAGGTGGAGCGCTTCGTACGACACGCCCGTCGCGATTCCGCGCAGAGCGAGCGCGGCGCGGACCGCCGCCCGATCCTGCGCGATGAGTGAAAGCGGCAACAGCACGCAGAACATGTTCCACGACTGCCCGTCGTCCGGCTGCGGGCGCGGCGGCAGCTCGCAGGCAGGATCTGCGCACCATTGCAGGAAGTATCGCTCGACCAGCGCACGGCGGCGGGCGAGAAACGCGGGCAGTTGCGCAAGCTGCGCAACGCCCACGCGTGCGTTCACGTCGGGCAGGTTGAACTTGCCGCCGGGAAATGCGACATCGCGCGTGCCGTCCGCGGCGCGCACGATGCCGTGGAAGCGCAGCGCGTCCACGCGACGCGCCTCCGCGGCGTCGTTGACCACCAACGCGCCGCCCTCGATCGACGTGATGTTCTTGTTCGGATGAAAGCTGAAGGTGACGAGATCACCGACGGCGCCGACGTTGCGGCCCTGCCACTTCGAGCCGATCACCAGCGCAGCGTCCTCGATCACCCGCAGGTTGTGCCGCCTGGCGATGGCGTACAGCCGGTCCAGGTCGGCAAGCGAGCCCGGCCAGTGCGTCGGCAGCACGGCGCGCGTGCGCGTATTGATCCTGCGCTCAACCTGGTCGAGGTCGATGTTGCGCGTGACCGGATCGCAGTCGACGAACACCGGCGTCGCGCCGGCCTTCACGATCATGTTGATGACGGTGAAGAATGTCTGCGCGCAGGCGATCACCTCGTCGCCGGGTCCGATTCCCGCGAGTTGGAGCGCGACTTCGATGGCCGCCGTCGCCGAGGTCAGCACGCGCACCGGACGGCCGCCGCAGAAAACCGACAGGTCGCGCTCGAAGGTCTCGACCCAGGGCCCACTCGTGATGTGCCCCGAGCGCAGGACGTCGGCGACGCCCGCGATCGTCGCCTCGTCGAGCAGCGGGCTCGCGAACTTGAGCGGCGGCGTGTCGCGCGGCGCCATCGTCAGCTTCGGGCGACCAGCCAGACGCCCAGCACGATGAACCCGATGCCGAGCCAGCGCGTCAACGTCACCGCTTCGCCGAACAGGTAGTGCGCGGCGATGGCGTTGATCACGTAGCCGAGGGACAGCATCGGGTATGCGATCGACACCGGCACGCGCGACAGGCCGATGATCCACACGATCAGGCTCGCGCCGTAGAAGATCACGCCGGCGATGAAATGGCCCTGCGTGGCCATTCGCGCCAGCGTGTCGAGCCACCCGTCGCGGGTGAGCGTGATGACGCCGAGCACGTTGGTGCCGGCCTTCAGTAAAAGCTGGGCGGCGGCGTTCAGCACCACGCCCGTGAACAGGAAAGCGAAGGCGGACCAGGTCACCGAGGCACGCTCCGCGTCATTGCCGCGCGATCAGCACGCGCCGGGGGTCGCGCGTGACGATGCGGTACGGCACGCCGCGTGCCGCAAGCGTGTCGAGCGTGTCCTCGCCCATCAGCGCGTAGCCTTGCGGCAAGCCGCGCCACAGGGCGATCCAGTCGTCGAGCCGCGCGATGCCCTTCTGCGGTTCGGCGTCGAGGCCGAGCGACAGCTCGTCGCGAAACGCCACCAGCGTCGACGTCTGGCGGAGATAGAACGGAAACGTCTGGTCGTAGGCGCCGACCTGGAACACCGGCGCGCCGCGGTCGTAGCGGGGGGCAGTCTCGTTCTGGAGTGCCGTCACCGAATCGGCCGCGGAGCGGGTGAGGCGAAACGCGTCGTTGCCGTAGAAGACGAGCTGCAACGTCAGCATCGTCGCCAGCGACAGTCCGATGATGCCCCAGCTGCGCCGCGCCTCGCCACCGCGCCGGAAGGCGAGCGCGGACAGCGAATAACCGACGCACGCGAAGCCGAGGCCGGCGACCAGGTAGGGAAAGAGCTCGGCGTAGACGATCGCCGGCGTCCGGGCATCGGCGATGCGCCCGACCAGCGCGCCGAAGAACGCGAGGGTGAGCATCAGCAGGATCCCCGCGCCGGCGGCCAGCGGCCACGTGAGGTGGAACAGCGTCGGCTGAGGCGTGCGCACGAGCTGCCACCCGACGACGAGCGCGGCCGCAGGGAACAACGGCAGGATATAGGACGGCAGCTTGGAACCGGACAGGCTGAAGAACACGAACACGAACGCGATCCAGACCAGGCAGAAGCGCAGCCACGAAAACCCGTTGGTGTCGCGCGGCGCATCGCGCCAGCCGCGAAGCGCGGCCAGAGCGAACATGCCGACCCATGGCAGCAGCCCGGCGAAGAGCATCGGAACGAAATACCACCAGGCGCCGGTGCGCCGGTGCGTGGTGGTCAGGAAGCGTTGGAAATGCTCGTGGATGAAAAAGAACTGCGCGAATTCCGGATTGCGGCTCGATACGACGACAAACCACGGCGCGGTCAGCGCCACGAGCAGCAGCGCGCCCCAGCCGAGCTCGAGGCGACGCCACAAGGCGAAATCGCGCGCGCAAAGCGAGTAGACCACGAGCGAGCCGCCGGGAATCACGAGCCCGACGAGGCCCTTGGTCATGACGGCGCCGGCAATCGCCGCCCACGCGATCAGCATGAAAGCGCGGTGTTCGCGGGGTGGCGCGGCGGCGCGCTGGGCGACGAGAAACGCCGCGAGCGCCGTGCCGAGCCAGAACGACAGCGTGGCGTCGAGCGTAAGGATGTGCGCGATGCCGAAGTGCCACACCATGCCGGCGAGGACGACGGCGGCGTAGGCGCCGGCGGCGGGCGAGGCGATGCGCATGCCCGCGTAGCCCACGACGAACACCGCGAGCCAGCCGGCCAGCGCGGCCGGGAGACGCGCCGTCCACTCGTCGACCCCGAACGCCTTATAGCTCGCCGCGGTGAGCCAGTACTGG
>JBDSLT010000123.1:0-42902 GCA_039916265.1 Casimicrobiaceae bacterium | reverse complement strand
GCCGTGGACCCCAGTTTGCCAAGTTTGCTGGCCCGAAAACACTGTCCGAACTGGCGTTGAAATTCCCCGCAACCACAGGACGCCGGCCGCGATTTCGATGACTTCGCCCGCGGGCGGCGGGGCGCCGTGCGCGAAGTCGAGAACGGTGGGATGCGCGGCAGTCATGGCGTCACGAGAGGGAAACACGGTATGGTATCGTGGCATCGACCTCATCGATTCTCACGGGCGCTGGCGCCCGTCTCGACCGCCGGCGCAAGCCACGCTCCGCACGCGATGCCCGCCGCCCGCAGCGCCGCCGCCCCCGAAGGGCCCGGGCGCGCGCCCACCTACTCCATTTCCGACCTCGCGCGGGAGTTCGCGCTGACCACCCGCGCGATCCGCTTCTACGAGGATTCCGGGTTGCTGGCGCCATCGCGCCGCGGCCGCCAGCGCGTCTACGGCGAGCGCGAACGGGTGCGCATCAAGCTGATCCTGCGCGGCAAGCGGCTCGGCCTGTCGCTGGCGGAGATCGGCGAACTGCTCGACATGTACGAGGTCGGCCGCAACGAGCGCGCGCAGCTTTCCCGCTTCCTGACGCTGCTGGCGGATCGCCGCGCGATGCTGCTGCAGCAGAAGGAGGACATCGACATCGTGCTGACGGAGATCGGCGGCATCGAACGCGAGTGCCGCCGTCGGCTCAGGGAAGCGCGCGCCGGGCAGGGTTGACGTTTACGTAAACGTAATACAGAATGACCGCCTTGCCGCAGGACCGGCAGCGCCTGGGTGTCGCGGCAATTCAGAAGGACGATCGATAATGTCCGCGCCTGCTCCATTCGCGCCCGCCTTCCCGGGTTACGCCGAGCGCGTGCGCGCGAGCTTCGCACGGCAGGGCGCGATGGCGCTGATCGGCGCGGAGCTGATCGCCATCGAGCCGGGCTTTTGCGCGATCGCGCTGACGCCGCGGCCAGAGGTCTCGCAGCAGCACGGCTTTGTCCACGCCGGCGTCGTGAGCGCGATCGTCGACAGCGCGGGCGGCTACGCCGGCTACTCGCTGTTTCCGGAGGACAGCTCCGTGCTGACCGTCGAGTTCAAGCTGAACCTGCTGGCGCCCGCGGCGGGCGAGCGGCTCGTCGCCGAAGGTCGCGTGATCAAGCCGGGCCGCACACTCGCGATCACGCAGGGCGAAGTGCACGCGGAGCGCGGCGGCAAGCGCACGCTGGTCGCGCTCATGCAGCAGACGCTGATGGTGATGCACGGCAGGCCCGACGCCTAGGACACGGCAGGAGAATAGCGACATGCTGAGCTTCCCCGGACTCGACTTCGCGCTCGGCGAGGACGTCGACATGCTGCGCGCCACCGTGCAGCAGTTCGCCGCCGACGAGATCGCGCCGCGCGCGGCGGCGATCGACCGCGACAACCAGTTTCCCGCGGACCTGTGGCGCAAGATGGGCGATCTCGGCCTGCTCGGCATCACCGTCGAGGAGGACTACGGCGGCACGGCGATGGGCTACCTCGCACACGTCGTCGCGATGGAGGAGATCTCGCGCGCGTCGGCGTCGGTGGGACTGTCGTACGGCGCGCACTCGAACCTGTGCGTCAACCAGATCCGCCGCAACGGCAGCGACGAGCAGAAGCGCCGCTATCTGCCGAAACTCGTGTCCGGCGAGCACGTTGGCGCGCTCGCGATGAGCGAGCCGGGCTCGGGGTCGGACGTCGTCTCGATGCGGCTCGCCGCGCAGCGGCGCGGCGATCGCTACATCCTCACCGGCACCAAGATGTGGATCACCAACGGCCCCGACGCCGACACGCTCGTCGTCTACGCGAAGACCGATCCGGGCGCCGGCGCGCGCGGCATCACTGCGTTCCTGGTCGAGAAGGGGATGCCGGGCTTTTCGACCGCGCAGAAGCTCGACAAGCTCGGCATGCGCGGCTCCAACACCTGCGAGCTCGTGTTCGACGGTTGCGAAGTGCCCGAGCAGAACGTCCTTGGCCAGGAGGGCAGCGGCGTCAACGTGCTGATGAGCGGGCTCGATTACGAGCGGGCGGTGCTGGCGGGGGGCTCGCTCGGGATCATGGCTGCGTGCATGGACGCGGTGCTGCCGTACGTCCACGAGCGCCAGCAGTTCGGGCAGTCGATCGGCGAGTTCCAGCTGATGCAGGGGAAGATCGCCGACATGTACACGACAATGAACGCGTGCCGCGCGTACGTCTATGCAGTCGGAGGCGCATGCGATCGGGGCCGCACGACGCGCAAGGACGCCGCCGGCGCGATCCTCTACGCCGCCGAGAAGGCCACGTGGATGGCGGGCGAGGCGATCCAGTGCCTCGGCGGCAACGGCTACATCAACGAGTACCCCACCGGCCGCCTGTGGCGCGATGCCAAGCTCTACGAAATCGGCGCGGGAACGTCCGAGATCCGCCGGATGCTGATCGGCCGCGAGCTGTTCAACGAGACGAAATGAATCGACGCGAGGAAACATCATGCTGAACGATCCGATCGTCATCGTAGGTGCCGCGCGAACGCCGCTGGGCGGCTTCCAGGGTGATTTCGCCTCGGTCTCGGCGAGCGATCTTGGCGCCGTTGCGATCAAGGCGGCCGTCGAGCGAGCAGGCCTCGCCCCCGCCGACGTCGAGGAAGTGATCATGGGCAACGTGCTGCCCGCGGGACAGGGGCAGGCGCCGGCGCGGCAGGCCGCGCTGAAGGCCGGCCTGCCGCTGTCCGTCGGTTGCACGACGGTCAACAAGATGTGCGGTTCCGCGATGAAGGCGGCGATGCTCGCGCACGACCTCATCGTCGCCGGCAGCGCCGACATCGTCGTCGCCGGCGGCATGGAGAGCATGACCAACGCGCCGTACCTGCTGCCCAAGGCGCGCGGCGGCTACCGGATGGGACATCAGGCCGTGCAGGACCACATGTTCCTGGACGGCCTGGAGGACGCCTACGACAAGGGCCGGCTGATGGGCTCCTTCGCGGAGGATTGCGCGGGGTCGTTCGCGTTCACGCGCGAGGCGCAGGACGCCTTCGCGCTGACATCGCTGTCGCGCGCGCTCGCCGCCAACGACGACGGGACCTTTGCGTGGGAGACGGCGCCCGTCACCGTCAGCGGGAAGAAGGGCGACGTCGTCGTCGCCAGGGACGAGCAGCCCGCGAAGGCGTCGCCCGACAAGATTCCGCTGCTGAAGCCCGCTTTCCGCAAGGACGGCACGGTGACGGCCGCGAATTCGAGTTCGATCTCCGACGGCGCCGCGGCGCTGGTGCTGATGGCGCGCTCGACGGCGGAAAAGCGCGGGTTGAAGCCGCTCGCCGTGATCGTCGGCCATGCGACGCATGCGCAGGAGCCAGGCCTGTTCGCGACCGCGCCGGTCGGGGCGATCGCCAAGCTTTACCAGAAGACCGGATGGACGACGCGCGACGTCGACCTCTTCGAGATCAACGAGGCCTTCGCGGTGGTGACGATGGCCGCGATGAAGGAGCACGGCATCGACCACGAGCGCGTCAACGTGCACGGCGGCGCCTGCGCGCTCGGCCACCCGATCGGCGCGTCGGGCGCGCGCATCGTCGTGACGCTGCTCGGCGCGTTGCGCAAGCACGGCAAGAAGCGCGGCGTCGCGGCGCTGTGCATCGGCGGCGGCGAGGCGACTGCGATGGCGATCGAAATCGTCTGAGCGGCCGGTGATCCCGCTCGAGACCTGGCTCCTGTTCTGTGTCGCATGCGCGGCGCTGGCTGCGACGCCCGGCCCCAACATGCTGTTCCTCGTCTCGCGCACGCTCGCGCAAGGGCGCGGCGCGGGTTTCGTCTCGCTGGCCGGTACGTCGACGGGCTTCGCGCTGCACGCGCTCGCCGCCGCGTTCGGACTGTCTGCGCTGCTCGCGGCAGTGCCGCTCGCGTTCGAGGTGGTGAAGTGGGCGGGCGCGATCTATCTCGCGTGGCTCGCCGTCGTCATGTGGCGGGCGAGCGACGAGACACAGGCGGCGAGCGTCGCGCCGCGGGTTGCGCGCGTGGCGATGTACCGGCAGGGCCTGCTGACGGCGGTGCTCAATCCGAAGGTCGCCGTCTTCCAGCTCGCGCTGTTTCCGCAGTTCGTCGACCCGTCGCACGGCGGCGTGCTGCAGCAGAGCCTGGTGCTCGCGGCAACGCAGCTCGTCATCGTCGTCGCCGGTGATTCCGCGTGCGTGTTCGCCGCGACCGGCGCGCGCCGCTGGTTCGCGCGCCGCCCGGGATGGAGCCGCTGGTCGAAGCGCGCCCTCGCCGGCGTGTTCGGCGCGCTCGCCGCGCGGCTCGCGCTCCAGTCGCGCAGCTAGATGAACGCCATCGTCGTCAAGCTCGTGCTCGTCGCTCTCATCTGGGGCGGCTCGTTCATCGCCGGCCGTGTGGCGGCGCCGGAGATCAGCGCGGCGACTGCGGCGCTCGTGCGCTACACAATCGCGACGGTCGTGCTCGTCGTGATGGTACTCGCGAAGGAGGGCGGCTTGCCGCGGCTCGACGCGCGGCAATGGATGGCGGTATCGCTGCTCGGCGCAACCGGCGTGGCCGCCTACAATTTCCTGTTCATGGTCGGGCTGGAAACGGTGACGGCCTCGCGCGGCTCGCTGATCATGGCGCTCAATCCCGCCGCGACGATGATCGGCGCGGCGCTGTTCCTGCGCGAGCCGATCACCGTTGCCAAGGTCGTCGGCACCGTGATCGCGCTCGTCGGCGTCGTCGTCGAACTCTCCGGAGGCCATCCCGCGGGACTGTTCGACGGCGGCATCGGCCGCGGCGAGATCGCCCTTTTTGGCTGTGTGCTCGCTTGGGCCGCGTATACGCTGATCGGCAAGCAGTTGACCGGGGTGTCGACGCTGGCGGTGACGACCTACGCGGCGCTGATCGGCACGACGATGCTCGGCGCGCTGGCGCTCGCATCGGGTGAGTTCGCGCTCCCGGACGCATCGTCGCGTGTGTGGCTCGCGCTCGCGTACATGGGGACCTTCGGCACTGCGGTCGCGTTCGTCTGGTTCCTCGAAGGCGTGAAGGCGCTCGGCCCGGCGCGCGCCGCGATCTTCGTCAACCTCGTGCCGGTCGCCGCGATCACGCTCGGGGTGCTGCTGCTCGGCGAGGACCTCACGCCGGCGATGGTCAGCGGAGCGGCACTCGTCGTCGCCGGCGTCTGGATCATCAACCGGCCGACCGCCACGGCGACGACGCCGACGATGGCCCACCCGCGCTGCTGACATGCGCCTGACCGACGAACAGCAGCTGGTGCAGGACACGATGCGCGCCTTCGCGCACGCCGAGCTCGCGCCGCATGCCGCGCAGTGGGACCGCGAGCACACGTTTCCCCGCGAGGCGCTGACCGCGCTCGGCGCGCTCGGTGCGCTCGGCATGGTCGTGCCGGCGGCGTGGGACGGCGCGGAGATGGATTATGTTTCGCTGGCCGTCGCGCTGGAGGAGATTGCCGCCGGCGACGGTGCGACGTCGACGATCGTCAGCGTGCAGAATTCGGTCGTCTGCGGGCCCATCAATGCGTTCGGCACCGACGCGCAGAAGGAGCGCTACCTGAAGCCGCTGGCGCGCGGCGACGCGCTCGGCTGCTTCTGCCTGACCGAGCCGCATGTCGGCTCCGACGCGGCGGCGATCACGACGCGCGCGGAAAAGCGTGGCGAGCGCTACGTGCTGAATGGCGTCAAGCAGTTCGTCACGACGGGAAAGAACGCCGACGTCGCGGTCGTCTTCGCCGTCACCGACAAGGCGGCCGGAAAGAAGGGCATCTCGGGCTTCGTCGTGGAGACGAACACGCCAGGCTATGTCGTCGCCCGCGTGGAGGACAAGCTCGGCCAGCGCGCGTCCGATACCGCGCAGATCGTCTTCGAGAACTGCGAAGTGGCGGCGGAGAGCCGGCTCGGCGGCGAGGGCGACGGCTACCGCATCGCGCTCGCCAATCTCGAGGCGGGTCGCATCGGCATCGCCGCCCAGGCGGTCGGCATGGCGCGCGCGGCGTTCGAGGCCGCGCTCGCCTACGCGCGCGAGCGGGAGACGTTCGGCCGGCCGATCGTCCAGCATCAGGCGGTCAATTTCCGGCTCGCCGACATGGCGACCCAGATCGAGGCGGCGCGCCAGCTCGTCTGGCACGCAGCGTCGCTGCGCGACGCGGGCCTGCCCTGTCTCAAGGAAGCGTCGATGGCGAAGCTGTTCGCCTCCGAAATGGCAGAGCGGGTGTGCTCGGCGGCGCTGCAGGTCCACGGCGGCTACGGCTACGTCACCGATTTTCCGGTCGAGCGCATCTATCGCGACGTCCGCGTCTGCCAGATCTACGAGGGGACGAGCGACATCCAGCGGCTGGTGATCGGCCGCGCGCTATGATCCTTCCCACGAGACAGCGACGGATGGGCGCGCCGGGCCGCTCCCCGGCGCGAACGCCGTCAAGCGCGGCGCGGAGGATAGTCGAGTGAATGCACCGATAGAGTTCTGGTTCGATTTTTCGTCGCCCTACGGCTATCTCGCCTCGCAGCGGATCGAGGCGCTGGCAGCGCGGCACGGCCGCAGCGTCGACTGGCGTCCTATGCTGCTCGGCGCGGCGTTCAAGCAGTCGGGTCAGGCGCCGCTCACGATGATCCCGCTGAAGGGCGACTATTCGAAGCGCGATTTCCTGCGCAGCGCGCGCTTCCATGGCGTCGGTGATTTCCGCATGCCGGAGAAGTTCCCCATTCCGACGCAGGCCGCCGCGCGTATCGTCCTGTGGGCGAAGGCGCAGGATTCCGCGCTGGCGGTGAAGGTGATCAAGGCGCTCTATCGCGCCTATTTCAACGACGGTCTCGACGTCTCCGATCCGGACGTGGCCGCGCAGGTTGCGGCGGGCGCCGGCGCGGACGTCCAGGGCGCACGGGCGGCGGTCGACGATCCGGCGATCAAGGACGCGCTGAAGCGCGACGTCGACGGCGCGATTGCGCGCGGCGTGTTCGGATCGCCCTTTGTGTTCGTCGACGGCGAGCCCTTCTGGGGCCTCGACCGCTTCGACCAGGTCGATCGCTGGCTGGCGACCGGAGGCTTCTGACGTGTCGCCGTCGATCGCGCTGTCGCATGTCCGCTACCTCGTCAGCGATTTCGAGCCGCTGTTGCGGTTCTATCGCGACGTGCTCGGGCTCAAGGTCGCGGTCGACGTGCCCGACACCTACGCGGAACTCGACACGGCCGGCGGGCGTCTCGCGTTCTATCGCGCGAGCCTGATGGCCGACATCGTCGGCGCCGCGGTCGCCACGCGCACCGGCGACGATGTCGTGATCTGCCTGCGGGTCGACAACGTCGACGCCGCGGCGGCGCGCGTCAAGCTCGCGGGTCATCCGCTCGTCACCGCGCCGCACGACCAGGCGGCGTGGTTTCAGCGCGTGGCGCATCTGCGCGATCCCGCGGGGCATCTCGTCGAGCTGTGGTCGCCGCTGCCGCCGCCGCCGCAATCCGCGTGAGCGTCGACATGGCCGAATTCACGCTCCACTGCTTCGCCCAGTCGGGTAATGCGTACAAGCCCGCGCTGATGCTCGAACTCACCGGCGCGGACTGGACGCCGCGCTTCGTCGATTTCTTCGGTGGCGAGACGCGCACGCCGGCCTACCGCGAGATCAACGTCATGGGCGAAGTGCCGGTGCTCGAGCATCGAGGCAGGCGCTGGTCGCAATCGGGCGTGATCCTGGACTATCTCGCGGAGGTGACCGGTGAGTTCGGGCCGGCGAATGGCGACGAGCGCCGAGAGGTGCTGCGCTGGCTGCTTTACGACAATCACAAGCTCACGAGCTATACCGCGACGTTTCGTTACCTTCGCACGCTCGCGAAAGATCCCGATCCCGCGGTGGTGGAGGAGTTCGGCAAGCGGGCGCGCACCGCGTGGGGCGTGCTCGACGCGCATCTCGGCGGCCGCAGCTTCGTCGCCGCCGATCGACCGACGATCGCCGACCTGTCGCTGTGCGGTTACCTGTTCTGGCCCGACGAGCTCGGCGTCGAGTGGGACGAGTTTCCGCAGCTGCGCGACTGGCTCGCGCGCCTGCGCGCGCTCCCCCGGTGGAAGGCGCCCTACGACCTCATGCCCGCCACCCCCAATAAGTAGGGTCAGAGACGATATATATGCGATATCGCGGCGCGCCGGAACTACAGCATATGTCGTCTCTGACCCTACTTATTTTGCGATGAGCGGCGTGCACGACCTCGCGCTGTTCGTGGCGGCGGGACTGCTGCTCAACCTCACGCCTGGGCCGGACATGGCGTATATCGCCGCGCGCGCCGCCGCCGGCGGATGGCGCGACGGGGTGGCGGCGACGTTCGGGATCACGGCGGGCTGCGTCGTTCACACGATCGCCGCGGCGCTGGGCCTGTCCGCATTGCTCGCGACGTCCGCGGCGGCGTTCGAAATCGTCAAGTGGTGCGGCGCCGCCTACCTCGCGTACCTCGGGATCGGGCTCGTCGTGCGGGCCGCGCGCGCGACCCCGGTGCGGGGCACGCGAGCGCTGCTGCCGCCGGCACCGGCGGCACGCATCCTGCGCGAAGGTTTCGTCATCAATGTGTTCAACCCGAAGGTGGCGCTGTTCTTCCTCGCGTTCCTGCCGCAGTTCATCGCCAGCGAAGCGCCCTCGAAGGCCTGGTCCTTCGTTTTCCTCGGCTGCCTCTTCAACTTCAACAGCCTGTTCGTCAATCTTCCGGTTGCATGGCTCGCGAGCCGGGCCGGCCGCGGACTGCGCGAAAGCGCGCGCGCGGCGCGCTGGCTCGGCGGTGCGCTCGGTACGCTGTTCGTGCTGCTGGCGGCGCGGCTCGCGTCGCTCGAGCGTACCTAGAGGCCGCGCGCCATGGCCGTCATCGATTCGAAGGTGGATGGGAAGGGCCCCGTCTTCGCACAGAATCACGCCGCGCTTTCGGCGCACGTCGCGGATCTGCGCGCGACGATTGCCGACGTCGAACTGGGCGGCGGCGACGCGGCGCGCGCCAAGCACGCTGCACGCGGCAAGCTGCTGCCCCGCGAGCGCGTTCGCGCGCTGCTCGATCCCGCCAGCCCCTTCCTCGAGCTGTCGCAACTCGCTGCGCATGGCATGTACGACGACAACATCGCGGGTGCCGGGATCATCACCGGCATCGGGCGCGTTGCGGGAAGGGAATGCGCGATCGTCTGCAACGACGCGACGGTCAAGGGCGGTACGTACTATCCGATGACCGTCAAGAAGCACCTGCGCGCGCAGGAAATCGCGCGGCAAAACGGCCTGCCGTGCATCTACCTCGTGGATTCGGGCGGCGCGAACCTCCCGAACCAGGACGAGGTGTTCCCCGACCGCGATCACTTCGGGCGGATCTTCTACAACCAGGCCACGATGTCGGCGGAAGGCATCGCGCAGATCGCCGCCGTCATGGGCTCGTGCACGGCCGGCGGCGCGTACGTGCCGGCGATGTCCGACGAGTCGATCATCGTCCGCGAGCAGGGGACGATCTTCCTCGGCGGACCGCCGCTCGTGAAGGCCGCCATCGGCGAGATCGTGACGGCCGAGGAGCTCGGCGGCGCCGACGTGCATACGCGCGTGTCGGGCGTGGCCGATCATTTCGCGCATGACGACCACCACGCGCTCGCGATCGTGCGGCGAATCGTCGGCAAGCTGAACCTCACCAAGCGCATCGATCTCGACGTCGCGGCTCCGGTCGACCCGCGATACCCGGCTGCCGAGCTCTATGGCGTCATCAACGCCGACATTCGCAAGCCCTACGACGTGCGCGAAGTGATCGCGCGCATTGTCGACGGCAGCGACTTCGACGAGTTCAAGGCGCGCTACGGCACGACGCTGGTCACCGGCTTCGCGCGACTGTACGGCTACCCCGTCGGCATCGTCGCCAACAACGGCGTGCTGTATTCGGAATCGGCGCTCAAAGGCGCGCACTTCATCGAGCTGTGCTGCCAGCGCGGCATCCCGCTCGTGTTCCTGCAGAACATCACCGGCTTCATGGTCGGGCAGAAGTACGAATCGGGCGGCATCGCCAAGGACGGCGCGAAGATGGTCACCGCGGTCTCGTGCGCGCAAGTGCCGAAGTTCACCGTGATCATCGGCGGCAGCTACGGCGCGGGCAACTACGGCATGTGCGGGCGTGCGTTCAATCCGCGCTTCCTGTGGATGTGGCCCAACGCGCGCATCTGCGTCATGGGCCCGGAGCAGGCGGCGAGCGTGCTGGCGACGATACGCCGCGACGCGATCGAGGCGAAGGGCGGTACGTGGAGCGCCGCCGACGAGGAGACGTTCAAGGCGCCGATCCGCGACAAGCTGCTCGGCGAGGGCCACCCTTACTACGCAAGCGCGCGCCTGTGGGACGATGGCGTAATCGACCCGGCCGACACGCGGCGCGTTCTCGGCCTCGCCATCTCCGCGGCGCTCAACAAGCCGATCGAGCGAACCACCTTCGGCGTGTTCCGAATGTGACGGCCATGGCAGCGAAAGCGAAAACACCGGCAGGCAAGTGCAGTGCACGCGCAGCACCGCAATGGGTCGAGGTGACGACGCGCAATGCGGTCGCGATCGTCGTCCTCAATCGTCCGGAGGTCCACAACGCGTTCAACGCGCAGCTCATCGCCGAGCTGACCGCAACCTTCGCCGCGCTCGATGCGGACGAAGGGGTGCGCGCGGTCGTGGTCGCCGGCGCGGGCCGCAGCTTCTGCGCCGGCGCGGATCTCAACTGGATGAAGGAGATGGCGGGCTACACGCGCGCGCAGAACCTCGCCGATGCGCAGGCGCTGGCGGCGATGCTGCGCACGCTCGACGGCATGGCGAAGCCGACGGTTGCGCGCGTGCACGGCGCGGCGATGGGTGGCGGCGTCGGCCTGGTCGCGTGCTGCGACATTGCCGTCGCCGCGCAGGAAGCGTCGTTCGCGCTCTCGGAAGCGAAGCTCGGCCTCGTCCCGGCGACGATTTCGCCGTACGTGATCGGGGCGATCGGCACGCGGCAGGCGCGACGCTATTTCCTGACGGCCGAGCGCTTCGATGCCGCCGAAGCATTCCGGATCGGGCTCGTCCACGACATCGTCCCGCAGGCCGAGCTCGATGCGCGGATCAACGACCTGCTGGGCGCGCTGCTGCAGGCCGGCCCCGTCGCGCAGGCGCAGTGCAAGGCGCTGATCCGCACCGTGGCGCATCGACCGATCGACGCGCAGGTGATCGCCGGAACGGCGCGCGCCATCGCCGACGTCCGCGCGTCGCCGGAGGGCAGGGAAGGCGTCGCGGCGTTCCTCGGCAAGCGCAAGGCGGCGTGGGTGCCCGCCGCGCCGCTCGATCCCGGCGAGGCATGACGCGATGCACGCGCTCGATTCTTTCGACACGCTGCAACTGGTCGCGCTCGCGGCGTCCATCGGCTGGGCCAGCGGCCTGCGGCTCTATGCGGTGCTGTTCATCGTCGGCGGCCTCGGCCATCTCGGCTGGATCGGTCTGCCCGCGGGGCTCCAGGTGCTGTCGCACCCGTACGTGCTGGCCGCGTCGGGCTTCATGTGTCTTGTCGAGTTCTTCGCCGACAAGATCCCCGCGTTCGACTCGCTCTGGGACGCGGTCCACACGGTGATCCGCATTCCGGCCGGCGCCGCGCTGGCGGCGAGCGTCTTCGGCGATTCGTCTTCGGCGACGATGCTCGCGGCGGCGATCCTCGGCGGCACGCTTGCAGCGGGGAGCCATTTCCTGAAGGCGGGCAGCCGCGCGGTGATCAACACGTCGCCGGAGCCGCTTTCCAACTGGGGCGCGTCGTTCGGCGAGGATCTCGCCGTGGGATCGGTGCTGTGGCTCGCCTTCGCGTACCCGCTGGTCGCGCTGGCGATCGTGCTCGCCGCAACCGCGCTTGCCATCTGGCTTGTCCCGAAGCTTTGGCGCGCGTTCCGGCGTGTCGTCGCCCGCGTGTCCGGCTGGTTCGGTGCCGCTTGAGCGGGAGCCCTCGATGATCGCCCGTCACGCCATCCTGTTCCCGCTGCTCGCTTACGTGCTGCTCACGGCGGTCGTCTCCATCGTCATGTATCGCCGTCGTGTGGCCGAGATGAGAGCCCGGCAGCTGCGACCGCAGCAGGTCGCCACCGCGGCGCAAATGAGCACGCAACTGCAGGACACCGGTCCGGCCGACAACTTCCGCAACCTGTTCGAGACGCCGGTGCTGTTCGTCGCCGCCATGATAACGATCTACGCGGCGTCGCTGACGTCGCTGCCGTATGTCGTTCTCGCGTGGCTCTACATCGCGACGCGCGTCGCGCACAGCGCCATCCACTGCACCTACAACAAGGTGATGCACCGTATGCGCGCGTTCCTCGCCAGCCTGATCGTCCTGTGGGTGACATGGGCGCTCATCGGCAATGACCTGCTGGCGCTGGGCCGGGGCTGACGGCACTTCCATGTTCTCGAAAATCCTCATCGCCAACCGCGGGGAAATCGCCGTCCGCGTCGCGCGTACCGCACGCCGGATGGGCATCCGGACGGTGGCGATCTACAGCGATGCGGACGCTCGCGCGCTGCACGTGGCGGCCTGCGACGAGGCGTTTCCCGTGGGTCCGCCGCCGCCGCGCGACAGTTACCTCAGGGGAGACGCGATCATCGCGATCGCGAAGCGCTGCGGCGCGCAGGCGATCCATCCCGGTTACGGATTCCTCTCCGAAAACGAGGCGTTCGCCGCGGCGTGTGCTGCGGCAGGAATCGTGTTCATCGGCCCGCCGCCCGCGGCGATCGCCGCGATGGGCTCGAAGTCGGCGGCGAAGACGATCATGGGCCGCGCGGGCGTTCCACTCGTGCCCGGTTACCACGGTGACGACCAGGATCCCGCGCTGCTCGCGCGTGAAGCGGCCACCATCGGCTTCCCCGTGCTGATCAAGGCAACTGCGGGAGGCGGCGGCAAGGGAATGAAGATCGTCGGCGCCGCCGGCGCATTCGCGGCGGCGCTTGCGTCGGCGCAACGCGAGGCCAAGGCGTCGTTCGGCGACGACCGCGTGCTGATCGAGCGCTACCTGACTTCGCCGAGGCACATCGAGATCCAGGTGTTCGCCGACACGCAGGGCGACGCGGTCTACCTGTTCGAGCGCGACTGCAGCGTGCAGCGGCGCCACCAGAAGGTGCTGGAAGAAGCGCCTGCGCCGGGAATGACCGCCGATCGCCGCCAGGCGATGGGCGAAGCCGCCACAGCCGCCGCGCGCGCAATCGGCTACGTCGGTGCGGGCACCGTCGAGTTCATCGCCGAGCAGGACGTCAGGTTCTATTTCATGGAGATGAACACGCGGCTGCAGGTCGAGCATCCCGTCACCGAGATGATCACCGGGCTCGATCTCGTCGAGTGGCAACTGCGCGTCGCGGCAGGCGAGCCGCTGCCGCTGCGACAGGACGAGCTGGCGATCCGCGGCCATGCGCTCGAGGCAAGGCTCTACGCCGAGGATCCGGACCGCGGGTTCCTGCCGTCGATCGGAACGCTCGGGCATTGGCGCATGCCCGCGGCGAGCGAGCGGGTGCGCGTCGACACCGGCTTCGGCGCGGGCGACGCGGTGAGCCCCTTCTACGACCCGATGCTCGCGAAGCTGGTCGTCTGGGGCGAGGATCGCGCCGCGGCCTGCGCGCAGATGCTGTCGGCACTTGCCGAGTGCGAAGTCGTCGGCGTCGCGACCAACATCGCTTTCCTCGAACGCGTCGTCGCGCACGAGGCCTTCGCCTCCGGCCGTTTCGACACCGGCCTCATCGACAAGCACCGCGATGCGCTGTTCCCGGCGCCGGGCGATACGCCGCGGCGCGCGCTGCTTGCCGCCGCGGCGGCGGAATACATCGCACTGCGCGAAGGTGCCGAAGCGGCAGCGCGGACATCCGGCGATCCGCATTCGCCGTGGAGCGTCCCTGACGCGTTCTGGAACGGCACGTCGACACACGCGCTTCGCTACGCCTTCGCCGACGGCGACGCTCGGCACGACATCGTCGTGCGGCCGTGTCCGGACGGCGCGATCGACATCGCCGTCGGCGATCGTGCGACGCGGGTGAGCGTCGCGCGCGAGGGCGGCCGGCTCGTGCTCGACGCCGACGGCGCGCGTTTCGGCGCGAGCGTCGTCGCCGCCGGCGAAGAACGCTTCGTGTTCGCGCCGAGCGTGCGGCGTCGCCTGCGCCTCGTCGACCCGCTCGCGCACGCCGGCGAGGAGGAGGCGCGCGGCGGCCACCTGATGGCGCCGATGTCGGGCACCGTCGTCGCAGTGATGGTCAAGACAGGCGACAAGGTGGAGAAGGGAGCGCCGCTGGTCGTGCTCGAGGCGATGAAAATGGAGCATACGATCGCCGCGCCTGCGGCAGGCATCGTCGCGGCCGTGCACTTCGCCGTCGGCGACCGCGTTGCCGAAGGCGCCGATCTCGTCGATGTCGACGATGCCTGAGGACGCGGAACCGTCAATCCGCGTGGCGGTCGTCGTCGAGCCGCAGGACAGCCCGCGGGTGCTGTCCCTGTTCGCCGCGGCGCTGCCGGAAGCGCGGATCGTCGACGCCCGAACCGACGGCGCGGTCGCGGACTATGTCGTCGCGGGTTTTCGCGACGACACGCTGTTCGAGCGGCAGCGCGCGATGAAGGCCGTCTTTGCCTTCGGTGCCGGCGTCAACGGCGTCCTCGCGTTACCCGGGCTCCCCGCCTCGGTGCCGGTGATCCGGCTCGAGGACGCGGGGATGGCGGCGCAAATGGTCCGGTACGTGCTCGCGACGGTGCTCCGCGTCGCAGGCGGCTTCGACGTCTACGCGGCGCAGCAGCGCGACGGCGTGTGGCGCCAGCACGCTGTGCGCCCGTCGTCGTCGATCCACGTCGGCGTGCTGGGCATCGGCGTCATCGGCGGCGCGATCGCGCGCTCGCTCGCGGCGCAGGGCTTTCGGGTGCGCGGCCACGCGCGTTCCCGTCGCACGCTCGATGGCGTCGATTGCCGCGCCGGCGACGCCGGCCTCGACGCCTTCCTCGACGGCCTCGACATTCTCGTCGCGGTCCTGCCGCTCACGCCGGCGACGCGCGGGTTGCTCTGCCGGCGCACGCTTGGGAAACTGGCCGTCGGCGCCCATCTGATCAACATCGGTCGCGGTGCGCTCGTGAACGACACCGACCTGATCGGGCTGCTCGACGAGGGGAAACTCCGCGGTGCGACGCTCGATGTCTTCGACCCCGAGCCGCTGCCGCACGGGCATCCTTTCTGGTCGCGCAGCGACGTCACGGTGACGCCGCACGTGTCGGGCACGACGCTTCCCGACGAAGCGGTGACGCAGATCGCGGCGAAGATCCGGCGGCTCGAACGGGGCGGGCCGGTCACCGGGGTGGTCGACCGCACACGAGGCTACTGAACATGAAGCTGCCCGCCAAAGTCCGCCTGGTCGACGTCGGCCCGCGCGACGGACTGCAGAACGAAAAGGCAGTCGTGCCGACCGACGTCAAGGTCGCGCTGATCGACATGCTCGCCGACGCGGGTCTTCCCGCCGTCGAGGCCACGGCGTTCGTCTCGCCGAAGTGGGTGCCGCAAATGGCCGACGCGGCCGACGTCATGGCGCGCATCGCGCGTAGAGCCGGTGTCCGCTATCCGGTGCTCACACCCAACCTCAAGGGCTTCGAGGCGGCGCTTGCCGCAGGCGCCGACGAAGTGGCGGTTTTCGTCGCGGCGAGCGAGAGCTTCTCGCGCAGGAACATCAACTGCTCGATTGCCGAGAGCCTGGAGCGCGCGAAGCCCGTGTTCGACGCGGCGAAGGCCGCCGACGTACGCGTGCGCGGCTACATCTCCTGCGTGCTCGGCTGTCCCTACGAGGGCGACGTCGAGCCGTCCCGAGTCGCCGACGTCGCGGCGGCGCTGCACGCGATGGGCGCCTACGAAATCTCGCTGGGCGACACGATCGGGACCGGGACCGCCGGCAAGACGCAGGCGCTCGTCCGGCGGGTCGGGCAGCAGGTACCGATCCACGCGCTCGCGGGCCATTTCCACGATACCTATGGCCAGGCTCTCGCGAACGTGTACGCGGCGCTCGAAGCGGGCGTCGGGACCTTCGATTGCTCGGTCGCCGGGCTCGGCGGCTGTCCCTACGCCAAAGGCGCCACCGGGAACGTGGCGAGCGAGGATGTCCTCTATCTGCTGCAGGGGCTCGGCATCGAGACCGGCGTCGACATGGCGAAACTGCGCCGCGCCGGCCGGTACATCTCCGACTTTCTCGGCCGGCCCCCGGTTTCGCGCGTCGCCCGCGCGCTCGACGCGAAGGACGCGGCGACCGCATGACCCGCATCGCGCCAATAAGTAGGGTCAGAGACGACTTCCGCAAAAGTAGGGTCAGAGACGACTCGCGGCGTTCAGCGTCCTGGCTGGACGCGCAGCGCGTCACGGGAGAGGTACGTTGAACCGCGGCGGCGGTGTCGCCCGCGTTCCGTCGCCCTGCATCAGCGTGTGCCGGATGGACGACGTGACGGCGCTTTGCGAAGGTTGCCTGCGCACGATCGACGAGATCGCCGTCTGGAGCGAACTCGACGACGACGCGCGCCGCGCCATATGGTCGCAGATCGCGCAGCGCCGCGCGTTACGCGTTGCGGCGGGAGGCTGCGATGCCCAGTGCTGACTGGTATTTCGACTTCATTTCCCCCTTTTCGTATCTGCAAAGCGAGCGCCTGTCGTCGTTTCCGCTGAAGGTGTCGATTCGATTGCGGCCGGTGGTCTTCGGCGGGCTCCTGTCGCATCACGGGCACAAGGGCCCCGCCGAAATTCCGGCCAAACGCGCGTTCACGTACCGGCAGGTGCTGTGGCAGGCGAAGGCGCAGGGGATCGCGCTCAAGTTCCCGCCCGAGCATCCCTTCAACCCGCTTCCACTGCTGCGGCTCGCCATCGCGTGCGACTGCAGACCTGACGCGGTGCAACGGATCTTCCGCTTCGTGTGGCGCGACGGCCGGCTGCCCGACCTGCCGATCGAGTGGGCCGAACTGACGCAAGATCTCGGCTTGCCCGACGCCGCCGCGCGGATCGCCGAGGCTGCCGTGAAGGAGGCGCTGCGCCGAAATACCGACGAGGCCATATCGCGCGGTGTGTTCGGCGTGCCGACGCTCGCCATCGGCGACGAATTGTTCTGGGGCGCGGACGCGACGGACATGGCGCGCGACTATCTCGCGGCCGGCTGCCGCTACGCCGACCCGGAGTACGCCCGCGTCGCCGCGCTGCCGACGGGCGTGACGCGCAAGGAAGCGACGCCAGTGCCGGCGAAGAAAAAGACCCGTGTGATCGGCACCGCGACCTAGGCCCGGCGACGCGCTGCGAGCGGTACCCCTGCGGTGGCTTCAGTGTTCAGGCGCCCCCGCAGGGGTACCGCCCGCAGCGCGTTGCAACGCCGGCGCAGCGCCGCTACGCCCACGCAGCGCTACAACGCTTCGGCCCCCGGAATGCCGAGCGCGACCTTCACCGCGCGCGCCGTCGCGAGCGCATCGTCGAGACTCTCGCCCAGGCACGTGACGTGGCCCATCTTGCGTGCGCGCCGCGGTTCAGCCTTGCCGTAGAGATGCAGCTTCGCGCGAGGCTGCGCGAGCACCGCGCGCCAGTCGGGCTCACGCGGTGCGGTCGCGCCGTTCGCGTCGAACCAGATGTCGCCCAGCAAATTCACCATCACCGCCGGCGTGTGCTGCGCAGGGTCGCCGAGCGGAAGGTCGGCAAGCACCCGGGCCTGCTGTTCGAATTGCGACGTCACGCAGGCGTCGATCGTGTAGTGGCCGCTGTTGTGCGGGCGCGGTGCGATCTCGTTCACCAGAAGCTCACCGTCGGTGGTGACGAACATTTCGACGCACAGCACGCCACGGTAATCGAGCGCCGTCGCCACGGCGCAGGCGATGTCGCGCGCCCGCGCCGCGATGTCGGTCGACACGCGCGCGGGCACGATCGACACGTCGAGGATTCCGTCGCGATGCGCGTTCTCGGCTACCGGCCAGGTGGACGACTCGCCGCGCCCGTTGCGGGCCACGATCACCGAGATCTCGCGGGCGAGCGCCACGAACCGCTCGAGCACGCACGCCTGGCCGCGCATGGCGGCGAACGCTGCCGTGACGTCGGCCACGCTCGCCACGCGAATCTGCCCCTTGCCGTCATAGCCGAGGCGCGCGCTCTTGACGATGCCGGGGACGAGAGCGCGATTCGCGTCGCGCGCGTCGGCGGCGGTGCGCAGCACGGCGAACGGCGCGACCCCGAAGCCGTGGGAGGCGAGGAATGCCTTTTCGCTGATACGGTCCTGCGCGATGGCCACGCTGGCCGCCGCCGGCGTCACGCGCAAGCTTTGCGCCAGGAACTCGAGCGCCGCGGCGGGAACGTTTTCGAACTCCGTGGTCACCGCCTGCGCGAGTGACCCGAGTTCGGCCAGGCCGCGCTCGTCCAGGTAGTCGGCGCGAACGTGCCGGTCCGCCACGCTGCCCGCCGGAGAGTCGCCGCCCGGGTCGAGGACTACCACCCTGTAGCCGAGGCTTTGCGCGGCCATGCAGAACATGCGGCCGAGCTGGCCGCCGCCCAGCAGCCCGAGCCACGCGCCGGGCGGCACGCTGTCACGCGCCACGGCGGAGCTCAGTTCGCAGGCGGAACGCGCATCGCGCGTGCGGTCGCGGTCTGCTTGGCGCGGAACGCTGCCAGCCGCTTTGCCAGCGCGGGGTCCGTGCCGGCGAGCAGCGCCACGGCGAACAGTCCCGCGTTGGCGGCCCCGGCCTCGCCGATCGCGAACGTCGCCACGGGAATTCCCCTCGGCATCTGCACGATCGAATGCAGCGAGTCTTCTCCGCGCAGATATTTCGACGGAACCGGGACGCCGAGCACCGGCACCGTTGTCTTCGCAGCGAGCATGCCGGGCAGATGCGCAGCACCGCCGGCGCCCGCGATGATCGCGCGCAAGCCGCGCGAAGCGGCATCCTCGGCGTACTCGAACATGTCGTCGGGCATCCGGTGCGCAGATACCACGCGCGCCTCGTAGGGCACCGCGAAGGCGTCGAGCTGGGCCGTGGCGTGGCGCAGGATCTCCCAGTCGCTGTCACTCCCCATCACCACTCCGACGAGCGGCGCCGCCTTGCGCTGTGCCATCCGTTCTCCTTGACGGTCGCGCCGATTCTAGCATCGGGAAACCCTTCGCCAGGGCGCGCACTGGCGTGTTTGTTGCTCCGATTTTGCTATCGTGTCGTCTGGGTGAACGCACCGGCGTCAGGCGTTGTCTCGTGAAGATGGTTAAAACTTTGCTTTTCGCGTTGCTCGCGGCACTGCCGTCGGCCGCAAGCGCGCAGACCGATGCCGATTTCCTGGCCGCGAAGGACGCGTTCGATCATGGCGATCGCAGGAAACTCGACGCGCTGGCCCCGGCGCTTGCCGGGCACATCCTCGCGCCCTACGTCGCTTACTGGCAATTGAAGGGCGGCATCGACAGCGCCGATTACGGTGCCGTGCGTGCCTTCCTCACTCGAAACGCCAATACGCCGCTCGCCGACCGCCTCGCCGTCGACTGGCTGAAGTCGCTCGCCAAGCGCGGCGACTGGACACGCTTTGCGCTCGACTACCCGCCCGTCGCAGGCGAGGACGTCGAGCTCACCTGCTACGGCATACAGTACCGGCGGCAGCGCGACGGCGACGCCGCGCTCGGCGCCGCGAAGTCGTTGTGGGCCACCGGCCAGGCGATGCCCGACGCGTGCGAGCCCTTGTTCCAGGCCCTCTTTGCGAGAGGGGATCTGGCGGAGGCCGATCGGCGCCTGCGCTTCCGGATGGCGGTCGAGAGCGGAAACCTGAGGCTCGCACACGCGCTCGCTGCCGATTTCTCCGCGAACGAGAAGATCACCCCGCGCGAGCTCGCCGCGATCGACAAGGACGCGCTGCGCGCGCTCACTCAGGGCGCCTTCACGTGGAAGTCGGCAGCGGGTCAGGATCTTGCCCTCTTTTCGCTCGAGCGGGCCGCGCGGCGCGACGCCGCTGGCGCGCGCGCGGCGTGGCTTCAATGGCGTGACCGGCTTCCGGCGGCGGCACGCGATTACGGCAACGCGCGCGTCGCGTATCACGGCGCGCGCCAGCTGCTCCCGGCCGCGAACGCATGGTTCCGCGACGTGCCCGACGCCATGCTGACGCCGGAGCAGCAGGCATGGCGCGTGCGCGCCGCCCTGCGCGTCTCGGCGTGGCCCGACGTGCGCGCGGCGATCGATCGGCTGCCGGAGCGCGATCAGCAGGAGGCCGCGTGGCGCTACTGGAAGGCCCGCGCACTTGCGACTTCCGGCGATCGCGCGGCCGCGGACGCGCTGTACGCCACGCTGGCCGGCGACCTCAATTTCTACGGGCTGCTCGCCGCCGAGGCGCAGGGACGCGGCGCCGAGCAACTGCTGCTGCTGAAAAGCGATCCGCGCGCCCCCACCGTCGAGGCGCTGGCTACCCTCGGCGCGCGCCCGGAGGTACGCCGCGTGCTGAAGCTCGCCGAGCTCGACATGCGGCCGGAATCGCTGCGGGAATGGATCTACGTCGTGCGCGGGCTCGACGACGACGCGCTGCTGCTCGCCGCCGAGTACGCGCGGCGCAGCGGGCTTTACGATCGCGCCATCAACACCGCCGAGCGCACGGTTGCGCGCCACGATTTCGGCTTGCGCTACCTGATGCCGTTTCGCCACGAGTTCACCGCGGCGTCGCGCGACCAGGGCGTCGACGAGGATCTGCTCTACGGCATCGCGCGCCAGGAATCCCGCTTTGTTCCCGACATCGTCTCGGCGGCGGGCGCGCGCGGCCTGATGCAGCTCATGCCGGGTACCGCGCGATGGGTCGCCAAGCAGATGGCGCGCAGCGACTTCAGCCCCGACCATGTGACGAAGGCCGATCTCAATACGCAGTTCGGCGCGTACTATTTCAAGTATTGGCAGGATCGCCTCGACGGCCGGCCTGCGCTCGCGGCCGCCGCCTATAATGCGGGTCCGGGCCGCGCGCAGGCTTGGCGTCCTTCCACGATTCCGCTCGAAGGCGCGATTTGGGTCGAGACGATTCCGTTCAACGAAACGCGCGATTACGTGAAAAAGGTCCTGGCGAACGCGATGATCTACACGCACGCGCTCAACCGGCCCTACGCGTCGCTGGGCGCGCGGCTTGGCACGATCGCGCCGCGTGGCGCGATCGCTGGCAGCGCCGGCGCTGCAACACCAGCGCAATCGGAGTAATGGCCCCGTTGCATCACGTCCTGGTGCTGGGCGGCACCGGATTCGTCGGCCGCCACCTCATCCCGCGCCTGTGCGCCGCGGGGCACCGGGTCACCGCCATCGCGAGGCGCCGCGAAGAGGCGCGTCACCTGATCCTGCTGCCCACGGTGCAGGTCGTCGAGGGTGATTCGCTCGATCCGCGCGAACTCGACGCCCGCCTGCGCCACGCGAGCGCAGTGGTGAATCTGGTCGGCATCCTCAACGAGCGCGAGCGCGAAACGTTCGCCGCCGTGCATGTAGACGGCGCGCGCACCGTCGTCGACGCCTGCGCACGCGGGGGCGTCGCGAGGCTCGTGCACATGAGCGCGATCAACGCGGATCCGGACGGGCCGAGCCGCTACCTGCGTTCCAAAGGCGAGGCGGAGGCGATCGTCGCCGCATCGGGTCTCGACTGGACGATCGTCCGGCCGTCGGTGATCTTCGGGCGCGAGGATGCGTTCCTGAACCTGTTTGCGAAATTGCTGAAAGCGTTCCCCGTGCTTCCGCTCGCAGCGCCCGACGCGCGTTTCCAGCCGGTCTTCGTAGGCGATGTCGCGCAGTGCCTCGCGCAGGCGCTCGTCGACGACCGGACAATCCTCCAGCGGTACAACCTCTGCGGTCCGCACGTGTACACGCTGAAGCAACTCGTCCGGTACGTGGGCGCGCAAACGGGGAATCGCCGCCCCGTCCTGGGGCTGGGTCCTGCATTGTCGAAGCTCCAGGCGCGTGTGCTCGAGCTTCTTCCCGGGACGCCGATGAGCCGGGACAACCTCGCGTCGATGGCGCGCGACGCCGTTTGCGATAGCCCGTTCCCGCCGGTGTTCGGATTCGCGCCGACCGAACTGGAAGCCACGGCGCCGGCGTGGCTCGCCCCGCTGAGCACGCGCAGCCGTTACGATCCGCTGCGCGCGAAGCGCCGCGATTGAAGCAGCGAAGTCGAGTGGATCATGCCGCGCGCACTCGTCTCCGGCGGGCGGTGACGCGTCCGCGATGACTCGCTCGCCCCGGCAGCCGTTTTGCATCTATCGCGTCGGCGGATCGGTCCGCGACGAGCTGCTCGGCCGCCCGCGCGGCGATCGCGACTGGGTGGTCGTCGGCGCAACGCCCGAGATGCTCGCGGCGTCCGGCTTTCGCACGGTGGGCAGCGATTTCCCGGTATTCCTCCATCCCGACACCCAGGAGGAATACGCGCTCGCGCGCACCGAGCGCAAGCACGGTCGCGGATATCGCGGCTTCGAGTTCTTCGCGTCGCCCGAGGTGACGCTCGAAGCGGATCTCGCGCGCCGCGACCTGACGATCAACGCAATGGCGCGCGACGAAGCCGGCGAACTGATCGATCCGCACGGCGGACAGGCGGACCTTCGCGCCGGCATGCTGCGACACGTCTCACCGGCGTTCGTCGAGGATCCGCTGCGCGTCCTGCGCGTCGCACGCTTCGCCGCCCGCCTGGGATTCGCCGTGGCGCCCGAGACGCGTGCGCTGATGCGCGCGATCGCGCGCTCGGGGGAGCTCGAAACGCTTACGCCCGAGCGTGTCTGGCAGGAACTCGCGCGAGGACTGATGGAGCCGCATCCGGCGCGGATGCTCGCGGTGCTCGACCACGCGCGCGCGCTTGGCGCGGTGTTGCCCGAGGTCGCCACGGCGTATCGGGTGCGCGGGGCGAAGCGAACCGGACGGTGGCCGCTGCTGCTGCGCGCGCTCGATCGCGCCGCCACGAATGACGCGCCGCTGGCGGCCCGCTACGCGCTGCTCGCGCACGACCTCGCACCCGCCGCGCGCGATGCGGTGCGTGCTCGCGTTCGCGCTGCGAACGCGCTGTCGACGCGCCTCAAGGTGCCGACGGCCTGTCGCGACGCGGCGCGGCTCGCGGCGCGCTGGCTGCCGCGGCTGCCTTCGATCGAGCGCCTGCCGCCGGCGAGCGTTCTCGACCTGCTGCAGGCGGCGGACGCGCTGCGTCGTCCCGAGCGTCTCGCGGTGTTGCTCGCTTCGTGGGTCGCGAACGATCCTTCGGGCGACACGCTGGCGCCGCGCTGGCGCGAGGCGCTGGACGTCGTCAGGCGCGTTGCGCTGCGCGACGTCGCCCGCGCGCATGGACGCGCCGACGCAATCTCCATGGCGGTTCGCGCCGCGCGACTGTCGGCGCTACGCCAATGGAAGCGAAGCCGGCGCCTGGACGCAGCCCGATCCTAGACGCGATAGGCCACCGCCCGCATGACGTCGGCGGCGGCCCGCATCAGGCGCTTGACGGGCCAGGGAAGCGGGACGGCGCCGGCCTCGACGGCCATCGCGCCATGGCGGATCTCGTCGTCGCGCATCTGCTCGACGACCGCGCGGCTCCTGACGTCGGCTTCCGGGAGCCGGTCCATGTGGACGGTCAGGTGTTCCTCGACCTGCCGCTCCGTTTCGGCGACGAATCCGAGGCTCGCCGCATCGCCGGCCAGTCCCGCGGCGACGCCGATCGCGAACGAGCCGGCATACCACAGAGGATCGGCGAGCGACGCGCGATCGCCGAGCGCTTCGAGCCGCGCTTGCGTCCAGGCGAGATGGTCCTCCTCCTCGCGCGCGGCCGCGGCAAAGCGCGCCTTGGTCGCACCGTCGCGCGCCACCGCCGCCTGCGCCGCATACAGCGCCTGCGCGCAGACTTCGCCCGTGTGATTGACGCGCATCAGCGCGGCGGCATGGCGTCGCTCCGCGGGGGCGAGGTCGGCTTCCGGAAGATCGGCGCCCGGCACCGCGCGCGTTGCGACGACGTTGCCCGCGAGCGTGCGCAACGCGCGGTCGAATCCGATGATCAGCGTATCGAGCATTCCCGATCGTACCGCGATCCGGCGCCTTCGAGGGCACGCGGGACTAACTGATCGCTGGACACGCCTTGGCGTGACGCATCACCGCGGCCACCACGCTGGGTCAGAACAGCGCGCGTCTTGCAGTGGCTTGCAACGTGTGTAATATTATGTGTAAGGAGTAACACATGGCAACCAATCTGGCTCTGGATCCCGCTTTGATCGAACGCGCCGTCAAGCTCAGCGGTGAAAAGACCAAGAAGGCGGCGGTGACCCGCGCCCTGGAAGAATTCATCGCCCGGCGCGGGCAGCGAAGACTCATCGAGCTGATGGGCAAGCTCGAGTGGGATGATTCGTTCGACTACAAGGCCGAGCGCTCCCGCCGGTGAGCCTTTTGGTCGATACCAGTGTCTGGTCGCTTGCCTTCCGCCGCGACCGAACTTCTGCGGCGCCGGAGGTGCGCGCCTTACACGACGCGCTTGAAGGTGGCGATACGATCCTGACCACCGGGCTGATCCTGCAGGAATTGCTGCAGGGCTTCGCCGGCCCGCGGGCGCGCAAAGGCATCATTGACCGTTTCGCGGCCCTGCCGCTGCTGCCCCCGGATCGGCAGGATCACATCGATGCCGCGGAACTGCGCAATCGCTGTCGGCGCGCGGGCGTGCAGATCGGCACGATCGACGCCGTGCTGGCGCAACTCTGCCTTCGACACGGGCTTACGCTGCTCACCACGGATAACGACTTCATGCTCGCCGCGACGCATTGTTCGCTGCGGGTATGGAGACCGACGCCCTGAGCGCCCTCCGCATACCAAAAAAAACGGGCGCCCGAAGGCGCCCGTTCGAAGGCTTGCTCCCGTTAAGGCGGAGAGATCTACGCCGCTTAGAACAGGTGGATCATGCCGAGCACCAGGCCGCCCGGCTTGCCGTTGCCGCCGTTCGGGCAGACGGAATCGGTGACGCACGTGGTGTTGATCGAATACCCGTTGATGTTGAACGAGTACGCGGCCCGGCTGTCGTTCTGAATCTTGACGTAGCCCGCATAGACTTGCGTGCGCTTCGACAGCGGATACGTATAGCTGATTTCCCACTGTTGCGAACCGGTGTCGCTGCCCCTGGTCAGTCCGCCGACGCGCTGGCCATCCGCCGCCGAGCCCTTGCCGTCGTCTGCCGCGCCGTAGAACGCGTACAACGCGCCCGGGCCGATCGGCGCCGTGGCGCTGACGCCCCAGAAATTGCGCTTGAGGTCGCCGCCCGCCAGCACATCGTAGTTCAGGCGCTCGTAGATACCGGCGATGCGCACGACGCCAAAGTTGTAGGCGCCGGTGACGCTGAATGCCCAGTCGTCGAGGGTCGGGCCGCGAACCTTGTTGTTGTGCTCGTAGCCGACGCCGGCCTGGATCGGGCCGTTGTTGTAGTAGCCGGCAACGCCCCAGACGTAAGCGTGACGCAGTTCCTGCGTGTGATCGCCGTTGTCGCCGCCGAACACGACGGGGTTCGTCGCGGGTGTGGGTGGCGGGTTGTCGGCAAAGCCCGACGAGTCGCGCATCGACACCTGCGAGCTGAAGTTGAAGCCGCTCCACACCGGCGAGTCGTAGCGCACCGAGTTGCCGAGGCGCGCATCGAAACCGCCGTTGAACTTCGACTGGGCGCCGTTCGCCCACAACGTGGCCGTCGACAGGATCGACGTCGTGTAGGTCGGGACGTTACCGAAAATCGGGTGCAGGTCGTCGTAGGGCATCAGGAACTTGCCCATCTTGAACGTGCCCCACGAGCCTTGCAGGCCGACGAACGTATCGCGGCTTGCGAAGCCGGAACTCGAGCTGTTGCCCGTGTCGCCGGAAACGTTGGACTCGATCTGGAAGATTGCATTCAGGCCACCGCCCAGCGATTCGACGCCGCGAACGCCGAGACGCGACGAGTTCGAGCTCAAACGCGAGACGTTCGGGTTCGAGCCATTCGCCTGCCGGCCGTTCACCAACTCATAGTCGATGTTCAGCCGACCGTACAGCGTAACGTTCGCGGTCTGCGCTTGCGCAGCCAGCGGGGCGGCAAGTACGCCCGCGACGGCGACAGCGACGAGCTTCTTGTTCATTGAGTCTCTCCTCTAACGGATAAAATTGGCAAGGATTCAAACTTTTTGCGCCTGCCATCGAAAACCTTCTCAGGTCGATCGAGAAGTTGCAACCCATTGTGCCAAACCGGCGAAAGCGTTGGCAAGCAAGGGGGCGGACCGATTGTTGAGCATTCGAGCGCTGTTGTGCCGGAGCAACATGGCGCGCCTTCCGGCACGCTCGATCCGGCGCGCCAATCGAGCTGGAACATGCTCTAAGAATGACTTGCAACATATTGATTTAAAATTATAATGACCCCCATTTTCCAGAGATGCTGCCCAAATGGGCCAAGAATGCCTGTTTCATTCTGTTTACTGCCGCGGCAAAGCCGTTGAAGCGTGCCTTTGACTGTTCGTCACCTGCGTTTGCTGTCGCGGGTGCTTCGACGTCTCGAGCGCTGCGGCGATGACGTCCTCGACGCTCGTCGCAGTCGTTCTGGCGCTGGTGCTCGGTACTGCAAGCGTAGTCGCGCTGTCGCGTTCCGCAGTGCGCCTGCCGCAGGCGACCCCGAGCGAGCGCACGCTGCATGCCGGCGCTGTGCCGCGGGCCGGCGGCTACGCGATCTGGGCGGGATTTCTTCCGGTCGCCCTGTGGCTGCCGCCGCCCTTCCCGGGCGGCGTCGGCGGCTGGCTGCCCGCATTCGCTGCAGTCCTCGTCGTATCAGGCATCGATGACGCCCGGCCGGTGCGCGCCGGCGTGCGCCTCGTCGTGCATCTCGCGGCCGCTGCGTGGTGCGCGTGGTCGCTGTGGCGCGGTGCCGACGCAGCGGCCGAGGTCACGCCGCTGGCCGTCGCGAGCGTCGTCGTGCTGACGCTCGCGATCGCCTGGTCAGCCAACCTCTACAACTTCATGGACGGCAGCGACGGGCTCGCTGCGACGATGGCGCTGCTCGGATTCGCCGCCTACGGAATAGCGGCAAGTCGAGTCGGCGGCGCTGCATCGGCGGCATTCTTCGCGCTCGCCGCCGCCACGCTGCCGTTTCTCGCGGTCAACCGGCCGCGCGCGACGATGTTCCTCGGCGACGTCGGATCGGTGCCGCTCGGCTTCCTTGCCGCGGCCTTCGGCGCGGCGGGCGCGATGACCGGGCTGTGGCCCGCGTGGTTCCCGGTGCTCGTCTTCCTGCCCTTCATCGCCGATGCGACGCTGACGCTGGCGCGGCGTGCCGCGCGGGGTGCGCGGCTCGGCGATGCGCATCGCGAGCACTACTATCAGCGCTTACATCGCATGGGCGCCGGCCACGCCGGCACGCTTGGCGCTTATGCGGCTGCGATGACGGTGTCGGGGGCCGCGGCGCTGCTGTGCCTGGCGTTCGCGCCTGCGTGGGGATCCGCGGTTCTCCTGCTCGCATGCGTTGTATGCTTCACGCTGTTTCGGGCGATTGACTATCATTGGCACCGAAGACTCCCGACCCCCCGATGAAATCCCGCTTCAACTGGCGCGCGGCGCTCGCCTTCGTGCACGACGTGTGCGCCGCGGCGCTCGCGTGGATGGCGATCTTCTGGCTGCGCTTCAACCTCGATCTCCACGATCCCTACGTCGGCGAGGCATGGTTCACGCTGATATGGATCGTGCCGCTGCAGGCGGGCATCTTCCTGGCGCTGGGGCTGTATCGCGGATTGTGGCGATTCGCGAGCCTCACGGATCTGCAGCGCATCGTCGTGTCGGCGGGACTCGGAGCTGTGCTCATTCCGCTCGTGCTCGTGATGCTCCAGCTGCAGACCGTAGTGCCGCGCAGCGTGCTCGTCATGTACCCGATCGTGCTGATCTTCCTGATGGCGGGATCGCGCTTCGCTTACCGCGTGTGGAAGGAGCATCGGCTCTACAGCCCGCTTGCGGCGCTCGGCGAGCCCGTGCTGATCGTGGGCGCCGGCGAGGCAGGCGCGCGACTCACCGCGGAGATGGCGCGCAGCCGCCAGTGGCGCGTGGTCGGCCTGCTCGACGACGACGCGGCGAAGCAGGGCCGGCAGATCCGCAACGTGGGCGTGCTTGGCCCGATCGCCGATCTTTCGATCTGGACCCGCCGTTACGGCGTTCGCAAGGTGATCATCGCGCTCCCGTCGACGAACCACGTCGTGCGCCGGCGCGTCGCCGAGCAGTGCGCCGCTGCGGGAATCGAGGCGCTGACGGTGCCGTCATACGACGACCTCATCTCCGGGCGTTTGTCGCTGACCGCGCTGCGCAGCGTGGAGGCCGACGACCTCCTGTCGCGCGATCCCGTCGTCCTCGACAGTGCCGGCCTCGCCGAATGGCTCGGCAACCGCGTGGTCGTCGTGACCGGAGCGGGCGGGTCGATCGGCGCCGAGCTGACGCGCCAGATCGCGCGCTTCCGCCCGGCGCGTCTCGTGCTTTTCGATGTTTCCGAAGCAGCGATCTACGAGATACAGATGGCGCTGGCGGACGCGTTCCCGCAGCTGCCGATCGTGCCGGTCGTCGGCGACGTCAAGCACATCGCGCTGGTCGAGTCGGTCTTGGCGCGCGAGAAGCCGGACGTGATTTTCCATGCGGCCGCCTACAAGCACGTGCCGCTGATGGAAGAGACGAACGCCTGGCAGGCGGTGCTGAACAACGCCTACGGCACGTGGGTGGTGGCGCGCGCAGCGGTCGCCGCGAAGGTCGAGAGCTTCGTGCTGGTGTCGACCGACAAGGCCGTGAATCCGACGTCGGTGATGGGCGCGACCAAGCGCTTCGCCGAGATCGTCTGCCAGAGCCTTCAGGGCAGCGTCACGCAATTCGTGCTCGTGCGTTTCGGCAACGTGTTCGGCAGTGCAGGCAGCGTGATCCCGCGCTTCCAGGAGCAGATCGCGCGAGGCGGCCCGGTAACGGTCACGCATCCGGACATCACGCGCTTCTTCATGTCGCTGTCGGAGGCAACGCAGCTGCTGCTGCAGGCGGGCCTGCAGGGCAAGGGGGGCGAGATCCTCGTGCTCGACATGGGCGAGCCGGTGCGCATCGTCGATCTGGCGCGTGACCTGATCCGCCTTTACGGCGCCGACCCCGACCAGGTCGCGATCGTGTTCACCGGACTGCGGCCGGGCGAAAAGCTCTACGAGGAGCTGCTCGCCTCCGAGGAGGCGTCGAAGCCGACGCCGCACCCGAAGCTGCGGATCGCGCAGGCCCGCGAGGCGAACCGGGATGCGGTCGGCCAGATGGTCGCGTGGTGCGAGCGCGATCGCGTCGCCGACGAGGGCGAAGTGCGTGCGCGTCTCAAGTCATGGATCCCCGAGTACGCGCCGCCAGCGGGCGCGCCGGTGCAGCCGCTCCCCCAAGAGCCCGTCTCCGGCGAAGTCGCCGCGCTGTTGCCGCTGCGCGCGCCCCGGCGTCGCTGATTGCGTACGGCGTCGCGTCGCGGGTTTCGCTGACGGTGGCGCTTGCGCAGGCATTCCGCTGCCGGTGCGCTGCCGCCGGCTTCAGTGTTCAGGCGCCCGCGTCAGCGCCCCGGCAGCGGAACGCCCGCGAATCCAGGGTGCGCGCATAACGCCGGACGCGCCGACGAAGAGACGAATCCATCAGCGCAGGAGTGAAGTCGCAGCGCGACCGCGCCGTTCGCTGAGCCAGATCCCTAGCAGCATGAGCGCGAGCAGCCCGTGCTCGTCGTGCAGCGTCGTGTTGAATGCGCCGAGGCCCAGCGTCACGACGAGCGCTGCGGCGGCGCCGCTCCACGCGAGCCACGCGATCGGCGGATCGCCGATCGCCGGCTTGCGGCGAAACAGGCGCCACGCCCACGCCGCGCACAGGAGTACGAGCGCCGCCATGCCGAAGAGGCCGTGTTCGGCCAGCGTGTTGAGATAGAGGTTATGCGCGTGCGAGCTGCGGACGAACGCTCCTGCCTCGTAGCGGCCACCTGCTGCGCGCGTCCAGGCGTCGACGCGCGCGGCGGAGATGTCGCCGAAGTTGTCGCCGCCGACGCCGAAGGCGGGGTAGGCGCGCCACGCAGCGAGCGCCTGCTGCCAGATCGGATAGCGCTCGTTCAGCACCGGGTGGGGGCTGTCGAGCGCGAACTCCTGCTTGCGCCGCATGTCGGTGTCGAACGTCGAGACGAGCACGGCGAACGCAAGCACCGCGATCGCAGTCCACACGAGCGGGCCGCGCGAGCGCTTCGCCCAAAGCAATCCGAACGCGAGCGCGCCGAGGATCGCGGTGGCCGCGCCGGCGCGGCTGCCGGCAGCGAACAGCGCCACCAGTTGCACGACGATCGCGCCGATCGCCGCGCTGCGCCACGCGGCGTTCATCACGCGCCAGTACGCCGCGACCCCGCCGATCAGCGCGCCGAAGCAGATCACGATGTAGATGACGCTCTGGTTCACGTGGCCGACCGAATGGAGCTGAATGCCCTCGTAGGTGTGCGGGAAGGCGAGCGCGACGAGCGCCCACACGCAGGCGATCACAACGGCGATCTGGATCGTCACGTGGAGGCGCAGGCGCTCCTGATCGCCGTAGCCGCTGCGCTTCAGGAACCACGCGACCGACGTTATCCGCAGCGCGTCGGCGCAGGCGATCCATTCCTGGTGATGCAGTCCCGCAAGCGCGGCGCCGGCCGGTGCGCTGACGATCAGCACGGCGAACAGCGTGTCCCAGCCGTCCCAGCGGCCTCCCAGCGTTTCCCACGTCACGCCGGGGCGCAGGCGGTTGAAATACCACGCGACCGCGTAGAGTCCCCAGAAGACATTCTTCGCGCCCTCGAACATCGGCAGGGAAATCGCGAGGCAACCGAGCAGCGTGACTTCGACCGGGAAGCGGATTCCCTCCGCGAGACGCGAGATCACCGGCGCCCGCCGTGCAGATAGGGATTGAGCGCGGGATCGTTGTACATCTTGAACTGCCGGTAGACCCGCCAGAACGCACGGCCCTCCAGAGCGCAGACCAGCAACGCGTCGTAGCAGCGCGCGAGATCGTCGCGTTGCGCGACCAGCCGGGCGAGCTTGTCGCGGCACGCGGCGACGTGTTCCGGCGAGGCGTCGGCGCGCCGTGTCTGCAGTTCCATGTGGAAGGACTTGAGCGCCAGGATCGACAGCCGGTCGACCATCGCGCCCGCGGTTTCCGAGTTGTGCCAGGCGTCCGCACGCAGCGACACGCCGGCGAGGCGTCCGAGGAGCGCCTCGTCGACGTTCTCGATCGCGTCGTTGCGGCGCTGGTTGTACCCGTCGATCGCGCGCTTGTTCGCGGCGATCGCGGCGTCGGGTACGTCGCGGCGCCGCGCGCGATCTTCCTCGTCCCAGAGGAGCGTGTTGCAGCGGTGGTTCGTCTCGATCCAGCGCCACAAGCCCTCGGCGTGCGCCGCGGCGGCGGTCGCCGCCCAGTCGACATCGGCGACGCGCGCATCGTGAAAGGCGCGGATCGAAGCAGCGCCTGCGTCGTCGAAAATCGTCGTCATGCGGACGCCTCGCTGCGCTCGTCGACGGCGCGGCGGAAAATCGCGGCCATGCGATCGAGCATCGTGTCGAGCCCGTAACGCGGGGCGACAAAGGCGCGCGCGGACGCCGCGAGCCGCGCCGCGGTTATCGGATCGTCGAGGAGCGCGTCGATCCCGCTCGCGAGCGCGGCGGGATCCTGCGCGGCGACAACGCGCGCGGTGTCGCCGTCGCGCGCGATCTCGGGAATCGCGCCCGCTGCCGTCGTCACGCAGGGCACGCCCGCGAACATCGCCTGCAGCAGCGCCTGCGGCACGCCTTCGTTCGCGTAGGAGGGCAGCACGAAAACGTCGAGCGCGGCGAGCCACGGCGTGACGTCATCCTGCTGTCCGGCAAAGATCACGCGCTCGCGCAGGCGCAACGCATCGGTCTGGGCCTCCAGCGCCGCGCGCTGGGGACCGTCGCCCACGATCGCGAGGCGAGCGTCGCGATGCGCCATGCGGGTGAGCGCGTCGAGCAGGAACCGGTGCCCTTTCCAGCTTCGCAGCGTCGCCACGATCCCGATCAGCGGGACGCGCGGCGGCAGGCCGAGCGCTTCGCGCGCCGCGTCGCGCTCGCGCGGCTGGAAGCGCGCCGCGTCGATGCCGGTGGGCACCGAGTCGATCCGCCGGGGATCGATGCCGTTGTGACGGATCAATTGCTCGCGCAGGGCGTCGCCGGTGGTGACGATGCGCTGCGTGGCGCGCCGATACAGCCAGCGCGTCAGCGCGTCGTTGGGCACCGGAATCGACACGTGCCGCGTGCGCACGAGCACCGGCCGCGCGCGCCGGCGCAGATCGAGCCACCGGCACGCGATCGCCGCAAGCCAGGCGTCGGTGGAGCTGTGTGCGTTCACGACGTCGATGCGCTCGCGGGCGAGCGTGCGGATCATCGCGCGCGCACCGCGCGGGCGCTTCTCGCCGATCGGCAGCGCGATCGCCGGGACGCCGAAGCGCGGCGCCTCGGTGAGGATTCGCGCGCCGCTCGCCGCGTAGACGACGACGCGGTGGCCGCGCCCGATGAGTCCCGCCGCTTCGGTGAGGATCCGAATCTCCTGACCGCCCCAGCCGGTGGACGCCTCCGTATGCGCGATCGACAGCGGCGCGGCGACGCTCACGCCGCCGCGGCCGGCGCCGTACTGAACTGGATCCGGTGCAAGCGCGCGTAGACGCCGCCGCGGCCGAGGAGCTCCGCGTGCGTTCCCTGCTCGGCGATGCCCCCCTGGTCGAGCACCACGATGCGGTCGGCATGCTCGATCGTCGACAGCCGGTGCGCGATGACGAGCGTCGTGCGTCCCTGCATCAGCGTTTCGAGCGCTGCCTGCACCTGCCGCTCCGACTCCGAGTCGAGCGCGGAAGTCGCCTCGTCGAGGATGAGGATCGGCGCGTTCTTCAGGATGGCGCGGGCGATCGCGAGGCGCTGGCGCTGCCCGCCCGACAGGCGCACGCCGTTCTCGCCGACCTCGGTGTCGAAGCCCTGCGGCAGCGCGCGGATGAACTCGAGGGCGTGCGCGGCGGCGGCAGCGCGCGCGATGTCGTCGGGCGGCGTGCCGCTCATCGCGCCATAGGCGATGTTGGCGGCCACCGTGTCGTCGAACAGCATGACGTCCTGCGAAACCAGCGCGATCTGCGCGCGCAGCGAGGCGAGGGTCAATGTCGTGACGTCGTGGCCGTCGATGAACAGCCGCCCCGCCGTGGGCTCGTAGAAGCGCGGGATCAGGTTGACGAGCGACGTCTTGCCGCTCCCCGAGCTGCCGACGAGCGCGACGGTCTCGCCCGGCCGGATCGTCAGCGAGACGTCGGCGAGCGCCTCGCGCTCGGTGCCCGGGTAGCGCAGCGCCACGCGGTCGAACTTGAGCTCGCCGCGCGCGCGCGGCAGCGCGACGCTGCCGGTGTCGGGCTCCTCCTCGCGGTCGAGCAGCCCGAAGATGCTCTCGGCCGCCGCAAGGCCGCGCTGGATCGCGGCGTTGATTCCCGACAGCGACTTCAGGCGGTCGAGCAGCGTGAGCAGCGCGACCAGATACGACGCGAACATGCCGAGGTCGAGCTTGCCGGTCTGGTTCTGCGCGAGTGCCACCCAGATGATCACGCCGACCGCGAGCGCGGCGAGGACCTGCGTCAGCGGCGAGCTCGCCGCGCTCGCCGAGGACTGCTTGGTCATCGACGTGCGCAGCGAGTTCGCGGCCTTCACGGCACGCCCCCGCTCATAGTCCTCGCCGCCGAAGATCCGCACGATCCGGTGGCCCCCGATCATCTCCTCGAGCACGTGGGTCATCGAGCCGGTGCGGGTCTGCACGTCGCGGGCGATGCGCCGCAGCCGGCGGCTGAAATAACGGATGACGACGGCGACGACCGGCATCACGACGAACGTCATCAGCGTGAGCCGCCAGTTCACCCACATCAGCCAGCCGAACGACGCGACGATCGACATCGAGCTGCGGATCGCCGTGGTGATCGTCGACGACGCCGCCTGTGCGAGCTGGTGGGCGTCGAAGGTGAGCTTCGACTGGACCACGCCGGCGGGCGTGACGTCGTAGTAGGGCGTCGGCAGCTTGAGCAGCTTGTCGGTCAGCGCCCGGCGCAGGTCGAAGACCACGCGGTGGCCCGTGTAAGCCATCCCGTAGTCGGACACGAACGAGCCGATCCCGCGGAACAGGAACACGCCGATCACGGCGAGCGGCAGCCACTGCGCCTTCAGCGGGTCGTTCTGCTGAAAGGTGTTGACGATCGGGATCACGAGGATCGCCATGATGAGATCGCCGGCGGCCACGACCACCATGCCGGCGACGGCGATGCCGAAGGCCCACCAGTACGGCCGTACGTACTTGAGGAGTCGAAGGTAAAGGTGGTAGCCCGTCATCGCTTAAGGGCCGGACGTGCCGTGACGCGGCATCGGGCGGGGCGTGGCGGGCTTCGCGCGACACGCTGAAAACGGAAGCGGCGAAGTATAGCGCAGCGTCACTCGCCGTCGGCGACGTCCTCGCCGGGCGGCGCCGGCGCACCGTGCGCCTTTGCCGCCTTGCGTCGCGCAAGACTGTCCGCGAGCAGCGCCTTGTAGAGCAGGACGAGCGCCAGCGTCATCGCGTCCGGGGTGAGCGGCTCGACCGCGCGGCGCGCACCCGCGCCGAGACGCTCCCGCGTCGGCGCATCCAGCAGCGAACGCATGTGCGCGGCGAGCGCCTGCGTGTCGCGCGAATCGCAGACGTAGCCTGCGTCGTGGCGCATGACGAGCTCGGCGGCGCCCGACTTGGTGCTGGTGATGACCGGCAGCCCGCAGGACATCGCCTCGAGCGCGGCGTTGGGCAGCGGATCGTAACGCGTCGGCAGCACGAAGGCGTCCGCGGCGCCGAAGTATGGCCTGGCGTCGGCCTGTGCACCGGCGAAGATGACGCGCGTCGCGACGTCGGCCGCCTGTGCGGCGCGCCGGTACCTGGCGACGTCCTTCTCGCGCCCGACGACGAGGAGCTGCGCGCCCGGTACCTCGCGAAGCGCCGCGATCGCGGTCGCGACGCCCTTGCGCTCGTAGCCCGAACCCACCAGCAGGTACACGACGGTTTCGCGGGAAATGCCGAGCGTGTCGCGCAGCGCCGCGCGGTGCGCCCGCAGCGCCGGCGAATAGACGGCGCCGTCGACGGCGTTGTAGATCACGTGCAGCTTCTGCTCCGGCACCGCGAAGCGCCGCGCGATCTCGTCCTTCACCATTTGCGAATTGCAGATCACTGCCGCGAGCGACGGCCGCGCGAACATGCGCCGCTCGGTCCGCCGGACGTAGCGGTGGTACGGCGACAGCGCGGTAGCAAGGCGCGCGAGCGCCGGCGCGCCCCGATTCTTTTCCTCGAGCCACACGGCGTGCACGCCGTCGCCGGCGCGGAAGATGTCGCAGCAGGCGAGCCGCTCGTGCGACTGCACGAGGTCGGCGTCGCCGCGCGCCATCGCGCGGCATGCAGCGCGCGCGAAGCTCCAGTCGCGCCACAGCCGACCGACGTGGAACGGGTCGACGACGATCGGCTCCATCAGCTGCAGGTCGGTCTGCGGCCATTCGCGCGTGTAGAGCGTGACGGCGACGCTGCGCTCCAGCAGCGCGGCAAGCGCGTTCTCGATGAAGCGCTCGGCGCCACCGAAGGGCGTGTAGCGCTGGCGGATCAACGCGAGCCGCATCAGCGCGCGCCGCCCCCGGTTTCGCGCAGCAGCGCGTCGAATGCAGCGATCGCCCGGGCCGCCGGCAGCGTGGTCAGGCACTCCGACACCTTGCCGCCGCCGCAGCCGTCGAGATTGCAGGGCCGGCACGGATGCGCGTCGGACGACACGACGCGATGCGCGACCTGCCAGGGCCCCCACACCTCGCCGCTGGAGGGGCCGAACAGCGCGAGCGCCGGCGTCCCCATCGCGGCGGCGATGTGCATGGGCGCCGAATCGACGCCGACGAACGCGCGCGCGCGCGCGGCGACGGCGGCGAGCTCGGCCATCGTGAGCCTGCCCGACAGATCGGCGATGCGCGCGCGCGTCGACTCCGCGCACGCCGAAAGCGTCGCCGTCAGGATTTCCTTCTCGCGCGCATCGGGCGCGCCGGTGACGACGATCGCCAGCCCCTGTCCCGCAACGTGGTCGAGGAGCGCAGCCATCCGCTCCGGTGGCCAGCACTTGAACAGCCAGCGCGATCCCGGATGCGCGTGGACGAACGGCGACGTCGCGAGCCCATGCCGCGCGAGCATCGCGGCAGCGCTCGCCGCTGCCGCCTCGCCCGGCACCAGCACGAGTCCGCGGTCGTCGGTGCCGGGGTAGACGCCGATGCGACGCAGCGCGTCGAGGTTCGTCTCGACCGTGTGGCGCGGCGTGTGCGCAGGCGTCTTGTAGAAATGCGTGAACGCATGCCGCCAGGCTGTCGCGCGGCCGTCGCGCTCGTGCGTCACGGCGTAGCGGGGGCGCAGCAGATGCGCGAGCGTCAAGCCGCGGGGGTGGGGCGTGAGGTGCAAGAGAAGGTCGTAGCGCCGCGCGCGCAGTTGCTTCACGAGCGCCCATTCGGCGGCCGCCTGGCGCCACGCGCCCCGACGCTTCCATTCGCGGTCGATGGTGTGGATCGCGGCGATGGCTGGATGGTTCGCGAGCATCGGGGCAGTTTCCGCGTACACGAGTGCGTCTATCTCGACGTGCGGCGCGGCGCGCTTCAGCACCGCAAACACCGGCGAAGTCAGCAGCACGTCGCCGTGATGCCGCAGCTTGGTAATGAGGGCGCGACGGACTTCGCCGAGCGGAACGGCGTCCGGCAAGGGGCTCGACATGGAGCAACGATAGCAAAATTCGCCGGCCGCTTCAGTCGGGCGCCGTGTTGCGGGTGCGCGTTCACTCGGCTCCCGGCCGAGCAGCGCGGCGCGCACGCCGGTTCGGGTACAATCGTCGCCACCCCATCCCGGCGCGGTGTCCCGCGCGCGCAAAGCTTCCTGGCCCATGCCGCTCGACGCCGTCAACGCCAACGTCAAGGCGCAGATCCTCGCCGAGGCGCTTCCGTACATCCGCCGCTTTCACGACCGGACGATCGTCGTGAAGTATGGCGGCAACGCGATGACCGAAGCGCACCTGAAGGCGGGCTTCGCGCGCGACGTCGTGATGCTGAAGCTCGTCGGCATGAACCCCGTGATCGTCCATGGCGGCGGCCCGCAGATCGGCGACCTGCTCAAAAAGATGGGCATCGAGAGCGAATTCCGGCAGGGGATGCGCGTGACGGACGAGCGCGTGATGAACGTCGTCGAGATGGTGCTGGGCGAGCTGAACCAGGAGATCGTCGGCCTCATCAACCAGCAGGGCGGCAAGGCGGTCGGGCTCACGGGGCAGGACGGCGCATTCATCCGCGCGCGCAAGATGATGCTGCGAAGCGACACCGCCGCCGGCGAGCTGGTCGACATCGGACTGGTCGGCGAGATCGACCGCATCGACCCCGAGCTGATCACGCTGCTCGACTCGCGGGATTTCATCCCGGTCATAGCGCCGATCGGCGTCGGGACGGAGGGCGAGGCCTACAACATCAACGCCGATCTCGTGGCGGGCAAGTTGGCCGAGACGCTGCGCGCCGAGAAGCTCGTGCTGATGACCAACACCACGGGGGTCCTCGACAAGACGGGCAGGCTGCTGACGGGACTCACTGCGTCGGAAATCGAGGCGCTGTTCGCGGACGGGACGATCCACGGCGGCATGCTGCCGAAGATCGGCTCGGCGCTCGACGCGGTGAAGAACGGCGTCAAGAGCTCGCACGTGATCGACGGCCGCGTCCCGAATGCGCTGTTGCTCGAAGTGCTGACCAACGAAGGCGTGGGGACGATGATCCGCGCCGACAGCGCGCCCGCGCGCGCGGGCGCCTGACGCTCGCGCAACCCTCGCGAACGCTTCCGCAAGCGGCGCGGCATCTCCATGGCGACAAAACCGGGCGAAAGGCGACTGCAGATCCTGCAGACCCTCGCGACGATGCTCGAGAATCCGCGCGGCGAGAAGGTGACCACCGCGGCGCTGGCGGCGCGGATCGAAGTGTCCGAGGCAGCGCTCTATCGGCATTTCGCCAGCAAGGCGCAGATGTTCGAAGGCCTGATCGAGTTCATCGAGACGACGGTGTTCTCGCTCGCCAACAAGATCGATGCGGATACGCAGGACGGCGCGGCGCAGGCCGAGCAGAAAGTCGTGATGCTGCTGTCGTTCGCCGAGAAGAACCAGGGAATGACGCGCGTGCTGATCGGCGACGCGCTGGTGCACGAGGACGAGCGCCTGCAGGCCCGGATCAACCAGCTCGTCGACCGCCTCGAGGCGGCGCTGCGCCAGTCGCTGCGCGTCGCGCAGGCCGCCAACGCCTGGCATGGCGATGCCAGCGCCGACGCCGCCGTGCTGATCGCCTACGTCGTGGGCCGCTGGCAACTCTTCGCCAAGAGCGGCTTCAAGCGGCGTCCACAGGAAGGGTGGGACTTGCAGCGCAAGTTCCTGTTCGGATGAGGACCTCGCTCGGCGCACGCGCGGCGCGGGCTGCCGCCGCGGCGGCGGTCGCGGCGCTGTCGACGTGGAGCGCGCCGGCGGCAGCGGCGCAGTTGTCCGACCCGGCCGCGCCCGCGGAGTCGCGATGGGCGGGGGACGTCGCGCGGCTCGACGCGGAACTGCAGATGCGTGCGCTCGTCATCGACGATCCGCGGGGCCACTGGGTTGCCGCGCGCTTCGATGCGACCGATCCGGCGTCGCAGGTCCGCCACTACGCCGCCGCGCGTGCCGCGGCGCCGCGCGAGACGCTCTATCTCGCCTCGCTGGCGATCGCCTGCCAGCAGCCGGTGCAGCCCTCGCTGCCGGAGTGCGATGCGGTCGACCGTCTTGCCGACTGGGCGACGCGCGACGCGGACAACGGCGTGCCGCTGCTGCTGCTGGCGTCGAAGGCGGCGCGCCGCGGCAACAACGAGATGGCCGTCGCGTACCTCGAGCAGGCCGCCGCGAAGCCGCGGATGGACGACTACTCGGCGCGCGGCGCGCTCGCGCTGTGGGACTACGTGATGGCGATGCCTACCGCGGTCGAACGCGCGGCAAAGGCCGAAGCCGCCGCGGCCTACGCGGCGGAGCAGCCCAGGATCGTAACGACGGGCCTCGCGGGCGCATGCGGCGGGACGACGCTTCCCGATACGCGCAAGGCCGCCTGCGCACAGTTGGGCGCGGCGCTGGCCGAGCGCGGAACGACGTTCACGGCGCGAGCGGCGGGCGCGACGATCGCCGAGCGCACCGCATCCGATCCGGCAGCGGTCGCCCGCAGCCGCACACGCCAGGCCGCCAACGACGCGCTGCGCGCGCGCTGCGCGGCGCTCGACCTCGATACGCAACAGGGGGCCGAATCGGCGGACGCCACCGTGCGCGCCGTCGCGCTCGCCGCATGGGACGCGCGGGTTCGCGCGAATGCGGCGACGGGCGAAGTTGCTGCCTGCGCGCAGCGCGCCGGCAGCTAGAGTTGCGCGCCCGCGGGGCGCGAGCGAGCCGCCGCCGTCCGAAGCCGCGACGTCGAAGGCGCGAGCAGACAGCCGGCGATGCGCCAGCGTCCCGTTTCATCCCTGTCCATCGTGTACAACGCGACCTGCACCGTCTCGTCGCGCGAGGTAATGCGCAGCGGCTGGATCACCCGCCCTTCGATGACCGCGCCTTCGAGAAACTCGTCGTAGCGCGCGTCGATCAGCGATTGGTAGCCCGCATGCACCATTCGCAGGAACGTCTCGGCATTCCCGAACTGCGCTTGCAGGCCGGGCGCGGCGAAGGCGAAAGCGCGCGCGCCGTCATCCTGGCGCAGCGCCATCAGCTGTTCGCCGATCACCCGCTTGATCGCCTGCCAGTCCGGCGCGCTCGACGCCTCTTCGGCGTGTGCGCACGGGGCAAGCACGAGTGCCAACACCAGCAGCAGGCGCAGCGCGACGTTCACCCGGGCCTCGCGCTGCATACGGGGCAGGCCGGGTCGCGCGGCACGGTGAGTTCGCGCCATTGCATCGCCAGCGCGTCGAGCAGGAGGAGACGGCCGGCCAGCGACGCGCCCACACCGGCGATGAGCTTCAGCGCCTCGGCGGCCTGAGTCGCGCCGACGATGCCCACGAGCGGAGCGAACACACCCATCGTCGCGCAGCGTGTCTCTTCCAGCGCGTCGCCCTCGCCGAACAGACAGTGGTAACAGGGTGACGAGGGGTCGCGTGCGTCGAACACCGCGACCTGCCCGTCGAAGCGGATCGCCGCACCCGATACCAGCGGCGTCGCCGCCGCCACGCACGCGCGATTGACCGCGTGGCGCGTGTCGAAGTTATCGCTGCAGTCGAGCACGACGTCGGCTGCGGCCGCGAGCGGGCCGAGTTCGGCCGGACCGACGCGGTGCGCCACGCGCACCGTCTTCACATCGGGATTGATCGCCGCGATACGTGCTGCCGCGGCGTCGACTTTCGCCTTGCCCACGTCCGGCGTCGCGTACAGCACCTGGCGCTGGAGGTTCGTGAGGTCGACGTGGTCGGCGTCGCAAAGCGTCAGTGTGCCGATGCCGGCCCCCGCGAGGTACTGCGCCGCCGGCGTGCCGAGCCCGCCCATTCCGACGAGCACGACCTTCGCGGCGGCGAAGGCCTGCTGCGCGTCCGGGCCGAGCTCGTCGAGCAGGATGTGGCGGCTGTAGCGGAGGAGCTGGGAGTCGTCCATTCTTGTATTGGCAGTCGGCTTCGGCAGCTCGGAGGTTCATGCATGCGCAGCGGTTGCGCCAAGCAGAACGCCCGCGCAGGTTGTGCGCGGGCGCCATGGTGGGACTGTTCGCGCGCCACGGCGCGCCGTCACCGTCGACCGGCAACCGACCCTACTGCTTCACCTGCGCCTGCACCGCCTTGGTGGATGCGATCACGGGCAGGCCCTTCAGCTGATTCAGCGCCTGCTTCAACTGGAAATCCTCGTCGCTTCCGAGATCGATGCGCGGAAGCGGCGGATCGGCCTGCGCGCCGTCCTTCTTCGGCGCGGCCGCGGGCGTCGCGGGGACGCCGGGCGTAGCTTTGTCGGCAGCGATCTTGCTGGTCTCGAGGTGACGCTCGAGGTTCGCCTCGCGGATGCGGTTCGGCGTTTCGCGTCCGTCATCGACGTTGATGTCGGGCTCGATGCCCTTCGCCTGGATCGAGCGTCCGGCCGGTGTGTAATAGCGCGCGGTCGTCAGCTTCAGTCCGGCGTTGTTGCCGATCGGCAGGATCGTCTGGACCGAGCCCTTGCCGAAGGTCTGCGCACCCATCACCGTCGCGCGCTTGTGGTCCTGCAGCGCGCCGGCGACGATTTCGGAGGCCGAAGCCGTGCCGCCGTCGACGAGCACGACCATCGGCACCTTCTTGATGGCGGCGGGCAGATCACGGAAATAGTCGTCGCCGCGGCGCACGTAGTTTTCCCGGCTCGCCGTCAGGCGCATGCGCGCATCGGGCGTGCGGCCGTCGGTGTAGACGACCAGCGCGTCCTTCGGCAGGAACGCCGCCGACACGGCGACCGCCTGGTTCAGAAGACCGCCCGGATCCGAGCGTACGTCGAGTACGAGGCCCTTGAGGTCGCCTTCCTTCTTGTAGAGGTCCCGCAGGGCGGCGGCGAGATCTTCGCCGGTGCGGTCCTGGAACTGGCGGATGCGGATGTAGCCGTAGCCGGGCTCGACCGCCTTGTAGCGCACGCTCTTGACGTTGATCTCCTCGCGGGTCAGCGTGAAGTTGAGCGGCGCTTCGGCGTCCTTGCGCACGACCGTGAGGTTGATCGTCGTGCCCGGCCGGCCGCGCATCTTCTCGACGGCCTTGGACAGCGGCATGCCGCGTGTCACCAGGTCGTCGATCTTGACGATGAGGTCGCCGGACTTGATGCCGGCGCGAAACGCCGGCGTGTCCTCGATGGGGGAGATGACGCGAACCACGCCGTCCTCGACGCCGACCTCGATGCCGAGGCCGCCGAACTTGCCCTGCGTCGAGACCTGCAGCTCCTTGAACGCGTCGGCGTCCAGGAAATCGGAATGGGGGTCCAGCCCGTGGACCATTCCGTTGATCGCTTCCTTGATGAGCTTGTCGTCGGAAACGGGCTCGACGTAGTCGCTCTTGATCTTTCCAAACACCGCGGACAGGAGCTGGAGATCCTCGTACGGAATCGGAAGGCGGGCCTCGCGCTGTGCAAACACCGACAGATTGAGGCTGAGCAGGATGCCGAGCACGGCGCCCAAACCGATGAATCCTGCCTTTTTCATCCCGTCACGCATGCCGACCTCGACTCGTTGCAGGGTCATCGACCCACTCGGACACGGGGTCGCCGTGCCGTCCGGAAAACTGCCATTCGAGTATACGCCTGCCCTTTTCGCAAAACCCGGGCGGCCGACGGGCGTTGCTGCGGTTTTCGCCCGGCGCAGACTATGGCTGCGAAAAGCGTGCCGAGTTCCGGTGGCGCGGTGTAACAAATGCTTGACGCCATGGAATCAAAAGCTTGCCGATGCCCACCTCGGCGACGGTCAGAAACGGACGAGCGAATGCCCGGTCATCTCGGCGGGTTTGGGCACGTCGAGCAGTGCGAGGAGCGTCGGTGCGACATCCGACAGCGCGCCGCCGGCGATGACCGTCGCCGGGCGTCCCACGTAGACGAAGGGCACGAGATTCAGCGTATGGGCGGTATGCGGCTGGCCGGTGAAGGGATCGAACATCGTTTCGGCGTTGCCGTGGTCCGCAGTGATCACCACCTCGCCCCCAGCCGCCGCCGCTGCATCGACGACGCGGCCCACGCACGCGTCGAGGGCCTCCACCGCCTTTCTCGCCGCGTCGAAATTGCCCGTGTGCCCGACCATGTCGCCGTTCGCGTAGTTGCAGACGATGGCGTCGTACTTGCCGCTCTGTATTGCCGCCACCAACTTGTCGGTCACCTCGACGGCGCTCATTTCGGGCTGGAGGTCGTAGGTCGCCACCCTGGGTGAGGGAACCAGGATCCGGTCTTCGCCCGGATAGGGGTCCTCGACGCCGCCGTTGAAAAAGTAGGTG
>JBDSLT010000122.1:0-4181 GCA_039916265.1 Casimicrobiaceae bacterium | reverse complement strand
TGTCGCTGTTCGCACGCATCGCTCGCGTGGGCCGCACTTCGATCACCGTCGACGTGGAGGTGTTCGCGCAGCGCGATCCGGACAAGGAAGTCACCGTGAAGGTGACGGAGGCCTGCCTGACCTACGTCGCCGTCGGCCCGGACCGCAAGCCGCGCACGGTGCCCGCCGAGTGACGGGGTCGCATGGACGCCGATGATGCACCGCACAACCTGCGGCCGCCGACCGTCCCGCGCTTGCGCTGTGCCAGCGCCACCACAGTCGGCGCGCCGGCGGCGCCGACAGCACGTGTCGGCGACGGAAAACTCGAATGCGCGGTGTATAGTGATTTGAGAAAGATTCCGGGTTGAGCGACCCGGAAATAAGGCGAAGAATGGCCCCGAGGGCCGCTGCCACGACACGAGGAGACGACCCCATGAAGACCGTAGTTTTCCGCCGCGCGCGCGTCGCAGCGGCCTTAGGTGCGGCCGGTCTGGCGCTGGCCACCGGGCATGCGCTGGGGGCGGCGTTCGCGCTGCAGGAATCGAATGGCAGCGGCGTCGGCAACGCGTTTGCCGGCGGCGCGGCCGCGGCGGAGGATGCGTCGACGATCTGGAGCAACCCAGCCGGAATGTCGAAGCTCGACCGGATGCAGGTCGTCAGCGGCATCGACATCGTCACGCCGTCGATCAAGTTCCGCAACGGGTCGTCGGCGGCCGCAGCGTTCCAGCCGCTCGGTGGCGATGGTGGCGACGCGGGCAGCGTCAATTTCGTGCCTTTCGCGTATTTTTCGGTGCCGCTCAGCAGGCAGTTCAGCTTCGGCGTCGGCCTCAACGCGCCCTTCGGCCTCGTCACCGAGTACGACAACAATTGGCTGGGCCGCTTCCAGGGTCTCAAATCGGACATCAAGACGATCAACGTCAATCCGGCGGTCTCCTGGCGCGTCAACGATCAGTTCGCCGTCGGGGCGGGGGTCAACTGGCAGAAGATCGATGCGACGTTCACGAGCCAGGTCAATTATTCGGCGGGGCTCGCGCAGGCCGCGGGCATTGCCGCGGCGCAGGGGCTGATTCCCGCCGCGCTCGTCCCCACGATCATCGCCGCCACGCCCGGCCTCGAATCACACTCCGACGTCAACGGCGACGACAGCGCCTGGGGCTGGAACGTCGGCATGCTGTGGGACGTCACGCCGGCGACGCGCGTCGGCGCGCACTACCGCTCGTCGATCAAATACAAGATCACCGGCAACGTGAGCTTTGACAATCCCGCGCTGCCGGCCCTGCCGCCGGCGCTCGCGCCCGTCGTCGGGCTGCTCGCGAACAACGTGAACGCGCAGCTCGCCAACGGTGGCATCACCTCGAACGTCGAGTTGCCCGACATCGCCAACATTTCCGTATTCACGCGCCTCAATCCGAAGTGGGACGTCATGGCCGATGCGCAGTGGACGCACTGGTCGGTGGTCAAGGACCTCACCTTCGTGCGGACCACAGGCGCGCTGCTGCAGAGCACGCCGGAGAATTTCGACGATGCGTGGCGCGTGTCGGTCGGCGCCAACTACCACCACAACGACCAGTGGATGTTCCGCGGCGGGCTCGCGTACGACTGGACGCCGGTGAATTTCACCGACCGCACCGTCCGGCTTCCCGACGAAAGTCGCGTGTGGATTTCGGTCGGCGCACAGTACAAGCTGAACAGCAACCTCAAGTTCGACGGCGGCTTCACGTATATCAAGTCGAGCAACGCCAACATCAGCCAGAACGCCGGCTCGCAGGCGGCGAGCGGGTTCGTGGACGGCAAGTACGACGCGAGCGTGACGATTTTCGGGCTGCAGGCGACGTACACGTTCTGATCGCCGCCGCGGCGCCCGCAGGGCGGCCGGCGGCAATGCGATAATGCGCGGCCGGGAACCCCCGGCCGCGTCGTTTTTCACGGCGCGCGGTTCGCGCCCGGTCCCCTCGGATCCAGCCATGCCTTCCACGCCCCTCAACGTCCGCAAGGCCGCCGTGCTCGGCGCCGGCGTCATGGGCGCGCAGATCGCCGCGCACCTCGTCAACGCCGACGTGCCGGTCCTGCTGTTCGACCTGCCGGCGAAGGACGGCGCCCCCGACGCGCTCGTCAAAAAGGCGATCGACGGCGTCGCGAAGCTCGAGCCGGCGCCGCTGGCGGTGCGCGAGCGGGCGCAATGGATCGACGCCGCCGACTACGGCAGCGGTCTCGCGCGGCTTGCCGGTTGCGACCTCGTGATCGAGGCGATCGGCGAGCGCATGGACTGGAAGCGCGACCTCTACGCGAAGGTCGCGCCGCACCTGGCGCCGGATGCGGTGATCGTGTCGAACACGTCCGGCCTGTCCCTCGCATCGCTCTCCGGCGCGCTGCCCGCCGCGCTGCGACCGCGCTTTTGCGGCGTGCACTTCTTCAATCCGCCGCGCTACATGCATCTGGTCGAGCTGATTCCCGCACCGGAGACCGACGCCGCGCTGCTCGACGCGCTGGAGACGTTCCTGACGACGACGCTCGGCAAGGGCGTCGTGCGCGCGAAGGACACGCCGAACTTCATTGCGAACCGGATCGGCATTTTCTCGGTGCTCGCGACGATCGCGCACACTGCGAAGTCGGGACTGCCCATCGACGTCGTCGACGCGCTCACCGGCCCCGCCATCGGCCGCGCGAAAAGCGCGACCTACCGCACCGCCGACGTCGTCGGCCTGGACACGATGGCGCACGTGATCAGGACGATGCGCGACACGTTGCAGGACGACCCGTGGCATTCGCTGTTCGCCTCGCCGCCGGTGCTCGACGCGCTGATCGCCAAGGGCGCGCTGGGCCAGAAGACGAAGGCCGGCTTCTACCAGAAGGTCGGCAAGGAAATCCAGGTGCTCGATCCGGCCACTGCGACCTACCGGCCCGCGGCCGGCGCCGTCGCGCCCGAGGTGGCGGAGCTCCTGAAGATTCGCACGCCGGCCGAACGCTTCGCCAGGCTGCGCGCGTCGGCGCATCCGCAGGCGCAGTTCCTGTGGGCGATCTTCCGCGATCTCTTCCACTACAGCGCGTACCACCTCGCGGCGATCGCCGACAACGCGCGCGACGTCGACCTCGCGCTCCGCTGGGGATTCGGCTGGCAGATGGGACCGTTCGAGACGTGGCAGGCGGCGGGATGGCAGGACGTCGCGGGCTGGATCGCCGGGGACATAGACGCAGGCAAGGCGCTCGCGAAGGTGCCGCTGCCGGCGTGGGTCGGGAGCGCGAAAGTAGCGGCCGCCGGCGGGGTCCACACGCCCGCGGGAGCCTATTCGGCGGCGGAGGACGCCTTCGTGCCGCGGCGCGCGCTGCCGGTGTACGCGCGGCAGCGATTTCTCGACGCGGTGCTGACGGAGCGCTTCCCAGCCGGCACGACGATCCTCGAAACCGATGCAGTGCGCCTGTGGCATCTGGGCGACGACATCGGCATCGTGTCGTTCAAGACCAAGCAGCACACCATCTCCGAAGCGGTGCTCGACGGCGTCCAGCGCGCGCTCGACGCCGCCGAACGGCAGTGTGCTGGCGTCGTCCTGTGGCAGGCGAAGGAGCCGTTCTCGCTCGGCGCCGACCTTGCTGCGATCGCGCCGGCGGTGCAGGCGGGGCAATGGGCCGGCATCGAGGCGATGATCGCCAAGTTTCAGCAAACCTCGATGCGGCTGCGCTACAGCCTCGTGCCGACGGTCGCGGCGGTACGCGGCATGGCGCTCGGCGGCTCGTGCGAATTCATCCTGCACTGCGACCGGATCGTGGCGGCGCTGGAGTCGTATATCGGCTTGCCCGAGGTCGGCGTCGGAATTCTGCCGGCGGGCGCGGGTTGCAAGGAGTTCGCCGTGCGCGCGACCGAGGAGGTGAAGCGCGGCGCGGTCGGCGGGCAGGCGGACATGTTTCCGTTCGTGCGCACGTACTTCCAGACCGTGGCGACGGCCACCGTCGCCAAGAGCGCGCTGGAGGCACGGGCGCTCGGCTTTCTGCGGCCCGCCGACGTGGTGGTTATGAACACGCATGAGGTGCTGCACGTTGCGATCGCGCAGGCGCGCGCGCTGGCCGACGCCGGTTATCGCCCGCCGCTTCCCGCGCGCAACGTCCCCGTTGCGGGGAAGACCGGCATCGCGACGCTCACCATGCTGCTCGTCAACATGCGCGACGGCGGTTTCATTTCGGCCTACGATTTCGAGATCGGCCGCAAG
>JBDSLT010000121.1:0-4699 GCA_039916265.1 Casimicrobiaceae bacterium | reverse complement strand
AGATCCCGCTGTTCGACTGGGGCGACGCCAGGCTCGCCAAATCGGAGGCGATCTATCGGCAGGCGGCGTTCCGGCTGGCGGAGGCCAGCAACATCGCGCGCTCGGAGACGCGGGTCGCCTACGACGCATATCGCACCAACTACGATCTCGCGCGGCACTTTCGCGACGAAGTCGTTCCGCTGCGCAAGCGCATCGCCGACGAGAACCAGCTTCGCTACAACGGCATGCAGTTGAGCGTGTTCGAGCTGCTCGCCGACGCGCGCGAGCAGGTGAAAAGCGTCAACGCCGCACTCGATGCGCAGCGCGACTTCTGGCTCGCCGACGCCGACCTGCAGGCCGCGATGTCCGGCGCCGGCGCAGGTAGCGCCATGATGTCTTCGATGCGCGGCGCCGAATCGATGGCGCAACCCGCTTCCCACTGATCCGACGAGACCCGCTGATGACCCTCGACCGCCGCAATTTCCTGCGCACCGCCGCCTTCGGCGCGGTGGCTGCAGGTACCGTGAGCCGCGCCGGCGCCGCCGCGCTTCCCGAAGCGCACACCATGGACAAGCCGGGCACGCAGGCGCCGCTCGCGCCGCCCAACGGGCGCCCCTACAACCCTGTCGTCACGCTGAACGGATGGACGCTGCCCTGGCGCATGAACAACGGCGTGAAGGAATTCCACCTGGTCGCCGAGCCGGTCGAGCGCGAGATCGCGCCGGGGATGATCGCGCGGCTGTGGGGCTACAACGGCCAGAGCCCCGGTCCGACGATCGAGGTGGTCGAAGGCGATCGCGTGCGCATATTCGTGACCAACAAGCTCCCCGAGCACACGACGATCCACTGGCACGGGCAGCGCCTGCCCAACGGCATGGACGGCGTGGGCGGGCTCACGCAGCCGCACATTCCCGTCGGCAAGACCTTCGCGTACGAATTCGTCGCGCGGCGACCGGGCACGTTCATGTACCACCCCCACGCCGACGAGATGACGCAGATGGCGATGGGAATGATGGGATCGTGGGTGACGCATCCGAAGGACCCGAAGTTCATGCCCGTCGACCGGGACTTCGTGTTCCTGCTGAACGCCTATGACATCGATCCGGGGAGCTTCACGCCCAAGATCATGACGATGCTCGACTTCAACCTGTGGACGTTTAACAGCCGCGCGTTCCCGGGCATCGATCCGCTGGTCGTGCGCCACAACGACCGCGTGCGCGTCCGCATCGGCAACCTGACGATGACCAATCACCCCATCCACCTGCACGGGCACGAATTCGTCGTCACCGGCACCGACGGCGGCTGGACGCCGCCGGGATCACGCTGGCCCGAGGTGACGACCGACATCGCCGTGGGACAGATGCGCGCGATCGAATTCGACGCCACCGAGGAGGGCGACTGGGCGTTCCACTGTCACAAGTCGCATCACACGATGAATCCGATGGGTCACGACGTCCCGACGATGATCGGCGTCGACCAGTCCGGCGTCGTGCAAAAGATCAACCAGCTCGTGCCGGAGTACATGGTGATGAGCGAGCGCGGCATGGCGGACATGGGCGAGATGCAGATGCCGGTCTCCGACAACACCCTGCCGATGATGACCGGCTTCGGCCAGTACGGCGCGATGGAAATGGGCGGCATGTTCACCGTCGTCAAGGTGCGCAAGGGACTCGCGCGCAGCGACTACGCCGACCCGGGCTGGTACGCGGCGCCGCAAGGCACCGTCGCCGCCGAGTTCGCCGGCGCGATGCCGGACGCCGCAGAAGCGCCGAGCGTTCCCGCGACCCGCCGCGCCGGCAGCGCCATGAAAATGACCGTCCGCAAGCCCACATCGCACGGGGGGCATTGATCGTGCGGCCGGTTCCATCTCTGTTTCCCTTTCTCCCGCTCCCGAAAGGATCGAAAAAATGAAGCGCATTTCCTGCCTCCCGCTGTTCGTTTCGCTTGCCGTTTCCGCCTTCCCCCTCTCTTCGTACGCTCACGGCACGGAAGAACATGCGAAGGGCGCCAAAGCAGCCGTGTCGACGGAGGAACATCCGTTCGGCCGCGAAGGCGATCCAAAAAAGGCGCGGCGCACGATCAACCTGTCGATGGACGACACGATGCGCTACTCGACGTCGCAAATCCGCGTAGCGCAGGGCGAAACCGTCACCTTCGTGCTCGCCAACAAGGGCAAGCTGCTGCACGAGCTCGTCATCGGCACGAAGGAGGAACTGGAGAAGCACGCGGAAATGATGCGCGCGAATCCCGGCATGGAGCACGAGGAGCCGTACATGGCGCACGTCAAGCCCGGGGGCAGCGAGCGGCTGACGTGGACGTTCACCAAAGCCGGCACGTTCGAGTATGGCTGCCTGGTCGCCGGCCATTTCGAGGCCGGGATGAAAGGCACCATCGTCGTCGCGGCGCGCTGAGCCGTTCCCATATGAAGTTTTTCCCAAGGAGATAACGATCATGCGATTCGCGCTTGTCACGTTTTTCGCCACAGTGCTTTCGCCGGTTGCCGGTGCGCAGGCAGTTGCGCTGCCGTCGACCGACGCGCGGCCGATCCTGATCGCTGCCGCCGATCAGCCGATGTCGGAGGGTGAAGTCCGCAAGGTCGATCCGTCGGCCAAGAAGATCACGATCAAGCACGGCGAACTCGTCAACCTCGGCATGCCACCGATGACGATGGTGTTCCAGTTGAAGGACCCTGCGCTGCTCGACAAGGTCAAGGCCGGCGACAAGGTGAAATTCCGCGCGGACAAGGTCAACGGCGCGTTCACCATAATGGAGATCGAAGCGGTCAAGTGAGTTTCTGACCGGCGCGAGCCGCACGCGGCATGAGTCCGGCGAGATCGGCGAGCGTGTTGGCGTCGTCGACCGTCTTGTCGGTGCGCCAGCGCAGCATGCGCGGGAAGCGCACCGCGATGCCGGACTTGTGCCGCGCGCTGCGCGCAATGCCTTCGAAGCCGAGCTCGAACACCATCGTCGGGGTCACGCTGCGCACCGGCCCGAACTTCTCGACGGTGGTCTTGCGGATGATCGCGTCCACCCGCCGAAACTCGTCGTCGCTCAAGCCGGAGTACGCCTTGGCGAACGGCACCAGCTTGCGGTCGGCGCCGCGCCCGTCCCACAGCGCGAAAGTGAAGTCGGTATACAGGCTCGCGCGGCGGCCGTGCCCGCGCTGCGCATAGACCAGCACCGCGTCCATCGTGAACGGGTCGATCTTCCACTTCCACCAGGTGCCGACATCCTTGGTCCGTCCAACGCCGTACGCCGCGTCGACGCGCTTCAGCATCAAGCCCTCGACGCCACGCGCGCGGCTTTCATCACGCAGCGCTGCGAGGTCGTCCCAGGACGGCGCCGTCACGACAGGCGAGAGCGTGAGCGCGATGCTGGGTCGATCGCGCTGCGCCGTCATGACCAGCGCCTCCAGTCGCGCACGCCGCTCCCGCTGGGGCAACGCGCGAATGTCCTCGCCCTGCTCTTCGAGCACGTCGTACGCGACGAACGCCACGGGTGCGTCCTCGAGCACCCTGGCGTTGAGCGTTTTGCGGCCGATTCGTTGTTGCAGCAGCGCGAACGGCTGGGGCCGCCCGTCGCGCCACACCAGGATTTCGCCGTCGAGCACCGTGTCGGGCGGCAGCGCGCGACCAACAGCGGTGATCTCGGGAAAGCGGTCGGTGACGAGCTCCTCTCCGCGCGACCAGATCCAGACCTCGTCGCCGTGGCGGACCACCTGCGCGCGAATGCCGTCGTACTTCCATTCCGGGAGCCAGTCGGCGACCTCGCCGAGCAGCGTCCCCGGCGGTTCGTTGAGCTGATGCGCGAGAAAGAACGGATACGGGTGTCCGCGCGTGCGAGCAGTCTCACCGGCGTCGACCAGCGCGGCGAAGCGTTCGGCGGTGGGCGCAGCGCTGCCGTCGGTATACCCCATCATCCGCTGCGCGACGGTCTTGACGTCCACCCCGCTGTGCTCCGCCAGCGCGCGCTGCACCAGCAGGCGCGACACGCCCACGCGAAACGAGCCGCCGAGCAGCTTGCCCAGCAGAAAGCGCTCGCGCGTGCCGAGCATGTCCCAGTACGCGAGCAGGCGTTGCTCGATGACGAGAGGATCGGCGCCACGCAGCGGTGCGAGTCGCTGCTCGACCCATTCGGCGAGGCCGCTGTCGTCGTCGCGGGTCGGCGGCGGCAGCACCAGCGCGATCGTCTCGGCGAGGTCGCCGACCGCCTGGTAGCACTCTTCGAACAGCCAGTCGTCGAGCGCGCTGGCGCGCAACGCCGCCGCCCGCAGCAGTTTGGTCGGCACCATCTGCCGGGGCCTGCCGCCGGCAAGAAAATACGTCGCCCACGCGGCGTCCGGCGCCGGCGCCTCGGCGTAGTAACGGCGCAGCGCCGCGAGTTTGTCGCGCGTGGACGTCGTGCCGTCGAGCTCCGCGTAAAGGCGCGCGAAGCGCTTCATTCGGCCACCTCCGCCTCCTGGACGAGCCCGGCTTCACTTTCCTCGTCGCCGTACCGCGTTTCGAACTCGCCGGCGTCGCGGCCCTGCTCCTGCAACCAGCGCACCAGCACGGCGGTGTAACCGTGCGTCACGATCACGCGTTGCGCTCCCGTGGCGTCGATGGCGGACACCAGGCCCGGCCAGTCGGCGTGATCGGACAGGACGAAGCCGCGATCGACCGCCCTGCGCCTGCGCGCGCCGCGCAGCTGCATCCAGCCCGACGCAAAAGCGTCCGAATAG
>JBDSLT010000120.1:0-3449 GCA_039916265.1 Casimicrobiaceae bacterium | reverse complement strand
CTTCCTCGACCGGACCACCGAACTGCACGCGGTAGCCCGGCGGAATCGCAGCCATGAGCTGCATATGCACCGTCAGCCCGCGTCGCTTCGCGAGGCGGACCGCGTCGCCGACGATGCGGCCGTGCGTCGCGGTGAGATCGTCCGCCGGCGCCGGCTGGTAGCGCAGCCCCGCGTACAGCGAGACGTCGGGCGCAAAGCAGGGCGACGTGCGCACCCACAGCGCGGTCCGTCCGAAGATGGGCCGGTCGAGCACGCGCACGCTGCCTGCGCCGCCGTCGATCGGCGGTTCGCGACTGCCCGTACCCTCGGCGGCCGGAGCCATCACGTAGGGCGAGGTGGCAATGGCCACCGCCCCCGCGCGCTGCTGCACGCGGTCGAGAACCGCCTCGACACCCTCGATCTGGAAGAACTCGGGGAGAGCGAGAATGCCGACCCGCGACGGCGCGCCGATTGCCATGACCTGTCAGCAGTCGACCAAGCGAGGCGAGCCCACGCGGCTCTTCAGAATGAGTCCTTGGTCGCCCACGCGGACGCGTACCCCGACACCGAAGCTCCTCCTCGCCGATGGACCTTGCGCTCGATCCGGCGCGCAGTCTTCGCTCTGCTGGCGCCACTCGAATCGACTCAGCGCGCGACGGTAGCGAAACGGTTGGGTGATGTCAAGGCGACGGCATACATCTCGGTCACTCGCAACGAATCCTTCGCGCCGTTCGCGTGCGATACCTACTTCTCAAAGCGACCCGCGGCGTCACGATCGCGCTCGTATCGTCTCTTGATCGGAAACGGTGGCAACCAGGACTCGCGACGGACGATCCAGCTTTCGTAGGTTGGCATCAGTTGGTCAGGGGCATCCAGCGACCCCAGGTTCACTTCGATTTCGTCGGCGTTGCGCGCGAAAATGGACGATCCGCAGCGGGGACAGAAAAACCTCCCCGCGTAGTCGCGTGTTTCGCCATCGATCGTCACCGCATCGTGAGGGAACACCGCGGAAGCGTGGAAAAGGGCCCCATGATGCTTGCGGCAGTCGAGACAGTGACAAAGGCCGACCCGGTATGGGAGTCCCGACGCCACAAATCGGACATTGCGGCACAGGCAACCGCCCGTGTATCGGTCCATGCTGCGTCTCCTCTCGCGGTGCGTCGCCGCATGTTCGGCTTGCGGCTCGTGAAAGCTGGGAAGGTGGCTACGTTTTCGGCTACAGGCAGCCAATGAAAAAGGCCTGCAATGAATGCAAGCCCTTAAAATTCTGGCGCGCCCGGCAGGATTCGAACCCACGACCCCCTGGTTCGTAGCCAGGTACTCTATCCAACTGAGCTACGGGCGCAAGCTGATGATTTTAACATGTAACCCGCGGACCTCCATCCGCGCATCGCGCATAGATCTCCTAACGCGTTTGCGCCTTCGCCGACGACCCCTCCTCCGCCGCTACCGCGGTCTTCGGATTCGATTTCCCTCGCGTCTTCGCTTGCGCCTTGGCGCGCGGAAGGCGCTCGCTGGTTCCGGTCTGGGCGCGGGCCTGCGCAACGACGGCGCTGCAGTCGACGTCCTTTGCTCCACCGAAATCGATCAGCGGCAGCAACGCGAGCGGCGGCGCGAGCGCAGCGAGTCCAATCGAAGCGCCCACGCGCAGTCCCGCCTGACCGAGCGCCGGATGCGCGTTGGGGTGCGCAAAGCTCCCGTCGAGGATGATCGGCCCGCGCAGTGCGATGAGACTCGGCCGCTTGGACTTTGCCGTCAGCTCGAGGTCGAACTTCTCGTTGCGCAGATCGACTGAGCCTTCGCCGGTGATCACCACCGCGGACGTGTCGATCACCAGAATGTCGGGCTGCACGATGCCTTGCCGCGCGTGGACCGCAGCGACCGCACAGCGGATCTCTGCAGCCTGGTCGCCGCGCAGCAGAAGCGCCGCGGCATTCGCGAGGTCGAGGTTGGTCAGCAATAGCTGCAGCGTGCTCGCCTCGCCGCCGCGCATCAGCAGCGCAGCGTCGCCGTCGAGCGCCGCCGCCATGGCGGCAACGCTGCTGCCTTGCGAGCGGAAACGCGCGCGGCCGCCGAAGCGGCCCGCGGTTCCGCTGGGAGACGCGAGCTTCGGTAACAAGCGCTTCAACTCCACGTCGCGCAGGTCGACCTGACCCTCGACCGAAGGCGTCGCCTTGTTCACGTCGAAGGTGACGTTGCTGATGACGTGGCCCTCGCCGATTCCGAAGTCGAGGGGGTCGAGACGCAACACTCCATCCTGCAGCTTGACGTGTGAGGTCAGGTGGTCGACGGGGGTCGTCCCGAAGCGGACGGCCGTTCCGCGGAACTTGACGTCGGCGTCGAGCGACCGCAGCTTGACGAGATCCAACGGCGTGTCGGGCAGCAGGCGGTCCGAAGCCTTGCGCCGTTGCGCCGCGTTCTGCTGTTCGGCGGTGAGCGGCGCCGCTGGCGGCAGGCCGATCACTCCCCCCAGATCGTTGTAGTTGAATCGCGCGGACCGAAGATCGGCGATCGTCTTCGGGCGCCGCGCCGAGACGTCGAGCTCGAGCGTCCCGGCGAGGTCGCTGTCGCCGACGACGCCGCTGATGTTGCGAAAGGTCCATCGCCCGGTGGTGTGGGCGAGCTCACCCTTGAGGTTGTACGACGGTGTCCACGGGAGGGGCGACGGGATGAGCGGATAGAGCTTGGACAGATCGGGCCCGCGCAGGCGGAGCGCGCCGCGGACGTTTTCCGGATCTCCGGGGACGATCGTCCCGTCGAAGTTGAGCTCGGTCTTGCCGGCGCGGGCAGTGAGCGTCACCGGATAGGGATCACCGGTCCGGCGAAGGGCAAGAAGGCCCGCGCTGCGCCCGTCGATGGCAACCGATTCGCCACGCAGCGTTCCCTGCCCCGTGAAGCGCAGCGAGGGCGCCTGGCCGTCAACGGCCTCGGTCTTGAGCTTCACTGCGACGTCTGCCAGCACGACGGGGTCGCGATAGCGGACGCTGCCGCGATCGACGTCGATCGCCGACAGCCGCGGCCAGCGCTCCGGGTCCTCGCCGAAATTCCAGTTGGAATCGCCCTCGGCGTTCTTCTCGAGCAGCACGTCGGGAGCCACGAGCTGGACGTAATCGGGCTCGCCGCGCAACAGCGAACCCACGCCGAAAAACAGCACGACGCGTTCCGCGCGGCCCATCCACGGGTCGTCCGACCAGGTCGCATTGGCAATGGATACGTCGTCGAGCTGCAGCCGCGTGATGCGGCCGAACTGGACGTCGAGCGCGCCCATCGTAACCTGGCGATGCAGCGCGTGGGAGACGTAGCTTTCGAGGGGCGCCCGCAGCAAGCGCAGCGGAAACAGCACCAGCGACAGTAGCAATACTCCGACAACGACGGCGGCAATAACGGCGTAACGTCGTGCCGGGGGTCCGGTCATGTCGGGTGCGGGCAGTCCCGTCGACGCGGTTGCCCGCCCGTCGACAGGACGTCCG
>JBDSLT010000119.1:0-15282 GCA_039916265.1 Casimicrobiaceae bacterium | reverse complement strand
ATCGCGCCCGACTATGGCGAAGCGCATTGGAACCTGGCGCTGGCGCTGTTGCGCCAGGGCGACTTCGCGCGGGGCTTTCGCGAGTACGAATGGCGGCTATCGCTGCCGGCCTTCCGCGGCGCGCCGGCGCCTTCGACGCCCCGCTGGCAGGGCGGCGACATCGGCGGCAGGACGTTGCTCGCGATTGCGGAACAGGGGCTCGGCGACACGCTGCATTTCCTGCGCTTCGCGCGTGCGCTTGGCGATCTGGGTGCGCGTGTCGTCGTCGAGGTCTCAGGCGCACTGGCCGCGCTGGCGGCAACCGTGCCGGGTGTTGCGGCGGTGTCGGTTCGCGGCGAGCCTCGGCCGCCGCACGACACCTGGATACCGCTGATGTCGGTGCCGCTCGCACTCGGGCTGACCACGGTTCCCGGCGCCACCGCCGTTCCCTATCTTCGGGCCGACGCGACGCGTCGCACCGAAGTATCGGCAGCGCTAGCGCGAGCCGCGCCGCGGACGCCGCGCATCGGCATTGCGTGGGCGGGCGCGCGCAACAACACGCAGGATCGTGCGCGCTCGTGTCCGCTCGCGGCATTCGCACCGCTGCTGGCGCGCAACGATGCGACATGGATCTCGCTGCAAAAGGGCGACGGCGAAGACGAGATCGCGACCGTCGCCGCCGCGCGGCATCTCGTGCTGCTCGACTCGCGCAACGACTTCGACGGCACGGCGGCGCTCGTCGCCACGCTCGATCTCGTGATCAGCGTCGACACGAGCATCGCGCATCTCGCCGGGGCGCTCGCGCGTCCGGTGTGGCTTCTGCTCCCTTTCGCGTCCGATTGGCGCTGGCAGGACGCGTGCGGCGATACGCCGTGGTACCCGACGGCAAAGTTGTTCCGCCAGCCACGCGCAGGCGACTGGGCCAGCGTGATCGCCGCGATCGGCGCGTCGCTCGACCCTTCGGCGACATGAGCGACGTCGGGCCGCCCCAAGGCGCGAATTGCACCGAAGCGCGCAGCGCGGAGGTTTGCGGATGAACACCGCGCTGATCCGTGCCGCCAAGGAAGAGGCGGTGCGCCGAACCGAAGCCGGCGCCCCCGACGCAGACGCGGCCTGGACCCGCGTGCTGGAGCTCGCGCCCGGTGACCCGGAGGCTCACTATGCGCTGGGTCAGCGCGCAGGCGACCGCAGCGAGTTCGCGGCTGCGGCGCGCCATTTTCGCGCGGCGCTGGCGCACGCGCCCGGCCATCCGCAGCTTCGCGCCAGCCTGGCGCTGGCGCTCGAGGAAGCCGGAAACCTGAAGGAATCGGAGTCGCTGTGGCGCTCGCTAACGGGCGACACGCGCGGCGCGCCACTCGAGGCGCAGGTCCACCTCGCGCGAAACCTGTTCCGCCAGCGCCGCTATGCCGACGCGCAGACGCTCTTCGACGCCGCCGACCGTCGCGGCGTACTCGGCCATCCGCTGCTGCTCGCCGCCTACGCCGCGTGCCTGGCGCATGCGGGGCGCAGCGATGCGGCCGACGGTGCCTTCCGGCGCGCGCTTTCGCTGGGCGCCGACGCCCCCGGTGTCGCGCGCGAGTATGCGGCCTTCCTGATACGGCAGAAGCGCCACGCCGACGCGGCGGCCGTGCTCGACGCCGCACGTGCCGGACACGGCGACGACCTGCTCGCCGCGTCGATGCTCCTCGCCTGCCGGCTGCAGCTCGCCGATTGGCGGGACTACGCCTCGCTGCGCTCGCGCATCGTCGACGGCGTCGCCGCGGGGCGGCGCGGCGCGAACGACAGCGTGCCGGCGTTCGACTTCATCGGCATCTGCGACGATCCCTTGCTGCAGCTCGCTGCCGCGCGCAGCTGGTCAGAGAGCGAGGTGAGCGGTGTGACAGCATTGGCCACGCGCAAGTCCAAGCGACGGCGTAACGCGCGACGCAAGCTGCGCCTGGGATTCATCTCATCGGACTTTGGCAACCATCCGGTGGGCCGGCTCGCCGTCGCCCTGCTGGAGCGGCTCGATCGCAGCCGCTTCGAAGTGCTCGCCTTCGTCACGGCGGAGGAGGTGCGCGACGCGTTCCGGATGCGCGTCGAGCGCGCCGCCGACCGCTTTGCGGTCCTCGACCGTCGCGATCCGGCTCGATGCGCACGCGCGCTGGCGAACGAAGAGATCGATGCGCTGTTCGACCTCAACGGCTACTCGGGTGGCGAGGCGGTTCGCATATTCGCGCATCGGCCCGCGCCGCTGCAGATCAATTTCCTGGGATACACGGGCACGCTCGGATCGCCTCACTACGATGCCATCGTCGGCGACGCATACTGTATTCCCGCAGGAGCCGAGGCCGCGTACACGGAACGGCCGTTGCGTATCGAAACCTGCTACCTGCCTTCGGATCCGCTGCGCACCGGCGACGGCGGCGCGCCGGCACGCGCGCAATACGGACTGCCCGCCGACGGTGTGGTGTTCTGCGCCTTTGCGGCGCTCGCCAAGATCGTGCCCACGATTTTCGACGCCTGGATGCGGTGCTTGCGCGACGTTCCGGGTAGCGTCCTGTGGCTGCGCCAGATGCCGGCCGACCGCGCGGCGCGCCTGCGGGAGGAAGCGGCGCGACGCGGCATCGCAGGCGAGCGGCTGATTGTCGCGCCCGCCGAGCCGGTGCCCCGCTACCTCGCGCGGTTCGCGCTCGCCGATCTTTTCCTCGACAGCGCGCCCTTCGGTTCGCACACGACCGTAAACGATGCGCTCTTCATGGGCCTGCCCGTCGTGACGATCGCCGGTGCGAGCTTCGCCGGCCGCGCCTCCGCGAGTCAGCTTGCGGCGCTTGGGCTCACCGAGCTGATCGCGCGCGATCACGCCGACTACGCCAGGATTGCGCACCGCCTGGCCCTGTCGCCCACCGAACGCGCGACGATCGGGGAGCGGTTGCGCGACGCGGCCACGCGCGCGCCGCTGTTCGACATGGACGCCTACGCACGCAGCTTCGAAGCGGCAATCCTGCAGGAGATCGCGCGCGCAGACACGACGCCGTAGCGTCCGGACTCGGGTCCGGGCAGCGACCGAAGGGAGCGTGGGGGTCCAGCCTCCTCCTACCCGCCCGCGATCTCCTCCAGCGCTCCCGCGAACGCGATGACCGGCGCCTTGTCGTCGAAGACTCCGTCGCGCCCGGCGCGCAAGCGCGCGGCGAATTCCTGGCGCGCGGCGCGATCGACGGCGATGCGCGTGGCGATGCTTACGTAGTCGTCGGCGTCGCGTGCGATCAGCTCAGGAACACCGGCTGCGCGCAGCATCGCCGCGCTTTGCCGTGCGCGCATGAACTCGCCGGGCAGCGTGACCGGCGGCAGCGCGCAGGCGAGTGCATCGAGCGTGGTGTTGCCGCCTGACCAGCGCACCGTGTCGAGCATCGCGTCGCATGCCGCGCCAAGCGCAAGATACTCCCGGTGCGAACGCTGCGGGACGAAATGGATCCGCGCGGCGTCGGCGCCCGCGCCGCGGCACGCCGCGGCCAGCCGCGCGGCGAGCTTCGCGGTCAGCGCGGCGTGACGCCCTTCGAACAGGATGAGGCGGCTGCCGGGGTTCGCCGCCAGCACGCGAGCGAACAGTGCGTCGTTGTCCGGATGGATCTTGAAAAGGGACTGCGGGCACAGAAAGAGCGTTCCGTCGGCAGGCAGCCCGACCGACGCGCGATCCGGCGCGTGCGTGAGTGACTCCGGCATCGCGTAGCGCGTCCCGATCCCCGGCAGCGGCCACAGGGTTTCCGTGTAGTGCGCGGCGGCACCCGACGGCTCCATCTCCCCGCAGGTGAAGAAGACATCGATCGCCGGCAGGCCGCTCGTCACCGGATGACCCCATGCCGCGCACTGGCGCGGCGCGAGTCGCAACGCAGCGACGCCGAAGGTCGTCGCGTCCATGCCGAGCTCGGGGAACACCAGCGCGTCGAGCGCATCGGCGCGCACGCGCGGCGCGAGCTGCGACGGGCGCCACCGTGGGCAGTGGTTGAACGCGTCCGCCCGCGCACGCAAGCGCGCCGCCAGCGGATCGATCGCCGGCTGCAGGTGATAGACGACGACTTCGAAGCGCTCACGCGGCAGGTCGGTGATCCATCGCTCGAAATAGCGTCCCGCGGTGCCGTCACGGAAGAACGCCGACAGGAAGCCCACGCGCAGGCGCCGCCCCGCCGCGCTGCGGCGTGGCACGGGCTCCAGCCATTGCGCGGCGCGTGCGCCGAGCACGGCACGCACGTTGTTCGCGTGCGCTGCCTGCAGTGCACGGTCGTCCTCGCCCTGATAGGCAAGGAGGAAATTCGACCAGCGCAGTTCGTCCAGCGTGCGCGCGGCATCAAGTGCGCCCGCGCGCGCCGGCAGCTCCGAGGCGAGGCGGGCGAGACCGCCGGCATAGGCATTGCGCGTCGCGTCGATCTCGTCGCGACTGGCAGGCGCCATCGGTAGCGTCAGCTCGCGCGCGAGCGCCGCACGCAGCAGGCCGGGATCGCGTCGAAGCGCGCCGGCGAACGCGTCGCGCGCACCGGCGAGATCGTCGCGCTCCGCCAGCGCGCCGCCGCGCAGCAGCAACGCGTTGGCGTCGCGCGGGTCGAGGTCCGCTCCCCGGGCATACAGCGCCGCCGCGTCGTCGATTCGTCCCTGCTCTCGCCGCAGGCCCGCCAGCGCCAGCACGGCCACGCGCTGCTGCGGCTCGATCTCCAGCGCGCGTGACAGCGCCGTCTCGGCAGCCACCGTGTCGCCGCTTTCACGTTGCAGCGTGCCGAGGTTGGCCCACGCGAGTGCGTAGGCGCCGTCGGCGGAAACGGCGCGCGCAAAGGCTTCGATTGCCGCACCGGTGCGCCCGGCGGTGCGCAGCGCATTGCCGTAGTTGTTCCAGGCGCGCGCGAACGCCGGATCGATCGTCGTCGCGCGCCGGAACGCTTCGAGCGCGGCCTGGGGATCTGCCGCGTCGACGCACGCAATGCCGAGTTCGTTCGCCACCCGCGCATCGCCCGGCTGGAGTGCTAGCGCCGCTTCGAGGTCGACGACCGCGGAGCGTGCCTCGCGAAGCGAACCGTGCGCCCGCGCGCGCAGCACGAGCAGCGCGACGCGCGACGCCGTGTCGAGCGCGGGCGTCGCCAGCGTCGTCGTCGCCAGCGTGCGAGCACCCTCCGCGTCGCCCGCGGCGAGCCGCGCGCCGACGACCGCGACGGCGCCCGCCGAAGCCTCCATCGGCGCGCTCACTCGCCCTGCGCGGCCTCGAGCACGGCCGGCGCCCGCAGGCGCAGCGCTGTGCGATACGCCTCCTCGAGATGCCGCGCATGCGCGGGCATGTCGGTCAGCGCCGAATCGGCGAGCCCGGCACGGATCGCAGCGCGAACCTCGCGCATGAACGCGGCGTCTGTCGCGAGCCGGACGGCGATGTCGACATAGCGTGTCCCGCTGTCGGCCACGGTTTGCGTCACGCCGCAGTTGGCGAGAATCGAATACGTGGTTCGCTCCGCGTGGCGTGCGCCGACGAGCGTGACGACGGGAACGCCCATGTCGAGCGCTTCCAGCGTGCCGTTCACGCCGCCGTAGGGCACCGGATCGAGGACGAAGTCGACGAGCCGATAACGCGCCTGATTGGCTGCGTCGTCCGCGCCCTGCGGAACGAACACCAGTCGCTCTCGCGCAATGCCTGCCGCCCGCGCGAGATGGACATACAGGGGCATCTGCGCCGCGTTCATCGGCGAGAAGGCCAGCCGCGCCTGCGGCAGCCGCGCGAGCACGTCGCGCCACAGCGCGAGACAGCGGCGCGACAGTTTCAGGCCCGTCACGAACGCGCCCACGACGATCGCGTCGCGGGCGATGCCAAGCGCTTCGCGGGTGAGCAACGGCACGTCGGCCGGCTCGACGTGCCGGTAGGGATAGACGCAGCCCGTCATCGGGAGCAGCGCTTCCGACTCGCGCGGCGGACCGTCCGCAACGTCGCAGAAAGCGTCGGTCAGGCGGAAATCGACGCTCGCCAGTCCTGCGATACCCGCGCTCGCGACGTGCGTGATCGCGACGCGCGCAGGTTTTGCCGCAACGATCCCCGGATGCGCGCCGCGCGTATGCGTCGACAGGTCGACGAGGATGTCGAGGTCGTCGGCGGCGAGGGCGGCAGCGGCTGCGCGATCGGTCAGCCCCGCGACATCGGTGAACGCGTCGCCCACCTGCTCGAACCTCTGCGTCCACGCGTCACGCTCGCGGGACAGCGAATAGAAGCGCACGTCGAAGTGCGTGCGATCGTGGCGCGAGACCGCCTCCCAGATCATCTTGCCCATCACGTGGTTGCGCAGGTCCGCCGACAGGTAGCCGACGCGAAGACGTCCCGCACGGCGGATCGCGTCCGGCTCGCGCGGCAATCCGTACACTTGCTGCGCCGTCCGGCCATACGTCTGCGCGACGCGCGCGTACAGCTCGGGTTCGATGTCGAAGAACAGCAGCAGATAGAGCAGCTCCTCCAGGGCGTCGGCGAGCTGGCGCAAGTCCGCCGCGCGGTAGCGCTCCTTGCGCAGCCCGTCGAGATAGCGCTCGACGCGCGCGAAATCGCCCGTCCACTGGCTCACTTCCAGCGCGTGGACGGCAAGCGGCAGCGCCTCCGGGCAGTGCAGTTCGAAGCGGGCGAAGTTGGCGCGCCATTCGTCGAAGCGGCTGGCGGCGAAAAGCGCCTCGCCGAGGTTGCGGTACGCCATCACGTGCGCAGGATCGCGTTCGAGCACGTGTGCAAACGCGCGGATGGCTGCGTCGCGATTACCCGCCTCGGCGAAGATCACGCCGAGGTTGAAATCCGCCGCGACGAGATCGGGACTGAACGCCAGCGCCCGCTGATAAGCGCGCGCGGCGTCTTCGTGGCGGCGCTGCATCTGCAGCGCAACGCCATGGTTGTAGTGCGTCTCGCCGTCGATCGGCTCGCGGGACAGCGCGCCCTCGAACAAGGCCGCAGCGCCGTCGCCGTCGCTCGCAGCCAGGCGCGCCGCGCCCAATGCCCGAAGAAGCCCCGCGGGCGGATCACCGCTGTTCGACGCGCCCTCCTTCGCGAGCGCGTCGGCGGCGATCGCGTCGCCCGCTTCGATCGCAGCACGGATCGCCGCAACGCGCGCCTCGACATAGTCCGGGCACAAGGCGAGCGCGGTTGCGTAAGCGCCACGCGCCTCGCTCGGCGCACCCGTGTCCGACAGCAGTCGTCCCAGCAGGAAATGCGCGGGAGCGTAGCCGGGCTGCGCGGCAAGCACGGCCGCGTAGCCAGCGCGCGCGCCGGCGTGGTCGCCGGCCTGATGGTGCGCGACCGCGTCGATCCATAGCGTCGACAGCGCGTCCGCGTCGGGCCCGCCCATTGTCGGCGGCGGCAGCGCCGACTGCATCGCCTCCAGCGCGCCGATCAGCGCGTCCGCATCTGCAACGGCATGCTCGACGAGCGGGGCGACGTGCGGCAGCGGCACGTCGGCGAGCGTCAGTCGCCGGCGCGCCGGCCGTTGCGCCAGCAGCGGCCCTGCCCGCGCCGCGAGTCCCGACAGGTCGACCAACACGTCGGCGTCGAGCGTCGCGACGCGCTTGGCGTCCTGTATCGTGGGCGCAGCCGGCAGCGCGAGGCAGGGCACCGTCCCCTGCGCGGCCTCGACACCCAGCGCCGCGACGACGACCGCGAAGCGTGCACGAGGCAGCGCCTGCAGCCTGGCAAGCGCCTCCTGCGCCGGGCGACGCGCTGCGGTGACGACGACCACGCGCAGCGCCGCACCGCTCGTTCGTCGGGGCCAGGCGAGCGCGGGCACGCCACGTTCCGCGCGCTCGCAGAGCGCCGCGTAGTGGGCGGCGAGTTCCGCGCTTGCGCGCGCGTCGAAGGCTGCGGCGGCCACGGCGATTCTGCGCACGGCATCGTGTTCGGCCACAGTCCAGGGTCGAGCCAACACGGCCGCAAGCCATGCTGCCCCCCGCGGCGACGCCACCGCCGCGGTGCGTTCCATCACCTGCGCGAGCAGGTCCGCGGGCATCGCGGCGACGCGCGCCGCCGCGACGTCCTGCGCGGCGATTTCGTCGTGGATCGGCGCGGCGAGCTTCGCGTCGACGCCATCGAGCACGCGCGCGAGCGTTCCTGCGATCGACGTCACCCCGACAAGCTCGGGCATCCGGCGCAACGATTCCAGCAGCGTCTCGACCGCGGCCTGCGGATCGACGGGCAGCAGCGCGATCGCGGCGATGGCCTGCGCCCGTGCATCGCGGGGATGGCGCTCGAGCCGACGTGCCGCCACGGCGGTCGCGCCACGGGCGTCGCCGGTGCCGAGAAGCGCTTCGGCGAGCGCCATCTGCGCAGCCGGATGATCGGGAGCGATCTGCACGGCCTCGCGCCAGCATGCGATGGCATCGGGCAGCCGCCCGAGCTGCCAGAGCACTTCACCCAGATGAAAGCGCGGCTCCATCGCCGGCGGCGCCTCGCGGGCAGCCCGGCGGAAGCACAGCATCGCATCGACGGGACGGCCGTGCCACTGGTGCTGGCGCCCGCGCTCGAGCCAATCGGCGGCGGTCGGGCTCACGAGCCCAGTCGCGACTTGAGCGCGTCGACCAGCGGCCGCGGCGTCATCCGGTAGAGCGCGCGCCCGATCGTCGTATGGCGGATCGCCAGCGCAGCGCGCGCGATCCGCGCGGCGACGCCGGACGCAGCGACGCCATTTGCGAATTCGCCGGTTGCGGCGGCGCCGCCGTCGAGCGGCGCAGCGGGCGCCTCCGCATCTCGGGGGGCCGGCGGCTGCCATGCGACATAGCCGAGCGCGTCGCGCACGCGCGAGCGTTCGAAGGGCCGCGCGGCGGCGCGCAGACGCGCGTTCTCTATCACGTCGTCGTAGACGGCGAAGGTCGCGTCCGTCATCTCCGCCAGCGTGGCATGCGGCATCGCGCGCGCGCGCGCGCCCGCCTCCCGGAGCGACGGCGCCGACGCGGCCGCCGTCAGCGCGGTCAGGCGCCGCAGCATCGAGCGCTCGTCCTGCCATTCGTCGCCGCTCATCACAAAGCCGGCCCCGCTGCCCGACACGCGCTCGGTGAGCGCGCCGATCGGCGGAACGAGCACCGGAACGCCCGCCGACCATGCCTCGGACAGCGTATAGCTGAACGTCTCGGGCCCGGCGGACGGATACAGCACCAGCGCGACACGATAGCCTGCGAAAAGCTGCGGAAGCTCGCGCGGAACGTAGCGGCCGTGCACGGTGAAGCGCGCATCGTCCGACTGCCACGGCTGTTGCTGGACGTCCATGTAGCCGATCAGCACGAAGCGCAGCGGAGAATCCTGCTCGCGCGCAAGCTCGACGAGCCGCTCGATCCTGCGTGCGCCCTTGTCCGGGCCGATCGCACCGACCACGGCGATCGTCGCAACGCCGTCGTCCGGCAACACGAGCATCGCCGGCGGCGCCGCGATCGCCGGCGCGGCGTCCGGCGTTCCGTGCGCGATGATCCGCAGGTCGTTGCCGGGGAAGAAGCGCTCCAGCATGGCCGCCGCCCAGCGCGAAGGCGCGATCAGGAATGCCGCGCCGGCCACCAGCGCGCCGTGCCGCGCACGCCACGCCTCGATCGCGATCGTGTCGAATGCGGGCTGCGCCGCGAGGCAGCGGCCGCAGACCGCGGCGTCGGTGACGCCGCCGCAATACATCCCGTCGGCAGCCAGGAACGTGATCGTCGGGCACGCGAAGTTGAGGTCGTGAACCGTGTAGCCGTACGGGAGACCGAGCGCCGTCATCGCCGCCAGCAGGCCGTCGCGGCACCCCGACACGTTGTGCAGATGGACGAGGCCGATTCCGAACGTCGCGCACAGCCCTTCGGCGAAATCGCGCCACGGCTCGCCGGGCGGCCGCAGGAAGTCGAAAGTCACGACGCTGCCATCGGTGCGGTGCTCCTCGATCTGCCACGCGTCGTCCACCGCGATCGCGAGGTAGTGGCGCCAGCGGTTGCGCGACGCATCGATCAGCGCACGCACATGCGTTTCGGTGCCGCCACCGTGATCGTGGATGACATGGAGGACGCCACGCGGCGCGCCGGCACGCCGCGCCAGCTCCGAGCGCGCCGCCTCGCGCAGCGCACGCAGCGGGTCCGCCGCGATGTATCGCTCGACCATGTCGGTGTAGTGCGGATGCCGCTCGAGCAGGATCGCGGTGTTGCGCGACGACAGCTCGGCTTTCTGCCCCGAGAACGAGCGACTGCCGACATGGACGACGAACGCATTGTCCGCAAGGACATTGCGCCACCCGGCGCGCGCGGCGCGCAGGCACAGATCGTTCTCCTCGCCGTAGCCGAGACCAAACGCCAGGTCGAAGGCACCGATCGCGTCGATCAGCGTGCGCCGGATGAACAGGCAGAAGCCGACCCCCGTCGGCAGCTCCGGATAGGTCGGAACCGCGGCGCGCGCGAGCGCGGCGCGAATCGGCTCGGGATCGTCGCCGATCCGCCATGCGTTATCGGCGCAGAAGCGCGGGAACGAGCAGATCTCCGCGTTGTTCGAGAAAGGCGTGACCGTCCCGATGCGCGGATCGCTCGCCGCGCAGCGGCGCAGCGCGTCGAGCCAGCCTTCGGTGACGATCGTGTCCGAATTGAGCAGCACGACATCCGCGCGCGAGCGCGCCATGCCGCGGTTCGCGGTGCCGGTGAACCCGAGGTTGCGCTCGTTGGCCAACAGCTCGACATCCACAAGCGCGCGGCCGCGAAGCTCGTCGAAATACGCGGTGACGCCGGGCGCCGTGGACGCGTCGTCGATGAGCGTGATCCGGCATCCGGCATGGTCGTGCGACAGCACGCTCTCGACGCAACGTCGAAGGTCGTCGGGGGCGTTGTACACGGGAACGACGATCTCGATGGAGAAATCGTCAGCCACGGCGGCGCTCATGTCAGTTGCCGCCCATTCGCTTCCACAACAGCTTGGTCCGGACCAAGGGCAGCGCGAACCACCAGCGCGCGCTCTGCCGATACGCGATGATCCGTTCCTGCGCGCCGAGGGCGCGCTCGAGCCGCGCGCGCTCGGCCTGCAGCGCGTCGATCTGCTGGCGGAGATCCGCAATTTCGAGTTCCCGGGCGTTCGTGTCGCGCTCGAAGCGCAGGCGCTCGGCGTCGATGCCGGCGAGCCGGCGGTCGCGTTCCTCGACGACGCGGTCGCGCTCCGCGACCAGCTGCTCGAGGTGAAGGATGTGCGCCGTCTGGCGCGTGAGCGCGGCGTCGCGCTCCTTCACGAGCGCGTCCTGGCGGAGCACTTCGCGCGCCTGCGCGTCCAGGCGCGCCCACTCGCGTTCGTCGCGGTCGGTGAACAGCGACAGCGCCGGCCCGGGCGACGACAGCGCCGCGGCCTCGCGCGCCGCGACGACGACGAAGTACATCGCCGCAGGCGCCCGCGCAGCGTCGACCGACCGACCGTCGCCTTCGAGCAGCTCGCTCGAAGGCGCGGCTCCATCCTCGCCCCACAGCGCCGATCCGAGATAGCGCCGCTGGCGGTACCAGCGTTGCGCCGGGAATGCGCCGACGAGCAAGCGCTCGAGCTCGCCGCGATCGAGCTCGTGCACGTGAAACGGATTTGCGTAGCCCCGTGCGTCCGAATACTCGGGCCGGTTGGGAGACGAAAGCACCAGCAGACCGCCGGGTGCGAGCACCCTCGCAAATTCCGCGATCATCCGCGGTTGGTCTGCGGCGGCGAGATGCTCGACGGTTTCGAAGGACACGACGGCGTCGACGCAGGCATCGGCGAGGGGCAGCGCGCTGGCCGTGCCCTCGACAAAGCGTAGCTTCGGCGTCGTACCGTACGCCTTGACCGCGTGGGCGATCGACGCGGCGTCGACATCGATGCCGACGACGCTGCCGGCGGACGCCGCCAGCAGCGCGCTGCCATAACCTTCGCCGCAGGCGACGTCGGCCACGCGCCTTCCCGCGACGAAGCGCCGCGCGAAGGCGTAGCGATGCCAATGCTCGTGCGCGATCTCGCCGTCGAGGCCCGGCACGAAGCGCTCGCCAGTGAATTCGAGGGGTGCGGTCATGGCAAGGCCTCGCGCTGCACGCTCGTTCGCAACTCGCCGAAACGGCCCGGCGCACTCATTCCGCATGATTCCATCGATGCGCCAGACGGACGAGGCCGAGCTCGCGTGTCTGCCCGGTCACGACGATCTCGCGCTCGACGTGATCGAACAGGCGCACTCCCTCGGGATCGAGCGCGTGCGCGCGAACCAGATACTTGCCGGGAAGGAGCGCGAGCTCGGGCAGCACCATCGAGAAGGCGAAGCGGTCGCTGCCGATACGCACGGGCGGGCGGCCTTCCATGTCGGTGGCCACGCCGTAGACCGGCGTGCCGTCGGCGCGCACGATACCGACCAGCACCACCGGCACGCGCCCGTCGGGCGTGAACACTTCGCCTTCCACCGACAGCGATGCGCCCTGCGCGATGGTATCGGCAGGCGTCAGCGCGAGCGACGTCACCGCATAGATGCCTGCCGCCGCTGCCGCAAGCGGCGACGCCGGCGCCTTCCCGCCCGCGCTCTTCTCCTCGTGGTACGCGAGATACGCCTGCGTGACGTCTGCCGACGCGCCATAGCGCGCGACCTCGCCGTCCTTCAGCCAGAGCGCATTGCTGCAAAGCTTCTGGACGTGGTACATGCCGTGCGAGCACAGCAGGAGCGTGCCGCCGTCGGCCAGGTAGCGTTCCATCCATGCGATGCACTTCTTCTGGAACGATTCGTCGCCCACCGCCAGCACTTCGTCGGTGATCAGCACGTCGGGCGTGAGCGCGGTCGCGACCGCGAAGCCCAGTCGCACGACCATGCCCGACGAGTAGTTCTTGATCGGGTCGTCGATGTGGCCGCCAAGGTCGGCGAAGGCGATGATCTCCTCACGTTTCGCGTCGATTTCCGCCGGAGACAATCCCAGCAACGCCGCCGCGAGATCGATGTTCGCGGTGCCCGTGTAATCGGGATGAAAGCCCGAACCAAGCTCGAGCAGCGCGCCGACGCGACCGTTCACCGCCACGGTGCCGCGCGTCGGCTTGACCACGCCGGCGATGATCTTGAGCAGGGTCGACTTGCCGGCGCCGTTCTCGCCAATCACGCCGAGCGACTCGCCGCGGCGCATTTCAATGGACACGCCGTCGAGCGCGCGAAAAACGTGGCGCGCGCCGCGGCCCCGCAGGAGATCGGCGACGAGCCGCAGCCGGCCGCCGCGCGACTCGATCTTCGCGTAGTCCTTGCCGACGCCTTCGAGCCGCAGCAGCGGCGCACCGGCGCTCATCCGACGAAGTCCTCGAAGTGCGGCGACAGCCGACGAAACACCGCCAGCCCTGCGAGGAGCACCGCAACCGCGATCAGTGCCGCGATCGCGTCGGTCCAATGCATCGCCAACCGGCCGTCGAGCAGCGCGTCGCGCAGCCGCCCGACCAGCCACCCGAAAGGATTGAGCCTGACCCAGGGACGCAGACTCTCGGGAACGAGCGTCAGCGGATAGAGGATCGGCGTCAGGTACATGAGGATCATCAGCAGCGGCATCAGCACGTGCTCGACGTCGCGCACGAAGACCTGCAACGCCGACAGCAGGAGCGCGAGGCCGGTGACGCCAATCGCGAGGATGCACCACAACGGGATCGCGACGACCAGTCCCTCGAGGTGGATCGGCTCGCCGGCCACGCGCAGGACGACGAGCACGGCGAGATAGCCCGTGAACTGCAGCGCAAGTGTCGCCGCCACCGAGGCGTAGACGACGATCTCGTGCGGAAAGGCCACCTTGCGGATCAGTCCCGCATAGCTGCCGAGGCTCACGGTGCCGCGCTGCAGCGCTTCCTGCGCGGCGAGCCAGGGCCAGAGCGCGACAGCGACGAAAGCGAGAAAGCTCTGGCCGGCGAATCCGGTGGCGCGGAACACCGTCGTGAACACGAAATGATAGACGGCGAGCAGCGCGAGCGGATGGACGAGCGCCCACGCGAGGCCGCTGATGCTGCCGAGATAGCGGTTCGTGAGCTCGCGGCGGAAGAAGTTGCGCGCGAGCGCGCGGTTGCGCGTTCCCGCCCGCGCGGCACCGTCCACGCGCTATTTCGGCGGCGCGGCGCCCGCGGGCCGCGTCTTCGCCGCCTCGTCCGAAAGCCGCTTGACGAGCTCGGGATCGACGCGGACGACGAGCGCGTCGACCGCGGGCTGGTTGACCTGCATCGAAGGATCGCCGCGGATGGCGTTGATGACAGCGTCGCGCCGCTCGTCGATGTACTTCTTGCGCGCATCGCCGATGATCACCTCCCTCACCTCCTCGTAGCTGCGAACGCCGGCCGCCTTGTGCTCCTCCAGCTTGATGATGTGCCACCCGAACTGCGACAGCACGGGCTCGCTGACGTCGCCGGGCTTCGCAAGCGAGAAAGCGGCGCTCGAGAACGCGGCGTCCATGTCGGCGCGCGCAAAACTCTCGATGCGGCCGGCGTTCATCGCCGCGGACGGATCCTCGGAGAGCTCCTTGGCGAGCTGGTTGAAGTCCGCGCCGGCAAGCGCCTTGGCGCGCGCGTCGCGCGCGAGCTTCTCGCCCTCGTCCTTCGTGTGCTTGCGCAGATCGAAAAGGATGTGCGAGGCGGTGACACGCTCGGGCGTCTCGTACTTCTTGCGGTCGACGACGTAGAGCTCGCGTGCACGCGCCTCGAACTGCGGCTTGCGCGCGTCGAAGTCCCGGCCGGCCTGTTCCTCGATGTCGGCGACGCGGAGCTGCGCCAGCAGGCGCTCCCTCTCGATGCGCAGTCGCGCCGCGTACGCGGGCTGCTCGGCGAGCTTGCGCTCCTGCGCCTGCGCCGCCAGTACCTTCTGCACGATCAGCCGCGTCAGCAGGTCGTTGACGCGTTGCGGGCTGTTCGCGAACCCGGCGCGAACGTTCGACGGCAGTTTCAGGAGCTCCGCGTCGTATTCGCTCCTGAGGAGCTTGACGCCGGAAAGCTCGACCAGCACGGTGTCGCCGGGCTGGCCTTGCGCAAGCGCAACAGGCGTCGAGAGCATGAGCGCGGCGAGCGCGCCGGCGAGGATAGTGCGCATTCGATCAAGGTTCCTTCCAAAACGTTCGAGCCCCGTCGCGACGGGGCTCGAGCGCTGCGATGAATTGCAGGACGCTATCGCGGGAGACGACCCGCCCGAGCCACGGTCATAACGGCGTCGTCACCGTGACGATGGCGTTGCAGGTCGAGCCGGCGCAACTGTTGCCGCCCGCGCCGCCGCCCAGGAACGGGCTGTAATTGCGCATGTTGAAGTAGTACGTCGTTCCCGGAACGAGTTGCGGCGTGCTGAGCGCCGTCCCCGTCACCGTGTACTGGACGCTCGGCTGGTTGCTGGCCGACCAGAA
>JBDSLT010000118.1:0-7365 GCA_039916265.1 Casimicrobiaceae bacterium | reverse complement strand
TCGTCCGCAATCCCTGGTCAGGGAAGTTCGTCGAGCGCAACATCGCCGGCCTGACCAGCGACGAGCTCGAGTCCTATCCGCTGGACGACCGGGTGTGCGACGAGATCGCGCGCGCTATCGCGCCTTGTTTGCCCGAGGAGTTCCTCGCGGCCTACGTCAGACGCGTCGGGGCGATCAAGGCAGGTCTCGCGATCTTCGGAGCGCGGGTGATTCGCGGCTCGCTGCCGCCGCTTCCGGCGCGTTAGGCGCCCGGCGCGGCGAGTGGGGCGGCAGAGTCGCCGAATAACGGCGATTGCTTTCGAATGATTGGGCGTTTCGCGTGAACACGGCATCCCTCCCCTACGAAGCGCTTCGCGGCTGGATCGGGCGGACCGAGACGGCGGTGGATGTCGTCGCGGCCGCGCCGGCGCGAGCGCTCGCCGCCACGCTCGATGTCGCGCGTCGCTTCGAGCCGGGCGATCCGCTGCCTCCACCCTGGCATTGGCAGTATTTTCTGGCAATGAGCGCGATGGGCGACGTCGGCGCCGACGGCCATCCGCGGCGGGGCGGCTTCCTGCCGCCGGTGGCGTTGCCGCGCCGCATGTGGGCGGGCAGCCGCATGACGTTTTTCGCCCCGCTGCGTATCGGCGACACCATTGCCCGAACGTCGCGCATCGTCGACGTGACGGTCAAGGAAGGCCGCAGCGGAACGCTCGTATTCGTCAAGGTGAGTCACGAGATCACCGGCCCGCAAGGCGCGGCGCTGACCGACGAGCACGACATCGTCTATCGCGAGCTGGCGCAACCGGGCGACGTCCCGCCGGCGCCACGCGCCATGCCTGCGCAGAGCGCGTGGCGCCGTGAAGTCCATCCCGATCCCGTGCTGCTGTTCCGCTATTCGGCGCTGACGTACAACAGCCACCGCATCCACTACGACCACCCCTACGCGACGACGGTCGAAGGCTACCCGGGATTGATCGTCCACGGGCCGCTGCTGGCGACGCTGCTGCTCGACCTGCTGCTGCGCGAGCAGCCGCAGGCGGTCGTCGCGCATTTCGAGTTCCGCGCGATGCGGCCGGTGTTCAACGTCGCGCCGTTTTTCGTGTGCGGCCAGCCTTCGGCAGACGGCACGGGCGCGCAGCTCTGGATCGAAGGCGGCGACGGTTTCCTATGCATGGACGCCACGGCGCGCTTCGGCTAGCCGTACGCGATGAATCCCGCCGCCGACGACTACCAGGACATCCGCGACGGCGTACGCGCGCTGTGCGCCGGGTTTCCCGACGAGTATTTCCGCAGGATCGACGAGGCGCGCGGCTATCCCGAGGCATTCGTCGATGCGCTGACGAGGGCGGGTTGGCTCGCGGCGCTGATTCCGCAGACGTACGGCGGCTCGGGGCTCGGCCTCGCCGAGGCGTCGGTCATCATGGAGGAAATCAACCGCTGCGGCGGGAACGCGGGCGCGTGCCACGGGCAGATGTACAACATGGGCACGCTCCTGCGGCACGGCTCCGACGCGCAGAAGAAGAAATACCTGCCGCCGATCGCCGCCGGCGAGTTGCGACTCCAGTCGATGGGCGTCACGGAGCCCGGCACCGGCACCGACACCACGAAGCTCAAGACGATGGCGGTGAGAAAAAGTGACCGCTACGTCATCAACGGCCAGAAGGTATGGATCTCGCGCATCCAGCACTCGGACCTCATGATCCTGCTCGCGCGCACGACGCCGCTCGCCGAGGTCAAGCGCAAGTCCGACGGCATGTCGATCTTCCTTGTCGACCTGCACGATGCGATCGGCAAGGGCCTCACCGTGCGGCCGATCCCCAACATGGTGAATCACGAGACCAACGAGCTGTTCTTCGACGACCTCGCGATACCTGCCGAGAGCCTCATCGGCGAGGAAGGCAGGGGCTTCAAGTACATCCTCGACGGCCTGAACGCCGAGCGCACGCTGATCGCCGCCGAGTGCATCGGCGACGGCTACTGGTTCATCGGGCGCGCGGCAAAGTACGCGAACGAGCGCGTTGTCTTCGACCGCCCGATCGGCAGGAACCAGGGCGTGCAGTTTCCGATCGCCGACGCGTACATGGAAGTGGAGGCGGCCAACCTGATGCGCTTTCGCGCCTGCGCGCTGTTCGACGCGCACAAGCCCTGCGGCGCGGAGGCCAACATGGCGAAGTACCTCGCGGCGAAGGCGTCGTGGGAAGCAGCGAACGCCTGCCTGCAGACGCACGGCGGTTTCGGCTTCGCCACCGAGTACGACATCGAGCGCAAGTTCCGCGAGACGCGGCTCTACCAGGTGGCGCCGATCTCGACCAATCTCATCTATTCGTACATCGCCGAGCATGTGCTCGGCCTGCCGCGCTCGTTCTGATCGTGACCGAGACGTCCCCATCCCGGCCGTTGCAGGACATCGTCGTCGTCACGCTGGAGCACGCGGTCGCCGGCCCGTTCTGCACGCGGCAACTGGCCGACCTCGGTGCACGGGTGATCAAGATCGAGCGACCGGGCGCCGGCGATTTCGCGCGCAGCTACGACGAACGGGTGAACGGGCTCGCGTCGCATTTCGTGTGGGCCAATCGCTCGAAGGAAAGCCTGACGCTCGACGTCAAGCACCCGGAAGCGCAGGCGATCCTGACGCGCCTTCTCGCCAAGGCCGACGTGCTGGTGCAGAACCTCGCGCCCGGCGCAGCGGCGCGTCTCGGGCTGTCGTACGAGACGCTGTCGCCCGCGCATCCGCGGCTCATCGTTTGCGACATCTCCGGCTACGGCGATTCCGGGCCGTATCGCGACAAGAAGGCCTACGACCTCCTCATCCAGAGCGAATCGGGCTTCCTGTCGATCACCGGCACGCGCGACGAGCCGGCGAAGGCCGGCTGCTCGATCGCCGACATCTCCGCGGGCATGTACGCGTACAGCAGCGTGCTCGCCGCGCTGATCGCGCGCGGCAAGACCGGCCGCGGTTCGCGCATCGACGTCTCGATGCTCGAAACGATGATCGAATGGATGAGTTATCCGTTCTACTACGCCTACGATGGCGCGCCGCCGCCGCCGCGCACCGGCGCCGCGCACGCGACGATCTTTCCTTACGGCCCGTTCGCCGCAGGCGACGGCAAGATCGTGATGCTCGGCCTTCAGAATGAGCGCGAATGGGCAGTGTTCTGTAGCGAGGTGCTGCGCGATCCCGCGCTTGCCACCGATCCCCGCTTTGCGTCGAACTCGCGCCGCACCGCGGCGCGCAGCGAGCTGGGGGCGATCATCGTCGACACCTTTTCCTCGCTGACCGCCGGCGAAGTCGTCGCGCGGCTCGACGCCGCCGGCATCGCCAACGCGCGGATGAACGACATGCGCGAGGTGTGGGATCACGCGCAGCTCGCGGCGCGCGGCCGCTGGACGAAGGTCGGCTCGCCCGCCGGCCCCATCCCCGCGCTGCTGCCGCCGGCGATGCCGCACGACGTCACGCCGCGCATGGATCCTGTCCCGGCGCTTGGCGAGCACTCCGACGCGATCCTGCGCGAGCTCGGCTACGACGAGACGGCGATCGCGCGAATGCGACACGAGGGGGCCATCTGACGGCCGCGGGTTCGCTCGCGGGCAAGACGCTGTTCATCACCGGCGCGAGCCGCGGCATCGGCCTCGCCATCGCGCTGCGCGCCGCGCGCGACGGTGCCAACGTGGCGATCGCCGCCAAGACCACCGATCCGCATCCGAAGCTGCCGGGCACCATCTACACCGCCGCCGGCGAGGTCGAGGCCGCCGGCGGGCGCGCTCTGCCGCTTGCCGTCGACATCCGCGACGAAGCGCAGGTGGAAGCGGCGGTCGAGAAAGCCGTCGCGGCCTTCGGCGGCCTCGACATCCTCGTCAACAACGCCAGCGCGATCAGCCTGACCGGCACGCTCGACACGCCGATGAAGCGCTACGACCTGATGCAGCAGGTCAACGCGCGCGGGACCTTCCTGTGCACGCAGAAATGCGTTCCGCACCTGAAGCGCGCCGCGAACCCGCACGTGCTGATGATCTCGCCGCCGCTCGACATGGACGAGCGCTGGTTCGCGCCCCACGTCGCTTACACGACGTCGAAGTACGGGATGAGCCTGTGCGTGCTCGGCATGGCGGGCGAGTTCCGCGACGTCGGCGTTGCCGTCAATGCGCTGTGGCCGCGTACCATCATCGACACCGCGGCGCTGCGGGCGATTCCGACGATCGGCGCCGCCGAGCGCGCGCGCACGCGCGCGCCCCACATCATGGCCGACGCCGCGCACGCGATCCTGACGCGCGATTCGCGCAGCACCACGGGCAACTTCTTTCTCGACGAAGAAGCGCTGCGCGCCGCCGGCATCAGCGACCTGTCGCGCTACAACCCTCCCGGCGTCGCCGACGCCGACCTGCTGCCCGACCTGTTCCTCTGACGGCGGTCGCCGCGTGGCGACCGCCGCTCAGGCTTTTTTGGTTGGCGATCGAAGCGCGACGACGCTTGCCGGCCGCTCGGCCATGGCAAGGCCGCCTGATTCGCGCCGGAACGCCCCCGCTTCCGTCACGACGAAGTCGAGCGGAATGTCGTGGCGTTGCGGATGGATGGTCGGTATTCGCGAAAGCTCGAAGCCGACGCCGACGACGACCGGGCGGACCGGCATGGACGCCAGCGTTCGATCGAAGAATCCGGCTCCGTAGCCCAGACGATAGCCCTGTTCGTCGAAGCCGCACACCGCGATGAGCGCGACGTCCGGCGTAACTTCCTCGGAGTCGACCGGGATCGGGATATCGTAGACCCCGGCCGTCATCGGCGTCGTCGAGTCCCACTTCCTGAAGATCAGAGGCGTCCGCGGGGCGACCACGACCGGCAGCGCGGCCGTTGCGCCGCGCGCGAGGAATCCAAGGACGACCGCGCGCGCGTCGTATTCTGCCTGGTAGGGCCAGCAGAACGCGATCACGCGGCCGGACAGTTGTTGCAGCAGCCGCTCGACCCGATCATCGACGGCGGCGCTCCACCGGGCGTGTTCGTCGGCGCTTGCAGCCACGCGCCGGGCAATGAGCTCGCGTCGCAGCGCCATGCGCCAGGTTTTCAAGTCTTCAGGGTCCATGGGTCCACTTGCAAGGAGGAAAGGTGCGGGGGCTTGGAGAACCCGCCGCGCAATTCGAGGAAGGAGTTTGGGCAATCGTGGGCAACGACGATGTTATCGGAAATCGAATTCGCGCGGCAGCCAGCGGTCGAGCCGGTCGGCGGTGGGCGCCGTGGCATCGGCCGGAAACGGGTCCGCCCCGCGGCGGCATCAATTGCGCTTATCCGCGCATTCGCACAACGGTTTTGCGCAGTGGGCGTTATCTGCCGACAATGCGCACTGTCTCCCTTGCCACCACTGTCATGTCCAACCTGGTTCCGCCCCATGGCGGGGGCTCGCTCAAGCCCCTGATGCTAACCGGGGAGCCGCTTGCGGCCGAACTGGCTCGCGCGCGGACGCTGCCCGCACTCAAGGTGACCCCGCGTGAGAAGGGCGACCTGATCATGCTTGGCATCGGCGGCTTTACGCCGCTCGATGGCTTCATGTCGCGCGCCGACTGGCAGGGGGTCTGCGACGGCTACCGCACGGCGAACGGACTGTTCTGGCCGATCCCCATCACGCTGTCGGCTGGCACGGAGAGCGCCCGCGCCCTTGCGACCGGCGGTGACATCGCACTGGTCGACCCCGACGACGGTGCGCCGCTCGCCACGATGACGGTGACGGAGCAATACGCCATCGACAAGGCGCACGAATGCATGACGGTGTTCGGCACCGCCGATCCCGAGCATCCGGGAGTCAAGATGGTCATGCAGCAGGGCGAGGTGAACCTCGCCGGCCCGCTGCGCGTTCTCTCCGATGGCGGTTTCAAGGCGAAGTACGGCGCGCTTTTCATGACGCCCGCCGAAACACGCGCCGCCTTCGAGCACCTCGGCTGGTCGCGCGTGGCTGCGTTCCAGACCCGCAATCCCATGCACCGCTCGCACGAATACCTCGCCAAGGTGGCGATCGAAGTCTGCGACGGCGTGCTGATCCATTCGCTGCTCGGCAACCTCAAGCCGGGAGACATCCCGGCCGAGGTGCGCACGCGCGCGATCGCGGTGCTGATCGAAAAGTACTTCCGTTCGGACAGCGTGGTTCAGGCGGGCTACCCGCTGGATATGCGCTACGCCGGTCCGCGGGAGGCGCTGCTGCACGCGGTGTTTCGTCAGAACTACGGCTGCTCGCATCAGATCATCGGGCGCGACCATGCGGGCGTGGGCAAGTACTACGGCCCGTTCGACGCGCATCACGTCTTCGACGACATACCGCGCGATGCGCTCGCGACACAGCCGCTGAAGATGGACGTCGCGTTCTTTTGCTACCGCTGCGGCGGCATGGCCTCGGGCCGCACCTGCCCGCACGAGGACAAGGACCGCCTGCAGGTGTCCGGCACGCAGTTGCGCACCTGGCTGTCGGAGGGTGCGCCGGTGCCACCGGAATTCAGCCGTCCCGAGGTGCTGGAAATCCTGCGCGAGTACTACGCCTCGCTCGACTAGCTGTCCGCGGCACGGGGGTCAACGGGCTGCATCGCCGCCAGGCGCTCCTTCGCGAACTGCACGAAGCCCTTGACCAGTCGCGACTGGAATCGCTCCTTGGGATAAACCACCGCCAGATTGCGGATCAGCCGCGGCGCGAGCGGCACCTGCACCAGGTCGCCGAGACGGATCTGCTGGACCACGGTCGCTCGCGACATGATGGCGAAGGCCACGCCTGTGGCCACCAGCCCCTTCAGCGCTTCCGGGCTGCCGAGCTCCACCACGACCTGCAGCAAGTCCGGAGCGACCCCCGCCTTTTGCAGATAGTGATCGATGACCTCGCGTGTGCCCGAGCCCATTTCGCGACTCGCGTAGGCGTGCTGCGTCAGCGACTCCGGCGTCGCGCACTGCAGCCTGGCCAGTGGATGGCCAGGCGCGCAGGTGACCCGCAGTTCGTCCTCGCAGCAGAACTCGGTCACCAGCGAAGGAAGGTGGGAATCCCCTTCGATGAAGCCGAGGTCCAGGCTGCGCTCGGCGGTGCGGCCCTGCACGGCCTCGGAATTTGCGACGAACAGCCTGGGAACGATCGCCGGATGGCAGGCCTTGAACTCGCCGAGGATCTGCGGCAGCAGGAACTCGGCGATGGTCGTGCTCGCGCCGATGAGCAGGGGCCCGGCTACCTGGCCGTCGAGTTCCTTCAGCCGGGTGTCGAGTTCCGCGGACAGCGCCAGGATCCGTTCGGCATACTCGAACGCGATGGTGCCGGCGTCGGTGAGCAGGATGCCCCCCTGCGCCCGGTCGAACAGGCGCGCGCCATAGTGCTCCTCGAGCTGGCGGATCTGCGAGGTCACCGCCGGCTGCGTCATGAACAGCGA
>JBDSLT010000117.1:0-6288 GCA_039916265.1 Casimicrobiaceae bacterium | reverse complement strand
TGGCGATTGCGTATCTTGAGCAGTGTGCCGCCCGCGGAGTCGGCGACGAGCGGCATCACGAGCAGCTTGCCGTCGCGTGCGAGAAGCGCAACGGCGGCGGCACCCCCGAAGTAGGTGTCGTAGATCTCGCGCGCGAGATAGATGTTCGCCGCAGCGATCGTGACCGTCGCGGGGCGCGTCGAGGCCGCCGCGTCAGGCGGTGTAGGCATCGATGCGCTCGCGCAGCCGGATGATCACGCGCTCGGCCGAGGCGCGCACCGGCGCCGACAGCGTCAGGCCAAGGCCGAGGTCCTGCGCCTCGATCAGGTAGACATGAACCCGCGACGGAAATTCGCCGGCGAAGATCTTGCGCCCCGCGGCGATCGCGTGGTCCCAGCGGAAGTCGTGCAGGCTGTACGCCGGCGTGTAGCTCGCCTCCAGTTCCTCCCCGGGGACCTCGAAGACGCTGCCCGGATCGGAGCCGCTGCGGCACGCGTCGACGATCACGAGCTCGTCGCTGCCGCGCGCCTTGAACATGACGTCGACGCCGCCGGTACCCGCATCGAACACCTGCACGTCGCGGCGCGGAGATGCCGCGAGGCCGCGGGCGAGCGCCTGCGCGACGAACACGCCGACGCCGTCGTCGCTACGATTGGTGTTGCCGCAGCCGATGATCGTGAGCAAGGTCGCCATCCGAAGCGTCAGATTCGCCAGAGCCTGCACGACCATTGCGCCTCCACCGGCAGCGCAAGCGCGGGCAATTCGCAGAATCTGCGGTGACGCAGGTAATACATGCAGGTCTCGCAGCTCTGCGAGATACCGTCGGCATCGTAGGGCTGCCGCGTAAACCCGGCAACGGCCAGCCTGGCGTCCAGGTCGTCCGCGGGGACCGCGTGCAAACGCGCGATCACGGCGGCGACGTCCTCGCTCGAACAGGCACGCTCGCGCCACTGCGTCTCGAGGCCGCCTGCGAGCAGCGCGTCGATCCGCGATCGGAGCGCGTCGTCAGCCAGCGGCTAGATCCTCCACAGCCGGCACCACCAGTTCGGCTCGACCGGAACGGCGAGCTCGGGCAAGTCGCACCACTTGCGATGCACGAGGTAGTACATGCACTCCTGGCAGCGCATCTGGTCCGGCCCGTAGGGCTTGTCGACGAAGCCCGAGATGACGAGCTTGCGCTCGAGGTCTTCCTCGGGCACCTCGCGCAACTGGTCGAGCAGCTTGCCGAACTCGCGGTCGGTTTCCGGAAACGGCTCCGTCTTCGTGACGAGACCGTCCACCATCATCCGGGCGAGGCGCGCCCGCAAAACGTTTTCCTGTTCGTTTGTCACGCGAGTGCTCCTCGCCGCCGCCTTTGCAGAGGGCCTGTCGACATGCACCCCTCCTCCTTCGATCGTTGCGACCGGGCCGCCGAGCGACGGCCCCGAGGCCGCAACAGATCAGGCAGTGCGAAACCGCGCCAGTTCCTTGCCGCTTTTCGCGTCGTGCGCGTGCACCGTGCACACCAGACATGAATCGAACGAACGCGCCACGTGGCCCACCTCTACCGGGTCGCTCGGATCGGCGATCGGCGCGCCCATCAAGGCTTCTTCGATCGGTCCCCGCACGCCTTTGCTGTCGCGCGGTCCCACGTTCCACGTCGTCGGGGCGACGATCTGATAATTCTTGATCTTGCCGTCCTTCACCTCGATCCAATGGCACAGCGCGCCGCGAATCGCCTCGGTGGCGCCCCAGCCGCGACCGTCGCGCTCCGTGGGTTTTATATACCACGGATCATTGAGGCGGAATTCCTTCAGGCAACGCTCGGCCTGGCGGTAGAGCTTGCCCGTCTCGTGCATGCGCGCGATCTGGCGCAGATGCAAGCTCGGCCCGCCCATCTTCTTGTACATGTCCAGGATCAGCCCATCGTAGTGCTGCCAGTCCTCGCCATGTTTCCCGCCGGCGACCATTTGCCGCGCGAACGGGCCGGCTTCCAGGCGTCCCGATTCGACGTGCGACACGGCGGTTGCCCACGAATACTTGCCGTTGAAGTCTGCGGTGTTCTTGTTGACGGCCTTGGTCGTCCGGTCATATGGATGCTGATCGGCGTTGCTCTCGTCATACCAGGCATGGGTGACGTTCTCGCGGGCGAACTTCTGGTCCATCAGCACGTGGGTGTCGGTCGCGCCGTCGTACACGCCGCTCTTCATGATCAGCGCTTTGTTGCGAGCGTCAACGGTCGGCTTCTGATACTTGTCCTCGTGCGGGAGGTAGCCCCACGACAGGTACCTGCCGACGCCGCCGCCGTATTTGTCGAGCCCCACATCGAGGCCCATGCGCCAGTAGAAACCCAGGTCCGAATTGGCGTGCGCGGGACTCTCGTCGAGCCAGGCCATGAAATCGTCGTACGTCTTGATCTGCTCGTAGCGCTCCAGCGTGCAGCCCAGCCAGACCGGTTCGAGCCAGTTGTTCTTGTAATACTCGAGGATCGACCATGCGCGCGTGACGTCGGTCAGCGTCGGCGCGCACATCACGCCGCCCGGGACCATGTAGCTCGAGTGCGGCCACTGCCCGCCAAGCAGCGCATAGATTTCGACGGGCTTGCCGGAGATGGTGACGCCGATCTCGTACGACCGGCCGGTGAAAGGCGCGAAGCGCTTGACCGCCTCCTCGTAGTACTTGCTGCCGCGATACTTCTTGTTGGTCATGTCGATCGCGTACAGGCCATAGAAATACCGCGGCTGGCTTTGCAGGCTCTCGGTGATCTGCCCGAGGTTGCGCGCCAGGATTGCATTGCGCGGCACTTCGGTCTGCCAGGCGGTGTCGAGCGCCCACGCGGCGCAGGTCAGGTGCGATGCGCCGCAGATGCCGCACGCGCGCGGCGTCACGACCAGCCCCGCCTGGGGATCCTTGTCGCGCAGGATGATCTCGAAGCCGCGAAACAGCTCCGCCGACGTCCACGCATTGGTGACGACGCCGTTGTCGATATCGACGCGGACGTCGAGATCGCCTTCGACGCGGCCGACCGGGGAAATGTCGAGTGTCTGGACTGCCATGATGGTGTCTCCTCGGGAGCCGTTGTCAAACTACGAAGATGTCTTGCTCGGCCCACGCCGGCGCGGCGTTCTTCGCCGCACCCGTCAGCGCGATGTAGCCCTTCTTGTCGATCCCGGTCGGCAGATCCTTCGGCACCCCCATCACCGTCTGCGTCTTGAACAACGTTCCTGGCGCGAGGTCATGGAACGGGAACTCGGGCTCGGTGCAGCCGAGGCACGGCATCCCGGAGCGCGTCTTCGACGATTGCCGGTTCCACAGGATGCGGTTGCAGGGCGAATGCGTCATCGGACCGCGGCAGCCGAGGTCGTAGAAGAGGCAGCCTTTGCGCTGGCCGAACTCGGTCGCCGACACCTTGTACGCGAAGTGCATGTTGCGCGTGCAGCCGGTTTGCGTGAAGCTCTGGAAGAAGGTCTTCGGCCGCTGGAAATCGTCGAGGCCGATGTCGCCCGCGCGGCCCGTCGCCACCGCGACGACGATCTGCGTGATCCAGTCAGGATGCGCCGGACAGCCCGGAATGTTGATGACCGGCAGGCCCGCCTTCGACTTGAAGCCGGCGCCGAGGAAGCCCCCGCGCTCACGCTTCAGGAATTGCAGGCCGCGCGACTCGCTCGGGTTCGGCGCCGTCGCGGGAATGCCGCCCCATGTCGCGCAGTCGCCGACCGCGACGACGAACTGCGCCGCGTCGGCCAATTGCTTCGCCCACTGCAGCATCGGCTTGCCCGCGAAGCGGTTCCACTCTCCGGTGCCGTTGGGCGCCGTAACGATCGTGCCTTCGAACACGAAGATGTCGAGCGCAATCTTGCCCGAGATGCAGTCCTTCAGGATCTTCTGGAGGTTGTCGCCGAGCTCGACGCCCAGCGACGGGTGCCAGAGGATGTTGATGCCGAAGTCGGTGACCAGATCGCAGGCGGAAGGCTCTTCAGCGTTCAGGAACGACATCGTGTTCCCCGAACATGCACCTCCTTGGAGCCAAAGCAGATTCGCCATTTTCACGCCTCCTTGCAACGCGGATTATTCGAAACCCGGGAATCGGTACAGGTAGGACGCGCCGCAGCACTTGGGCGCGTTTCGGCCGAACCCGTTGCAATTCGCGCGCCATCGCGACAGGGTCGGCCGCGATTCGTTGATGCTCAATGCGTTAGCGGATTGCTGCCTTGCAAGAACAGCGGGAATCGCTCGCGTCGCCGATGCATAGTCGCTTTGCGGTCAGGCGAAATATGCAAACGAACTTTCCACTCTCCAGCGAGCGGGCCTCAACCCTTCCGATTACCGCATACGGGGCACTGCGCTTCGAGCGTGTACCCGAACCAGATGCCCTCGCAGCGGCTGCACCAGTGGCCGTTGGTCTGCTCGAGCGTGAGACCGAGCGCACGCGCGAGCGGCGTGACGCCGAGGTCCCGGAAGCCGCCGCGCGTGGCCGGCGGCGAGACGCGCGAAAAGGGAAAATCGTAAGTCTTCGGTGTCACTCGAGCCTCCATGTCGATACATACTTTCGATCGAACGGCGGAGCGCGCGAAATCCTCAGGGCCTAGACGCCCAGCTTGTCGAGCTCGTAGCGCCTGATCTTGTTGGCGAGGCCGACGCGCGAAATGCCGAGCTCGCGTGCGGCGCGGCTGTGGTTCCACTTGTGGCGCAGCAGCGACTGCGAGACCAGGTGCTTCTCGAGCGTCTCCACGTTCTCCTTCAGCGTCACCTTGCCGCCGAGCAGCGCGGTCTGCACGACGGGCGATTCGGGACGGTTGAGCCGCGCGTACTCGGGCGACATGTGGCGGACCGAAAGGAAGTCGCCGTCGCCGGCGAGCGCGACCATGCGCCGCACCTCGTTCTCGAGCTCGCGCACGTTGCCCGGGAACGTGTGCGTCTTGAGCCGCTCGATGACGTCGGTCGAGATGCCGGCGATGCGCCGGCGGATCGATTCCGCGTACTTCTTGGCGACGTACTCCGCCAGCACGGGAATGTCCTCGGGCCGGTCGCGCAGCGGGGGGATCAGGAGCTCGAAGCCGCGCAGCCGATAGTAGAGGTCGCGGCGGAACTTGTTCTGCTCGACCAGCGCCTTCAGCGGTCGATTCGACGCGGCGATGACGCGAACGTTGCAATGTCGCGTGAGGTGCGTGCCGAGCGGCTTGCATTCGCCTTCCTGCAGGAAGCGCAACAGGCTCACCTGGAACGACGGGGACACTTCGGAGATTTCGTCCAGGAACACCGTGCCGCCGTCGGCGGCCGGCAGGAGGCCCAGGCGATCGCTGATCGCGCCGGTGAACGCCCCGCGGCGATGGCCGAACAGCTCGGAGTGCAGCAGATCGTCTGGCAGCGCGCCGCAGTTCTGCGCGAGAAAAGGAAACTCCTTGCGGTGGCTGAAGAAGTGCACGGCGCGCGCCATGAGCTCCTTTCCCGTGCCGGTCTCGCCTTCGATGAGCACCGGCAGGTCGGTCACCGCGCCTTTGCGGGCGAGGTTGCACACGTCGACCATGCGGTCGCTCGCGAACACGAGCTTGTCGAACTCGTAGCTGTCCCGCAGCAGCTTCATCATGTCCTTGTTCTGATCGCGCAGCACGGCGTCGGCGAACTTGAGCTCGCGGGACAGGTAACGATGCCGGCGCGCCAGCTCGCGGCTTTCGAGCGCGCGCTTCACCAGCAGCCGGACCTGGTCGGGCTGCCACGGCTTGGGAACGATCTGGTAGACGGCGGCTTCGTTGATGGACCGGATCAGGTTCTTGTGGTCGGTGTCGCCGGTGATGAGAACGCGGATCGCCTCGGGATGCGAGATGCGCGTCTGACGAAAGAACTCGACGGCGTTCACCTGCGGCATCCGCTGATCGCACAGCAAGAGGTCCACGGCTTCGTGTTCCATGACCGCCGCGGCGTCGCTGACCGAGGCCGCCATCATCACCCGGTAGTCATCCTCCAGGCAACGCTCGAGCGACGCCCTCCCCCGGGCGTCCGCATTCACCACCAGCACCGTCAGCGTTCCGTCCGCGTGCATCAAGTCGCTTTGCAAGTTGCAAACTTGCTTGGCACTCTAGCACGGGGAGTCTGATTGTCAACGCACGCGCGCGCCGGCGGAACGACGTCGCCCGCCGTCGGCGGATCAGGGGGCGGTGGCGTCAGCGGCTGCGATGGATCAGGCGGCCTTGCGCGACGCGCTGTCCACGGCCTTCTTCGGGTTGACGAGCGCGCGGCGGCCGTCGGGCGTCTTGTCTGCGGTGCTGCGGATCAGCGCGATGACTTCCGTCGGCGTCATCGCCGGATTCACCGCGAGCACCTTGCCCGCGA